>NZ_CP045393.1:3227011-3549712 GCF_009363655.1 Roseovarius sp. THAF27
ACGTCCAGGCTCAGCCAGCGCCCGCTCGCCTCCAGAAGAGGCTCCACCATGCCGGGCTCCTCGACGGTCACGCCGTTGATCCCGCGCAATATGTCCCCCTGCCGCAACCCGGCCCGCAGCCCCGCGCGCCCCGGCGTCAGCACCACGACGCCCTCCGCCATCAGCGGCAGGCCCAGTTCGGCAATGACGGCCGGGTTGATGTTGCCGACCGTCATCCCGGGGATGACGCTCCGCGCGCCCGTCTCGGTCACCTCCCGCGGCGGCACCTCCGGCGCGCGTCCCAGCCGCAGGACCACGTCCTCGGCTTCCCCGTCGCGCACCCGCGTCACCCGCGTCTCGCCGCCAATCCCGGCCACCGACATCCGGTAAATCATCTCCGGCGCGGCATTCACCGCCTGCCCGTCCACCGCCGTGATCACGTCGCCCGCCTCGAATCCGGCCTCGGCAAAGGGGCTCGCGGGATGCAGCTGCGAAATGATGATCCCGCCGGGCACGTTCAGGCCCATCCCTTCGGCCATGTCCGCCGTCACCGGCTGGCCGCTGATCCCCGCCCAGGGCCGTTCGAACGCGGTGTTGCCGGCCTCTGCCTGCGCCACGAACTGCGCCACCAGCGCCGCTGGAATCGCAAAGCCGATCCCGTTCGACCCGCCCGACCGGCTCAGGATCCGCGTGTTGATCCCCACCAGCCGGCCCTCTATGTCCACCAGCGCCCCGCCCGAATTGCCCGGGTTGATCGGCGCGTCGGTCTGGATGAAATAGCCCCGCGCGTTGCCCGTGGCCGCGCCCGACCGCGCCAGCCCCGACACGATCCCGCTGGTCACCGTCTGGCCCACGCCAAAGGGGTTGCCGATCGCCAGCACCAGCTCGCCCACCTCGACCGTATCGCTGTCGCGCAGCTCCAGCGCCGGCATCCCTTCCGCGCCGTCCAGCTTCAGCACCGCAAGGTCGCTCTCCTCGTCGGCCAATAGCACCCGCGCCTCGAATTCCCGCCGGTCGTTCAGAACCACGCGGATGTCCGTGGCCATCCCCACCACGTGGTAGTTCGACACCACGATCCCGTCCGCGCTCAGGATCACACCCGACCCCAGCGAGTTCTCCACCCGCTGCCTCGGCCCGCCGAAATCGCGAAAGAACTCGTCGAAGAACGGATCGCCCCGGAACGGGCTCGCCCGCGTGTTCACCACCCGCCGCGCATAGATGTTCACCACCGCGGGGGCGGCCGTCTTGACAACAGGCACGAAGCCCATGCTGATCTCGCCCCGGCTCTCGGGCACGCGCACTTCCGCCCCCGCCGGCACCGCCAGCGTCGCGCAGAGGATAAGGCCAAAGATCCATCTCACCATGCTCCACGATATGCGCCCGCCGCGCCCTTGATGCAAGCACGACAAGACAGGCGCCCCCCTGCTTTTCCTCTGGCCAGAAATATCCCGGGGAGCGCGAGGGGCTGGCCCCTCGCTGCCGTCCTCACAGCCCGCACCACCCGATGGAACCCCCCGCCCCACCCGGCGTTTTCCTGACAGGAGGTACCACCATGGCAGAGAGATACAGATCGAAGGACGGCAAAAGCGAAACCGAAGAATTCGTCGACGACGTCCCCACCCCCGACCAGCAAGGCCGCGCCCAGGGCAACCTGGAACGCAAGGTCGGCACCCGCGACTCGCTGAAGCGGACAAAAAGCGAGGATGCCGGCGCGACCCGCGTCACCAAGGAAGACGAAAAGGGCGAAGGCAATCTCGGCGGCCATCACGGCACCGGCAAGGAGAAACGCGATGACTGAACTCAAGCGAGGCACCTGGGTCGTGGTGACCGACAGCGAAAAAGCGCTCTTCCTGCGTAACCTCACCGACCACCAGGACCCCAACTTCGAGGTCATGGACACCGAGGAACAGGAAAACCCCTCGGATATCGAGCAATCGGCCAACCGCCCCGGCCGGATGCAGGACACCGGGGTGCAGCAGATGTCGGCCCTGGACGACACCGACTGGCACGAACTGCAGAAGGAGCGCTTCGCGTCGGACCTGTCGGACATCCTCTACGCCGCGGCGCACAAGGGGGAATTCGACCGCCTGATCCTCGTCGCCGCGCCCAAGGTGCTGGGCCACCTGCGCGACGACATGCACAAGGAGGTCACGTCCAAGGTGGTCAGTGAGATCCCCAAGAACCTCGCGGGCCATCCCGTCGACGAGATCGAGAAGCTGGTCAAGAAAGAGCTCGAAAGCGCCTGACCGGGGCCCCTTCGGGAACGAAAAAACGCCGCCGGGCATTCCCGGCGGCGTTTCTGTTTCAGTCAAGGGAAACGGGGCTTATGCCTCGTCGTCCCCGTCCATGTCCTCGGCGGCGACGCGGGCCTTGTCGGCCGCACCCTTGGCGTCGCGGTCGCGCTCGACGAATTCGATGATCGCCATCGGCGCCATGTCACCATAGCGGAAGCCGGCCTTCAGCACGCGGACATACCCGCCCTGGCGCTCCTTGTAGCGCGGGCCCAGCACGTCAAACAGCTTGGCGACATGCATGTCCTGCTTCAGTTGCGCGGCGGCCTGGCGGCGGGCGTGAACGTCCCCGCGCTTGCCCAGCGTGACCAGCTTTTCCACCACGCGCTTCAGCTCCTTGGCTTTCGGCAGGGTGGTCTTGATCTGTTCGTGTTCAATCAGCGAGCCGGCCATGTTCGCCCACAGCGCCTTGCGGTGCTCGTGGGTGCGGTTCAGGCGGCGATAGCCTCGTGCGTGACGCATGTGTCTTACTCCAATTGGTGCCCTCTACGGGCGGTTTTGCTTTGTCCGACCGGCGATGCGTGTCACCGGCTCTCCTTGGGGCAAGCACCGCTTGAAAAGCGGCGCGTCACCCGAAAATTACCCGCCCCGGGGCGGGCAATCCGTAGGGTGGGGTTTCACCCCACCTTCTTAAAATTGATCCTCGAACTTCTTCGCCAGATCCTCGATGTTGTCCGGCGGCCAGTCCTCGACATCCATGCCAAGGTGCAGGCCCATGCCCGACAGCACTTCCTTGATCTCGTTCAACGACTTGCGGCCGAAGTTCGGCGTGCGCAGCATCTCGGCTTCGGTCTTCTGGATCAGATCGCCGATATAGACGATGTTGTCGTTCTTCAGGCAGTTGGCCGACCGCACCGACAGTTCCAGCTCGTCCACCTTCTTCAGCAGAAGCGGGTTGAACTCCAGCCCGTCGTCGTCGTCCTGGCGCTGCGCGCTCTCCGGCTCTTCGAAGTTCACGAAGATCGACAGCTGGTCCTGCAGGATGCGCGCGGCAAAGGCCACGGCGTCCTCGGGCGTGATCGACCCGTCCGTGGTCAGCTTCATGGTCAGCTTGTCATAATCCAGCACCTGGCCCTCGCGGGTGGGCTGCACGTCATAGCTGACCTTCACGACCGGCGAATAGATCGCGTCGATGGCAATCAGGCCGATGGGCGCGTCTTCCGGCTTGTTCTTGTCGGCGGCGACATAACCCTTGCCCTGGTTCACGGTCAGTTCCATGAACAGGTCCGCGCCTTCATCGAGGTGGCAGATCACGTGTTCCTTGTTCAGGATCTCGATGCCCGCGCTGTCGGCGATATCGCCGGCGGTCACCACGCCCGGCCCCTTGGCCGAGATCGACAGGCGCTTGGGCCCCTCGACATCCATGCGGATCGCGACACCCTTGAGGTTCAGCACGACATCTGTCACGTCTTCACGGACACCGGCGATGCTGGAAAACTCGTGCAGCACGTTGTCGATCTGCACGGATGTAATCGCCGCGCCCTGAAGGCTCGACAACAGCACGCGGCGCAGCGCGTTGCCCATGGTCAGGCCAAAGCCGCGCTCCAGCGGTTCCGCCACGACGGTCGCCTGGCGCAGCGGGTCGTTGCCCGGCTTCACCTCAAGCTGCGTCGGCTTGATCAATTCTGCCCAGTTCTTATGGATCATGCGGTCCCTCCATCCTTGTCCCCGGCCCCATGTCCACAGGCCTCCGAGACGCTCGAGGTTTCAAAATAACGGAATGGGGCCGTGAAAATTCACGCGGCCCCACCCAAAAAATCGGTCTTAGACCCGGCGACGCTTCGGCGGGCGGCAACCATTGTGGGCAATCGGCGTCACGTCGCGAATGGACGTGATGTTGAAGCCGACGGCAGCCAGGGCGCGCAGGGCGCTCTCGCGGCCCGAACCGGGCCCCTGCACTTCGACTTCCAGCGTCTTCATGCCATGTTCCTGCGCCTTGCGGCCGGCATCTTCGGCGGCCATCTGGGCGGCATAGGGCGTCGACTTGCGCGACCCCTTGAAGCCCATCGTGCCGGCCGAGGACCACGCAATCGCGTTGCCCTGCACGTCCGAGATCAGGATCTTGGTGTTGTTGAACGAGCTGTTCACATGCGCCACGCCCGTGGCGATGTTCTTCGAGACCTTTTTCTTGGTCCGGCGGGTATCTCGTGCCATTGGTTCTGCCCTCCCTTACTTCTTCTTGCCGGCGATGGGTTTCGCCGGGCCTTTGCGGGTGCGCGCATTGGTATGCGTGCGCTGACCGCGGACGGGAAGGTTGCGGCGATGGCGCAGGCCGCGGTAGCAGCCAAGGTCCATCAGGCGCTTGATGTTCATCTGCACTTCGCGGCGCAGGTCGCCTTCGACCATGTAGTTGGCGTCGATATGCTCGCGCATGGCGACCACTTCGGTGTCGCTCAGCTCGTTGACCCGGCGGGTCAGGTCGATATTGACGGCCTCGCAGATGGCCTTGGCCGAGGATTGGCCGATTCCGGTGATGTAGGTCAGGGCGATCGGGACCCGTTTGTGGGTCGGGATGTTAACGCCGGCGATACGTGCCACGTGTCATGTCCTTTCGTTGCGGGTCCGTAACGCCAGACCCTTTTTTCACAACGTAGGCCCGAGGCGATTGCTTCGGGCCGCAGCTGAATTCAGGTGATCGATTCTCGGGCGGGCGCGACCCGCGCGGGAATCATGTTCTCGTCAGAGATGGTGTCGTCTAGAAGCAAACGCCCGAGGCGTCAACCCTCTGTCAAGAGAATTGTGCCTGTCGGCGAAAACCCAAGGAATAAAGGCTCTTCAGCAGGGCCGCGCAGATGGCGTTCAGCCCTTGAGCGCCCCCGCGATGCGGGCCTTGACCTCGTCGATTTCGCCCAGCCCGTCGATCGTCTCCAGGTCGCCCTTGGCGTAGTAATACCCGATCAGCGGCGAGGTTTTCTTGTAGTATTCCATCAGCCGCTGTTTGAGGCTGTCCTCGTTGTCGTCCGACCGCCGCTTGACCTCGGTCGAGCCGCAATTGGCGCACTTGCCATCCGCGGGCCAGGGCTTCGTGATGTCGTTATAGACCGCGCCGCAATTGCCGCAGGTCGACCGCGCGGTGATACGCTGCACCAGCGCCTCGTCATCCACCCGCATCTCGACCACCGCGTCCAGAGTCTGGCCAGTCTCCGACAGCAGTTCTGCCAGCGCATCAGCCTGGGCCAGCGTGCGCGGAAAGCCGTCGAAGATGAAGCCGCCGCCATTCTCGCCGTTGATCTTCTCGCGGATCAGGCCGATCACGATCTCGTCCGTCACAAGGTCGCCACGGGCCATCACGTCGGCCACGACCTTGCCCATCTCGGTGCCGCTGTCCTTGGCCTCGCGCAGCATGTCGCCGGTGCTGAGCTGGGTCATGCCCCGCTCTTCGACCAGGATATGTGCTTGCGTGCCTTTACCGGCCCCCGGCGGTCCGAGAAGTATGATATTCATCGACGTCCTGTCCCTTTTCTGCGTGACCGTTTACGGCCCTTGCCGCTTAGCTGCGACTTCTCGATCAGGCCCTCGTACTGGTGCGCCAGAAGATGCGACTGGACCTGCTGGATCGTGTCCATGGTCACCGATACCACGATCAGGACCGAAGTGCCGCCAAAATAGAAAGGTATGGCGAACTGTCCACGCAGGATCTCCGGAAGGAGACAAACTGCCGCAAGGTAAGCCGACCCCAGCACCAGGACTCGCGTCACCACGTATTCCAGGTATTCCGCCGTCTTCTTGCCGGGCCGGATGCCGGGCACGAACCCGTTCTGGTTCTTCAGGTTGTCGGCCACGTCATCGGGCTTGAACGCCACGTTGTATGTGTAGAAATAGGCGAAGAACACGATCATCGCCGTGAAGAACACCAGGTACAGCGGCTGCCCGGGTCCGAAATAGGCCAGCAGGGTCGACATGAACGGCCCCGTGTCGCTGCCCGAGAACGTGCTGACCGTGGCCGGCAACAGCAGCAGCGACGAGGCAAAGATCGCCGGGATCACGCCCGCCGGGTTCACCTTCACGGGCAGGTGGCTGGAGCCACCGTCATAGACCTTCATCCCCACCTGGCGGCGCGGATACTGGATGTGGATCTTGCGCAGGCTGCGCTCCATGAACACCACGAAGGCGATCGTCGCCACGACCATCACGATCACCCCGATGATCACCGCCGGGCTGATCGCGCCCGACCGCCCGCTGGCAAAGAACTGCGCCAGCGCGGCGGGCACTTCGGCGATGATGCCCACGAAGATGATCAGCGAAATACCGTTGCCCACGCCCCGCGCGGTGATCTGCTCGCCCAGCCACATCAGGAACATCGTGCCCCCGACCAGCGTGATCATGCAGCTTGCGATAAAGAAGAACCCGGGGTTCGACGCCAGGTCGCCGGCCTGCAACGACGCGGCCAGGCCATAGGATTGCAGCGTGGCCAGGAACACCGTGCCATAGCGCGTGTACTGGTTGATCTTCTTGCGGCCCTGCTCGCCCTCTTTCTTCAGCTGTTCCAGCGCCGGCACCATCGCCGTCATCAGCTGCACGATGATCGAGGCCGAGATATAGGGCATGATCCCCAGCGCGAAGACACCCATCCGACCCAGCGCCCCGCCGGTGAACATCGACAGCATCCCGCCGATCGACGACGCCGCGCCTTCCATGAAGTTGCGCAGCTCTGCCCCGTCGATGCCCGGCACCGGGATATACGTCCCGATCCGGTAGACGATAAGCAGGCCGATGGTGAAGAAGATGCGCTTGCGAAGCTCGGTGGCCTTGCCCAGGGCGGACCAGCTCGTGTTCGCCGCCATTTGTTCTGCTGCAGATACCATGCGGATCTCTTTTTTATGCAAACGCCGCCCAAGCCGTTTTCCGGCCAGGCGGCGTTTATAAGGAAAACTAGGGGTGTATGTAAGGGGCGGGACGCCCGCTCACAACCTCTTATTCAGCCGCCTTTGCGCTCGCCACGGTCAGCGAACCACCGGCTTTCTCGACCGCGTCGACCGCCGATTTCGAGGCACCGGTGACGTCCAGCGTCAGCTTCGCGGTGACTTCGCCCTTGGCCAGAACGCGGATGCCATCCAGCTTGCGGCGCACCAGCCCGCTTTCCACCAGCGTGTCCTCGGTGATGGTCTGGCCGGCGTCGATCTTCTTGGCGTCGATGAACTTCTGGATCATCCCCAGGTTCACGACGGCGAATTTCTTGCGGTTGGGCTTGTTGAAGCCGCGCTTGGGCAGCCGTTGATACAGCGGCATCTGGCCGCCTTCATAGCCGTTGATCGCCACGCCCGAACGGGATTTCTGACCCTTGATACCACGGCCGGCGGTCTTGCCCATGCCGGAACCGGGGCCACGGCCCACGCGTTTCTTGCGTTTGGTCGCGCCTTCGTTGTCGCGCAGTTCATGCAGTTTCATATCGCTTCTCCTAAGCCGGATGTGACCCCCGAAGCGATGGGGCCAACCACGGCATGTCTTGGTTCATGTGAATCGGGTCATGTCTGACCACCGGGGGCGTATAGACCCGTTGCGCCGGTCGATCAAGGGGGCTTGGTCGTCCTGCCCGCCCCGCGCCTGTCAGGCCTCTTGCGGCTTGCGCGACACGAGGTTCGACAGGCAGGCCGAAAGCTCGCGCGCGGTGAACGGTTTTTCCACGACCGGCCCGGTATAGCCCATGTCGCGCACCGTATCCTCGCTATGCGCGGTCACCAGCAGGTAGGGAATGCGCAGCTTCTCCATCGCCGCCACCAGCGGGCGACAGCTGTGCCCGCCCAGATCGACGTCGATCAACGCGCAGTCGATCAGCCGCGACCGCGTCTCGACAAAGGTCATGGCCGATTTCAGATCGGTGGGCGCGCCCACCACGGCAAAGCCGCCATCATCGAGCGTCCCCTCGATATCGGTGCGGATCAGAACGTCGTCCTCGACCACCAGGACGCGCCACGCCGATCCGGGCGCTTTCGCGAGGTCGCGCGCGCTGGCCGGTGCGGGGTCGGTCATACCCCCCAACTCGCCGGCCGCGTTCGAAAGGTCGGGATCAGGTCGAAAGGTCTGTGTGTAGGATCGCGTTGTCATACGTCATCATATAAGGACCAGCTCAATATATCATAACGATTTCACTGCCCTATAATGCTCACGCCACTCAACACACTCATTATGAGTAAGCTGTTGAATCCAAGGTGCGCAATCTGGTATCAGTGCATCTTCCGAATGGTCTTCGGCCTGACATCCCGTGGTGGAGCACCTCATGCCCGATTCCGGCTCTAAACGACTGGAAAGACTGCAAGTCATGATCTCCGAAGAGGAGCTAAAGGCGCTGGACGACTGGCGTTTCAAGTCCCACATGCCCAGCCGCGCCGCCACCGTGCGCGAACTGCTGAAGCGCGGACTTGCGGCCGAAGGCTACTTTTCCATCGCCGGCGACGGCTCCTCGTCGCGCGATTTTGGCGTCATTGCCTCGAAACCCGACAAGTCCCCGTAGGGTGGGTGAAAACCCACCGCCCGTCGGGTGAAAACCCACCGCCCGTCGCGTTAAGCCCCACCGCCCGTCGGGTGAAACCCCACCGTGCGCCGGGTGACAAGCACGCCACCGCCTCCTTCAGCCGAACGCGCGGTGGTTCTTCACATGCCGATCCACCAGCCGCCGCCCGCGCCCGCCCTTCACGAACAGCCGCGCCGGAACGTCCTGCCCGGCGATCGGACCGGCACCGGGCATGGCCAGACCGGCGCTTTGCGCAGTCTTCAGCGCCTTCATCGCTTCCTGCCCGCGATACAGGCTCTCGGCGCCGATCCCGTTGGCCCGCAGCACCTCGTGCCGGTCCATCACCACATGGTAATACTCGACTCCTCCCTCGCGCATGTCCACGGTGACCCCCGCGACGCCCAGCAGGAGCTTGGCCGGCAACAGCACCTCGGTCTGGCCGAACATGCGGTGCGCGATTTTCGAGCGGACGAGGATGCGATGCTGCGGCGACACCAGCAGGTCCTCCACCGGCAGCCCCGGCCCCAGCGCCCCCGTCGCGATGCGGATCGGGCGCACATGCGGGTTGCGCGCCAGCGTCGCGGCGCTCAGCGCGTGACGCTCGATGGCCCGCACCGGCTGCGGTCCGTGGTCGGCGGTCAGCACCAGGTCTCCCGCCGCCAGCGCCTCCACGGCAATCTCCGCCTCCGGCGACACCGCCGCGATCCGCGTGCCCGCTGCAAAGCAGACGACGTTCACGGCGTCGTTTGTGGTGCCGATCACCGCCGCGTCGCTGCCGCCCACATCGGTGATCCCGCCGGTCGTCACCGACTGGACATTCAGATCGCCATAACTGTCGTTGGGCAGGAGGAAATACCGCGTCATGCCCCCGCTCGACACGGTCAGGAACATCACGTCGAGGTTGTCTTCGTGCTGCGGGCCGAAGGCGCTCGTGCTGCCGTCGCCGCACAGGAAACTGCCCGAGGACGACGGCTCCTGGATCAAGTCGATGGTATAGGTCGTCCCACCGATGGCGATCAGGTCGCCCTCATCGAACTCCCCGTCGTTCAGGTCCGTCCCGCTGGCGCCGTCCACCACGCCAAGAAGCGTCCCATCCGCGGTCGAATAGGTCGTGTTCGCACTGATACTGGTGACCTCGATCAGGTCATGGATCGTCGCCATCGCCCGAATTTCTCCGCGTTCGCAACGCGCGCGGGCAAGCGGCGCATCGCTGGCCGGCCCGGTGCTGCACCGTCCACGTCTTAACGTGCTGCGGTGAAGGAAGGCTTAATCCGGCCCGGTCCGGCCGCACAGGGCGAAGAGCGGCGGGCGCAGGGCGCCGGGCGCGTCCGCGCCAGGCTCAGCCCAGTATGCCCGCCGCCGTGTCCAGGACATGCGGCAGGAACTGCTCCAGCACCTGCCTTTCGTCGAACGTGATGCCAGAGATCGACACCTGCACCGCCGCATGGGCATGGCCCTCGTTGCCCCGCACCGGGGCGGCCAGGCTGATTTCGTTCAACAGCATCTGGTCGCGCGTGATGCAGTACCCGTCCGTCCGCGCCGCCTTGATGCTGCGGGCGATCTCGGCACGGTCCATTACGGTCTTTTCCGTGCCCTGCGCCAGCGGCCAGGTGGCACAGGCCGCCTCGATCTCGGCGTCGCTCCTCGTGGCCAGCATCACCCGCCCCGAGGCGGTGTTCAGCGCCGGCAGCCGCCGCCCCACGATACTGGCGGCGAAATGCGTCCGCTGGTTGGGCAGCCGCAGCGAATAGATGATGTGATCCCCCGAGATCTGCGCCAGGTTCACCGTCTCGCCCCTCGCGCGGCTGAACTCGATCAGCTTGGGCAGGGCACGGGCGATCACCGGGTCGGACCAGTAATAGGCATAGGCCAGCTCCAGCCACGCGTGGCTCGGGCGGTACAGGCGCGATTTCGGGTCGCGCTCCAGCATCCCCTCCACGTGCAGCGTGTGCGCCATCCGCTGCACCGCGCTCTTCTCCAGGCCGGTGCGCACCACCAGGTCCGTGAGCGACAGCGCGACGTGTGATTCGTCGAACGCCCGCAGGATCTGCAGCCCCCGTGCCAGCGTGCTGGCGTAAAGGCTATCCCGCTTCTTTTCCATGCTTTTCCTCCCGCTGCGGCTGTACCTGCCTGGCCGGATACACCCGGCTCTTGACGTCAACCCGCACACCATTGCTATACTCATCAAATAACAATCGGCAATATCAAATAATGATAACTGCCATAACGCAACAGGGAGTCCCCATGCTCGGAAAAACCACAACCACCCTCCTCGCCTCGGTCCTGGCGGCCGGCGTGGCCATGCCTGCCCTCGCCGACAAGGCCTCGGGCACGCTCAACGTCGCCTTCACCAAGGAGCTGGAGAACGTCGACAGCTACTTCAACTCGTCGCGCGAGGGTGTCGTGCTGCAACGCGCCATCTGGGACGGGCTGATCTACCGCGACCCCGAAACCAACGAATATGTCGGCAACCTCGCCACCGACTGGGAGTGGATCGACGACACCACGCTGGAATTCAAGCTGCGCGAGGGCGTCACCTTCCACAACGGCGAGGCGTTCAACGCCGATGACGTGGTCTACACGGTCAACTTCGTCGCCAAGGAAGAAAGCGGCGTGAAGACCCAGCGCAACGTCAACTGGATGGAATCGGCCGAGAAGATCGACGAGTACACCGTCCGCATCAACCTCAAGGACAAGTTCCCGGCGGCGATCGAGTTTCTGTCCGGCCCGGTCTCGATGTACCCCGATGAATATTACGCCGAGGCCGGCCCCTCCGGCATGGGGCTCAAGCCCGTCGGCACCGGCCCCTACAAGGCGGTCGAGGTCACGCCTGGCCAGCATTTCGTGCTCGAGGCCAACGAGAACTACCACGACAGCCCCAAGGGTCAGCCCGAGATCGAAAAGATCGACATCCGCACCATTCCGGACGTGAACACCCAGATGGCCGAGCTTTTCTCCGGTTCGCTCGACCTGATCTGGCAGGTGCCCGCCGACCAGGCCAACAAGCTGGCCACGATGGACCAGTTCACCGTCGCCAATGAATCCACCATGCGCGTGGGCTACCT
Organism: Roseovarius sp. THAF27; assembly: GCF_009363655.1. Lineage (NCBI taxonomy): Bacteria > Pseudomonadati > Pseudomonadota > Alphaproteobacteria > Rhodobacterales > Roseobacteraceae > Roseovarius > Roseovarius sp. THAF27. The sequence goes on from NZ_CP045393.1 coordinate 3,238,798, forward strand.
GCAGATGGATGCCGCCGGCCGCTCGGGCGAAAACCCGTTCACCAACAAGCTGGTGCGCGAGGCCGTCAACTACGCCATCAACCGCCAGGAACTGGTCGATGCGTTGCTGCAAGGCGCGTCCAAGGTGGTCTACACCCCCTGCTTCCCCAGCCAGTTCGGCTGCAACCAAGACGTGACCGAGTACGAGTACGACCCCGAAAAGGCCGAGGAACTGCTGGCAGAGGCGGGATATCCCGATGGCTTCACCGTCGATTTCTACGCCTATCGCGACCGTCAGTACGCCGAGGCGATCACCTCGTACCTGAACGCCGTTGGCATCCAGACCAACTTCAACATGCTGCAATATTCCGCCCTGCGCGAACTCAACATGAAGGGCGAGGTGCCGATCTCGTTCCAGACCTGGGGCAGCTACTCGATCAACGACGCCTCGGCCATGGTCAGCCAGTTCTTCAAGCACGGCTCGCTCGACAGCACGCGCGACGACCAGGTACTCGAATGGCTGGACATCGCCGACAGCTCGACCGACCCGGACGAGCGGGTGGAGTACTACACGAAGGCCCTGCAGCGCATCACCGAAGAGGCCTACTGGGCGCCGATGTTCACCTACAACACCAACTACGTGTTTAAAAATGAAGTCGCCTACACGCCCACGCCCGACGAGGTGCTGCGCTTCGTCGACATGAGCTGGAACTGATACAGCCCAAGGCGAGGGGCCGGCCCCGGCCCCTCGCCCGCCCGACCTTCAAGCCAAGCTTTCCCTTTCCCCGCAACGCGCATCCGGCGCGTCACGCAAAAGGTCCGCCATGCTCACATTCATACTGAAACGTCTCGGACTGGCGGTGCTGGTCGCTGTCACGGTCAGCTTCATCAGCTTCTCGCTGCTGTTTCTGTCCGGCGATCCCGCCGCGGCGCTGGCCGGGGAAACCGCCAGCGGCGAGGACGTCGAGGCGCTGCGCCGCCTCTACGGCTTCGACCGCCCGATGCTGGTGCAATACGGCGACTGGCTGTTCTCGGCGCTTCAGGGGGATTTCGGCGAAAGCTATTACTTCAAGCTGCCCGTCGCCAGCCTGATTGCCGAGCGCCTCCAGGTCACCATGACCCTGGGCGTCTGCGGCATCCTCTTTGCCCTAATCACCGCCGTGCCGCTGGGCGTGGTCGCGGCGATCCGCCCCAACTCGATCATCGACCGCGTGGCGCTCTTCCTGTCGGTCGCGGGCCAGGCGATGCCGTCCTTCTGGTTCGGCCTGATCCTGATCGTGATCTTCGCGATCCAGCTGGGTATGCTGCCGCCCTCGGGCGCCGACAGCTGGCGGCACTTCATCATGCCCACCATCGTGCTGGGCTATTACGCCATGCCCGCCATCATGCGCCTGACGCGCGCCGGGATGCTCGACGTGCTGAACTCCGACTATATCCGCACCGCGCGGGCCAAGGGCGCGGGCGAATCCCGCGTGCTCTTCAAGCACGCGCTGCGCAACGCCATCATCCCCGTGGTCAGCCTCGCCGCCGTGCAGATGGGCTTCATGCTGGGCGGCTCCATCGTGGTCGAAAGCGTCTTCGCGCTGCACGGCGCGGGCTATCTCGCGTGGGAAAGCATCGCCCGAAACGACCTGCCCACCGTGCAGGCGCTGATCCTCGTCTTCTCGATGTTCTACATCGTCTTCACCTTCCTCGCCGACGTCCTGAACGCCTGGCTGGACCCCAGAATGCGGAGTGCCTGACGTGACCGATACGACCGATCCACTCTCGCGCGAAATCCAGGGGCCCTCCCCCCGCCAGATGCTCAAGGCCCGCGCCCTGTCCCACCGGGGGCTGATCTTCGGCATGGTCGTCGTGGGCCTGCTGGTACTGGTGGCGATCTTCGCGCCGCTGCTGGCCCCGCACGATCCCTACGCCCAAAGCCTGATGAAACGCATGGTCCCCCCGGTCTTCATGGGCGGCACGTGGGAACATCCCCTGGGCACCGACCACCTGGGCCGGGACTACCTGTCGCGGCTGATCTACGGCGCCCGCGTGTCGCTGCTGATCGGCGCGGTCGCGGCGCTTATCTCGGGCTTCATCGGCACCGCGATGGGCGTCGCCGCCGGCTATTTCGGCGGCAAGGTCGACACCGTCGTGACCTTCCTCATCAACGTGCGCCTCGCCATGCCGGTCGTGCTGGTGGCGCTGGCGGTGGTGGCCATCCTGGGCGGCTCGCTCACCGTGGTGATCTGCGTGCTGGGCCTCCTGCTGTGGGACCGTTTCGCGGTGGTCATGCGCGCCTCGACGCTGCAGATCAGCCGGCGCGATTACGTGGCCGCCGCACAGGTGATCGGCGCCTCGACCCCGCGCATCGTCCTGACCGAGATCATGCCCAACGTGTTCAACAACCTTATCGTCATCGTGACGCTGGAAATGGCCCACGCCATCCTGCTGGAAGCCGCGCTCAGCTTCCTCGGCCTGGGCGTCCAGCCGCCGATCCCGTCCTGGGGCCTGATGGTGTCCGAGGGCAAGAACATGATGCTGTTCGAGCCGTGGCTGGTGCTGATCCCCGGCGCCGTGCTCTTTGCGCTCGTGCTGGCGATCAACCTGATGGGCGACGGCCTGCGCGACGTCACCGCCCCCGAAGGACGGAGCTGACGACATGACCGACACACTCCTTTCCGTAAAGAACCTCACGCTCGACATCCCCACCGGCAGCGGCACGCTGCACGCGGTGCGCGGCATCGACTTCGAGATGAAGCGCGGCGAGACGCTGTCGATCGTCGGCGAAAGCGGCTCGGGCAAGTCGCTGACCTCGCTCGCGGTGATGGGCCTTCTGGGCAAGTCGATCAAACGCTCGGCGGACGAGATCCGCTATGACGACATCGACCTCCTGAAGGCCGGCAATCGGGTCATGCGCGACCTGCGCGGAAACCGCATCGCCATGATCTTCCAGGAGCCGATGACCTCGCTCAACCCGGCCTACACCATCGGTGACCAGCTTATGGAAACCCTGCTGCTGCACCGCGATGTCAGCAAGGCCAAGGCCCGCGCCCGTGCCGTGGAGCTTTTGGAAAAGGTCGGCATCACCGCCGCCGAAAGCCGCCTGTCGCAATATCCGCACCAGTTGTCGGGCGGGTTGCGGCAACGCGTGATGATCGCGATGGCCCTGATGTGCGAGCCCGACCTGCTGATCGCGGACGAACCCACCACCGCGCTCGACGTGACCATCCAGGCCCAGATACTGCGCCTTCTGGTGGATCTCACGCGCGAGATGAACATGGCGATGATCCTGATCACCCACGATCTTGGCGTCGTGGCGCGCGTGGCCGACAAGGTGGCGGTGATGTATGCCGGCGAACTGGTCGAAACCGGCCCGGCCGAGGCCGTCTTCGCCACGCCCAGCCACCCCTATACCCGCGGCCTGCTGCGCTGCATCCCGCAACCGGGCAAGACCGAACGCGGCGCGGCGCTCGGCACAATTCCCGGCATCGTGCCCTCGCTGGTGGGCGACGTCACCGGCTGCGCCTTCCGCACCCGCTGTCCCCATGCCGTGCCCGCCTGCCGCGAGGCCATCCCCCTGCGCGGCACCGACAACCACGACTTTCGCTGCGTCCACGCCGATGGCGCTCTCTCCAAGGAAGGAGACGCCGCATGAGCGACATCCTCACCCTCGATCACGTCAAGAAGACCTACAGCGTCAAGCAGGGCCTTTTCGGCAAGCGCAAGCCGCTCTCGGCGGTCAACGACGTCACGCTTTCGATCCGCAAGGGCGAGGTGCTGGGCCTTGTCGGCGAATCCGGCTGCGGCAAGTCCACCCTCGCCAAGCTGCTGCTCGGTCTCGAAAAACCGACCGATGGCGAGGTACTGGTCGAAGGCGAGAACATGCAGGATCTTGACCGGCGCGCGTTGGCCGGACGGCTTCAGCCGATCTTCCAGGATCCCTATTCCTCGCTCAACCCGCGCAAGTCGATCTACGACCTGATCTCGCTGCCCTTGCGGGTGCACCGCATCGGCGACGCCGCCAGCCAGCGCAAGGCGGTCGAGGAGATCCTCGACATCGTGGGCCTGCCCGCCCGCGTCATCAACACCTATCCCAGCCAGATGTCGGGCGGCCAGCGTCAGCGCGTGGCCATCGCCCGCGCGCTGGTGATGAAGCCCGAGATCGTCATCTGTGACGAGCCCACTTCGGCGCTGGACGTGTCGGTGCAAAGCCAGATCCTCAACCTGCTGGCCGATCTGCGCCGTGACTTCGGGCTGACCTATCTCTTCATCTCGCATGATCTCGCGGTGGTCGAACACCTCGCCACCCGCGTTGCGGTGATGTATCTCGGCCGCATCGTCGAAGAGGCTCCGGTGGCCGACCTCTTCGAGCGCCCCCGCCACCCCTACACCCAGGCGCTGCTCAGCTCGGTCCTGACGCCCGACCCGACGCAGGGCGTGCCCGAAACCTCGCTCGGCACCGCCTATCCCAACCCCATCGATCCGCCCTCGGGCTGCGCCTTCCACCCGCGCTGCCCGCACGCCACGCCGCATTGCGCGGCGCAGGCACCCCGGCCCCTGCAAACCGAGTCGGGGCTGGTCGAATGCCACCTGCACGACCCCGAAAGCCCGATGTATGAAAAGGGCGCCGCATGAGCGCATTGTCCCGAACGCAAACGGTCGCCAAGCACGTCATCGAAACCCCCGGCGGCGTGGTCGCCGCCCAGCACCGCCTTGCCGCCGAGGCGGGCGCCGAAGCCCTGCGCGCGGGCGGCGATGCGGTCGATGCCGCCGTGGCCACTTCGTTCGCCATCGGCGTACTGGAACCGTGGATGAGCGGCCCCGCCGGCGGCGGCGCGGCGCTCCACTGGCGCGCCGACACCGGCGAGGCCGTGGCGATCAATTTCGGGATGCGCTCTCCAAAGGCGCTCGATGTGGCCGACTATCCCCTGTCCGGCGAAGGCAAGGCCGGCGACCTTTTCCCCTGGGAACGGGTCGTCGAGGACCGCAATGTCGAAGGCCCCAAAGCCATCGCCGTGCCCGGCGTCGTGGACGGCATCGGCCAGGCCCATGAAAGATGGGGCCGCTTGCCCTGGGCCGATCTCCTGGCCCCCGCCATCGCCCACGCCCGCGAGGGGATGCTGGTCGACTGGTACGCCGCGCTCGTGATTGCGTCCGTCGCGCGCAACCTCGCCGCCGACCCCGACGCCGCCGCGCTCTTTCTCGATGACGGCACCTGGCCCAAGGGCTCGGGCTGGACCGCGATCCCCGACAACCGGCTCGACCAGACCGCCATGGCCGACATGCTGGAGGCGCTGGCCCGCGGCGGCCCGCGCAGCTTCTACGACGGCGATATCGCCCGGGCCCTTGCGGGCGACGTTCAGGCCAAGGGCGGCAGCCTCGCCACGGGCGACCTTGCGGGCTACCGCGCCTGGATGGGGGAGGCGCAACGCGTGCCCTACCGCGACGCGCTCTTTTACGTCATGCCCGGCCTAACGGCCGGTCCCACTTTCGCCCGCGTGATGGAGCAACTCACGGATCAGGACCTTTCGACCCCCGAGCGCGCCTTCCCGGCCTATGCAAGCGCCCTTGACCGCGCCTATGCCGAGCGTCTGGGCAAGATGGGCGACACCGGCGAAGTGCCCGAGGCGCCCGGCTGCACCACGCATTTCTCGGTCGTCGACCGCGCCGGCAACATGGTCGCCAACACCCAGACCCTGCTGTCGATCTTCGGCAGCCGCGTGGTCTCGCCCTCGACCGGCCTTCTGATGAACAACGGCATCATGTGGTTCGACCCCGAACAGGGCAAACCCAACTCGCTGGCCCCGGACAAGGCCTGCCTGATGAATGTCTGCCCGATCCTCGGCCACCAGGGCCCGCGCCATTTCGCGCTCGGCGCCTCGGGCGGGCGCAAGATCGTCTCGGCGGTTTCTCAGATGGCCTCGTTCATCGCCGACCGCGGCATGGATATCGAGGGCGCATTTCACGCCCCCCGCATCGACGTCTCGGGCGGCGGCACCGCCATCGCCGACGACACGCTGCCCGCCTCGGTTCTGTCGGCCATCGAACAGGTGATGCCGGTGCAGACCACCCGGCGCACCGTTCTGCCCTATGCCTTTGCCTGTCCCGCCGGCGTCATGCGCCATGATGCCGTGAACACGGGATGTACCGAAATCATGTCACCCTGGGGTGACGCAGTACTGGAAGACACTGAATGACCCGCGACACCGCCATCACCAACGCCACCGAGTATTTCGACGCCGGCACGTTCCAGTCCGACCTGGCGACCCTCGTGGCCTTCCGCAGCGAAAGCCAGAACCCCGCCCCCGAGGCCCGCGCCGAGGCGCAGCGCTACCTTGTCGAGGCGATGCTGCCCCGGCTGGAGGCGATGGGCTTTGACTGCGAGATCGTCGACAACCCCAACCCCAAGGGTGGGCCTCTTTTGCTGGGCGAACGGGTCGAGGGTGACGACCTGCCCACGGTCCTGACCTATGGCCACGGCGACACCGTGCTGGGCCAGGAGGGCATGTGGCGCGAAGGCCTACAGCCCTGGGAGATCACCGAAAAAGGCGACCGCCTTTACGGGCGCGGCACCGCCGACAACAAGAGCCAGCACCTGATCAACATCGCCGCGCTTGAATCCGTCCTCGCGGCGCGCGGCCGCCTCGGTTTCAACACCCGCATCGTCATCGAGATGAGCGAGGAGGTCGGCTCGGTCGGCCTGCCCGAGATCTTCCGCACCTACAAGGACCGGCTGACGGCGGACGTTCTGATCGCTTCGGACGGCCCGCGCCTGCAACCCGAGGTGCCCACCATGTTCATGGGCTCGCGCGGCGGCACCACCTTCGACCTCGTGGTCGAAACCCACGAGGGCGCGCACCATTCCGGCAACTGGGGCGGCCTGCTGGCGGACCCGGCAATGATCCTCGCCCACGCGCTGGCCTGCATCACCGACGCGCGCGGCCAGATCAAGGTGCCCGAATGGCGCCCTGACAGCCTGACAGATACTGTCCGAGACGCCCTGCGCGACCTGCCCGTGCAAGGCGGCGAAGGTCCCAACGTCGATCCCGACTGGGGCGAGGAAAGCCTGACCCCCGCCGAGCGTGTCTTCGGCTGGAACAGCTTTGCCGTCCTCGCCATGGTCTCGGGCGTGCCCGACGCGCCGGTCAACGCGATCTCCGGCTGGGCGCGGGCCACCTGCCAGCTGCGTTTCGTCGTCGGCACCGATCCTCAGGATGTGGTCCCCGCCCTGCGCCGCCACCTCGACGCGCACGGCTTCGACCGCGTCCAGATCCGCCCTCACGACCGTGGCTTTTTCGCCGCCACCCGGCTGGACCCCACGCACCCCTGGGCGCAATTCGTCGGCCAGTCGATCCGCGAGACGTCGGGCGAGCTGCACGTCCTGCCCAACCTCGCCGGTTCCCTGCCCAACGACAGCTTCACCGATATCCTCGAGGTGCCCACGATCTGGGTCCCGCACTCCTATCGCGGCTGCTCGCAACACGCGCCCAACGAACACGTCCTGAAATCCGTCTGCCAGGATGCGCTGCGGGTGATGGCGGGCGTGTTCTGGGACATCGGCGAAAAGCAGACACCGGGCCGGTGACGCGGGCGCGGGCGGTGTTGCGCGCACGATGCGTCAACGCCGCGTTCACCCCTCCGGCGGACCAGCGCACGATGCCCTAACGCCGCGTTCACCCCTCGGGCGCGCCGGCGCACGATGCCTTAACGCCCGCATTCCGCGAAAGTCGCACCGTCGCGATACCGCCCGGATACCGACGCGAGACCGACGTGCCGTTTTGGCGAGTCGCGGCCTCTTTAACCCTTGGCGCGCGGCTTGCCTTTGCCCTGCGCGCCGGCCGGGACTACATTACCCCCATGCGTCTCGTTCTCGCCCTTCTGGCCCTGTTGCCCCTGGCCGCACTGGCCTCCGACCGTCCCGACCCGGGCCTGATGTGGAACCGCACGGGCCTGCCCCTGGTCTTTCCCCTGCAAGTGAAAACCGCGTCCGGCGCGGATTTTGTCGTCACCCTCACAAACACGGAGACCGATGAACCGGCCCTTGCCGCCTACATCCGCGGCGGCACGTTCTTTCGCGTGCTCGTGCCCCCCGGTACCTTCCGGCTCCGCTTCGATTACGGCACCGCCTGGGACAGCGAAGAAGAGCGGTTCGCCGACCAGCGGAGCTTGCGCCTGACGAAGCCGCTCACCTTCGAGACCCGTGGTATCGGGCGTAAGGCGGGGCACCTCGTCGACCTGACGGACATGAACCTGGGCCAGGACACCGCCCTTGCGCCACAGGTGCGCGAACAGGTCTACTGCCAGGTGTCCCGCACCGAGATCACACCGAATTGCCCCCTGGGCGACGACACCTGCGAACCGCGTGACAAATCAGACGGTTACACCTCGCCCTACGACATCGCTCCGCGCTACGACTACGCCCGCGAAAGCTATACGCGCCTCTGTGACTGACGTCATCGGTCACTCCGGGTCGGGCGCCGTCTCGGCCTTGTTCTGATCCTCGCGCCCCGTCAGCGCAGGCGTGAAGATGCAGATGAACCGCAGATTCGTCTCCGCCCGCACGATATGCGGATCGTTCTGGTCCAGCACGTACATCACGCCAGGCTCCAGCGGCCAGATCTCGCCCGTGGTCTCGTTCTCCACCTCGCCTTTGCCCTCGATGCAGTAATTGACCTCGATGTGCTCCTTGTATTCCAGGAGTTGCACCGTCCCGGCCTTCACGATCGTGTCGTGAAACGAATAACCCAGGTCGTCGCGGGCCAGCAAAAGCCGCCTGCTTTCAAAGGTCTCGCCCTTGGCGTGGTCCTCTGTACCAATCACGTCTTCCAACGTTTTAACGAACATCCTTTGTCTCCTCAAAAGGGTCAGGCTTGATTTCGAACCCGCCGCGATATCTCATCTGAATATGAAACGCGCCCTGCTGACAACGTTAACCGTACTGGCCTCTGCGCTGCCGGTGGCGCCGCGTGCCGTGGCGCAGGAGTGCAGCCGCGACGCGATGCTGGTTTTCGACGGCTCGGCCTCCATGGCCGAGCTCGGCTTCGACCAGACCGCCCCCACCCGGATCGAGGACGCCCGCACCGCCCTGCGCCGCGCCCTGCCGGATATCGCGCCGGTGCGTCGCGTGGGCCTCTTGACCTACGGCCCCGGCCCCGAAGGCTCCTGCGACGGCATCAACCTCAAGTTTCCCCCCGTCGCGGACGCCGCCCAACCCATCATCGAAGCCATCGACCTGATGGACCCGATCGGCCTCACCCCCCTGACAGAGGCCGTGGCCGAGGCCGCCCGCGTGCTGAACCACACCACCACACCGGGCATCATCGTGCTGGTCACCGACGGCAACGAGACCTGCGGCGGCCGTCCCTGTGCTTTGGGGGCCGACCTCGCCGCCACCTCCGCCAATCTCACGGTCCATGTGATCGGCTTCCGCGTGGTGGCCGACCCTTTCGCTTGGGACAGCCCCGAGGCCGGGATCTATACCGACGGCTCCTCCATCGCCCGTTGCATCTCGGACCAGACAGGCGGCATGTACGTGGCGACCGACACGGTGGACGAGTTGACCGAGGCGCTGCGCCAGACGCTGGGCTGTGCGCTGATCGGCTAGCACGGACCGCAGCGTTAACAGTTCCGCAAACCCGCTGGTGTTTCCATCTCCCGGAAAAGCGTAGTCGGGTCCGCCCCCCTGACCGCGCTTTCGGAAACTTCAAAAGTTTCCGCTCCGTTTTCTTTTCAAGAAAACGGTTCCGCGCAGCAAGGCGCAAAAAACGACACCCGTTAACCTTTGCTCAACAAAGGTTAACAGCGCCAAAACGAAAACACCCCGGCCATCTCTGACCGGGGTGCCAATTCCGTAGGGTGGGGTTTCACCCCACCGGGCTCGTAGGGTGGGTGAAAACCCACCCAGGGCCTCACCCCTTCTCTTCAACGATCTCCACGAGGTGCGGGATCTTGTTGATCATGCCACGGACCGACGGCGTGTCTTCCAGCTCGCGGGTCTTGTGCATCTTGTTCAGGCCCAGCCCGATCAGCGTCTTGCGCTGGATCTCTGGGCGGCGGATGGGGCTTCCCACCTGCTTGACGACGATGGTCTTTGCCATGGTTTACGCCTCCTCTGCGACGTGGGACGACTCGGCCGGGGCCTCGTCACGCTTGGGCAGGATGTCGGCGACCTTCTTGCCGCGACGCTGCGCGACCATGCGCGGGCTGCTTTCCTTTTGCAGGCCGTTCAGGGTGGCGCGGATCATGTTGTAGGGGTTCTGCGAGCCCGTGGACTTCGCAACAACGTCCTGCACGCCCAGCATCTCGAACACGGCCCGCATCGGACCACCGGCGATGATACCGGTACCGGTGGGCGCGGTACGCATGACGACCTTGCCGGCGCCCCAGCGGCCTTCCATGTCGTGGTGCAGCGTGCGGCCTTCGCGCAGCGGCACGCGGATCATCTGGCGCTTGGCCTGCTCAGTGGCCTTGCGGATGGCCTCGGGGACCTCCTTGGCCTTGCCCTTGCCGAACCCGACACGGCCCTTCTGGTCGCCCACGACGACCAGCGCGGCAAAGCCGAAGCGCTTACCACCCTTCACGGTTTTCGAAACACGGTTGATCGCAACCAGGCGATCGGCGAATTCCGGGGTTTCGTCGCGGTCGCGACCCCCACGGCGGTTGTCATCTCTTGCCATACGCGGCGTCCTTTCTGCGGGCATCTGCCCTTTGATTTTCCCAATCCAAGTCCGCCAACCGGCGTCCGGATCATCGAGGCGGATCACCCGCCTGCAACGTCAGGGTGGGTCGAAGCCCCACCCTACGCAGGACGCGCAGGGTGGGATTTCATCCCACCTAGATCTTCAGGCCACCCTCGCGGGCGGCATCGGCCAGCGCCTTGATCCGGCCGTGGTAGAGGAAGCCACCACGGTCGAACTGCGCCTCGGTCACGCCTGCCTTCTTGGCGCGTTCCGCGATGGTCGCGCCGATCTTGGCCGCCGCTTCCAACGTGTTCTTGCCGACAAAGCCCAGATCCTTTTCCAGGGTCGAGGCCGAGGCCAGTGTCGTGCCGTTCACGTCGTCGATCAGCTGCACGCTCATGTTCTTGGACGAACGGTGCACCGAAAGACGGGGACGGCCGGCATTGACCTTGCGAAGTTTGCTCCGGACGCGCATACGGCGTTTCTGGAACAGTTGTCTCTTGCTGTTTGCCATTTTCTCGCGTCCTTACTTCTTCTTGCCTTCCTTCTGGAAGATGTACTCGTCCTTGTAACGGATGCCCTTGCCCTTGTAGGGCTCAGGGCGCCGCCAGTCGCGGATATTGGCCGCGACCTGTCCGACGAGCTGCTTGTCATGGCCTTCCACGATCAGTTCCGTGGGCTTGGGCGCCGTGACAGTCACACCTTCCGGAACCTGAAAATCCACGTCGTGGCTCAGGCCCAGGTTCAGCTTCAGGATGTTGCCCTGCACCTGGGCACGATAGCCCACGCCGCGGATCTCGAGCTCTTGCTTGAAGGGCTCGCGCGAGCCGTGCACGAGGTTCGCGACGATGGTGCGGGTCATGCCCCACTGCTGACGCGCGCGCTTGGACTTGCCGCGCGGCGTCACGGTGATGGCGCCGTCGCCCACTTCGATCGACACATCGTCGGTCGCGGTGAAGCTCTTGGTCGCCTTGGGGCCTTTGACCTCGATGGTCTGGCCCGACACGCTGGCGGTGACGCCATCGGGCAGGGCCACGGGTTGTTTACCGATACGAGACATTACAGGGGCCTCCTTAGAATACCGTGCAAAGCACTTCGCCGCCAACGTTCTGGCTGCGCGCGTTCGCGTCCGACATCACACCCTTGGAGGTGGAGACAATCGACACGCCCAAGCCCTGACGGACGCTGGGGATGTCATCGACGCCCATGTAAACCCGGCGGCCGGGCTTGGAGACCCGCTTCATCTCGCGGATCACGGGGGCGCCTTCGAAATACTTCAGGCTCACTTCGATGGCCGGATGGCCACGCTCGTCCTTGGTGTCCTCAAACCCGCGGATGTAGCCTTCGTCGGCCAGCACTTCCAGAACGCGCACGCGCATCTTGGAGGCGGGGACCATGACGGTGGACTTGCCACGCATGCCCGCGTTGCGCAGGCGGGTGAGCATATCGCCGATAGGATCGTTCATCTCATATCCCTCCTTACCAGCTCGACTTGACCATACCGGGCAGCTGACCGCTCGAACCAAGGTCGCGCAGGGCGATCCGGCTGATCTTCAGCTTGCGGTAATAGGCATGCGGCCGGCCGGTCAGCTGGCAGCGGTTATGAAGGCGGGTGGCCGAGCTGTTGCGCGGCAGTTGCGCCAGTTTCAGGGAGGCCCGGAAGCGTTCTTCCATCGGCTTTTCCTGGTCGTTGATGATCGCTTTCAAAGACGCCCGCTTGGCAGCGTATTGCTTCACCAGGCGCTGACGCTTCTTCTCGCGTTCGATCATTGCTTTCTTAGCCATGTTTCAAATTCCTCGCGATTAGCTGGTGAAAGGCATGTTGAAATGCTTCAACAGCGCCTTGGCTTCAGCGTCGGTCGGCGCCGTGGTTGCGATGATGACGTCGATCCCCCAGACTTCGTCGACCTTGTCGAAGTTGATTTCTGGGAAAACGATGTGCTCCTTGATGCCCATGGCATAGTTGCCGCGGCCATCGAACGACTTGCCCGACACACCGCGGAAGTCGCGGATCCGCGGCATGGCCACGGTGATCAGACGGTCGAGGAATTCGTACATGCGGTTGCCACGCAGGGTCACCTTGGCGCCCAGCGGCATGCCTTCACGAACACGGAAGCCGGCGATCGAGTTCTTGGCCGACGTGATCACGGCATGCTGGCCGGCGATGGTGGACAGGTCTTCCTGGGCCGACTTGGCCTTCTTGGAATCCTTCACCGCCTCGGCACCGCAGCCGATGTTCAGTACGATCTTGTCCAGGCGCGGGATCTGCATGTCGTTGGTATAGCCGAACTCTTCCTTCAGCGCCGCCTTGATCGTGTCGCGGAACTGTTGGCGCAGACGCGGGGTGTAATTTTCAGTATCAAGCATCGATCACGTCCCCCGTGGTCTTGGCGTAACGCACCTTCTTGTCGCCTTCCATCTTGAAGCCGACGCGGGTGGGTTTGCCGTTGGCGTCGACAAAGGCCAGGTTGCTGATGTCGATCGGCAGCGCCTTGGGCAGACGTCCGCCCTGGCTTTGCTGGCTTTGGCGGGTGTGGCGGATGGCCATGTTCACACCGTCGACCACGGCCTTGCCGGCCTTGGGATCGACAGACGTGATCGTGCCTTCCTTGCCCTTGTCCTTGCCGGACAGGACGACGACCTTGTCGCCTTTTTTCAGTTTGGCAGCCATGTCACAGCACCTCCGGGGCGAGCGAGATGATCTTCATGAAGTTCTTCGCGCGAAGTTCACGAACCACCGGCCCGAAGATACGCGTGCCCACCGGCTCACCTGCGTTGTTCAGGATCACGGCAGCGTTGCGGTCAAAGCGGATGGCGGTGCCGTCTTCACGGCGGATCTCTTTGGCGGTGCGCACGACGACGGCCTTGCGGACGTCACCTTTCTTCACGCGGCCGCGCGGGATGGCTTCCTTGACCGAGACGACGATGATGTCGCCCACGGACGCATATTTGCGCTTGGAACCACCCAGGACCTTGATGCACTGCACCCGGCGTGCGCCGGAGTTGTCAGCAACATCCAGATTGGTCTGCATCTGGATCATTAGGTTTCTCCCGACCTAAGGGGTCAGCCTTTCCGGCGTGTTGGCCCCATGGTTTCGATCAAACCGAAAGGTTCTTTGGCCTAGGCCTCAAGAACCTCCCAGCGTTTCGTTTTCGATTTCGGCGCGCATTCGATGATGCGAACTTGGTCGCCGACCTTGAAAGCGTTCTTTTCATCGTGAGCCCGGTACTTCTTGGACTTACGAATGGTCTTCTGCAGCACCGGGTGCTTGAAGCGACGCTCGACCGAAACGGTGACGGTCTGGGCGTTTGCGTCGGAGGTCACGACGCCTTGCAGGATACGCTTGGGCATTCGAGGCTCTCCTTATTCAGCAGCCGAGGCGGCTTTTTCGTTCAGCACGGTCTTGATCCGCGCCACATCGCGACGGACCGAACGGATCCGCGCAGGGTTTTCCAGCGACCCGGTCGCTGCCTGAAAGCGCAGGTTGAACTGCTCTTTCTTCAGGTTGGACAGCTCCTCGCGAAGCTGGTCCGGCGTCTTGTCACGCAATTCGGTGGCGTTCATGGCCATCGTCCCTTCTCAAAACACCGGCCGGCCCCTGCTCGATGGCTCAGGGTCACACGGTTTCCCCGGTGGATGAATTTCAAAAACGAATCCCCGCGAAACGCGGGGACCCCTTGGATTGGGGCCGTATAAGGGAGGTGCGGGTTCAGGGCAAGGGAAAGTTTGGGGAAATTGCGTTAGCCGATCTCAACGCCTGTCATCGCGCACCAACATGACGCCGTCCCCGAACAAAAGCGGCTGCCAGCCGCCGTCCCACAGGCGAAAGCACAATGTCCGCACCCGGTCCAGTTCGGGCCGGAACATCGCGCCGGTCACCCAGTCACGCAGCTCGAACTGGTTCCCACAGCTAGCGTAAAGCGGCTCGCCCAGGAACAGTTCCGCGGCCACGCGCGGCAGCATCTCATCGGAAAGCGGATCGAACAGCGACCGCTCAAAGAGCCACCCAATATTGGACGTCTTGCGCCATGTATCGCTCGCCTGAAACTCCGAGAGATCCATAACCACGACCTCGCCCCAGTTCACCACCTCGTTCGGCTCGCAGGCCTCGGCGGCACGGCCAAGCTCGACCAGAAGGTCCCGCGCGGCCGGCTCGTCCAATGTTTCACGCGCGCCGCTCATGTAATGCTCGAACCGGCGGTGCATCTCGGCCCCCTCGGGCAGCAGGGCAAAACAGCGCGCTCGCGTTTCGACCGACGCTTGCGAGAAACCGAAGGTCAGGCGAACGTCCGCACACAGGTCTTCGGGCAACACATCGTCCCGGTCGAACTCCCTGGTCGCCAGCAGCGCGGCGTCCCGATCGAAAGCGTCATGCCATGCGACCTGCCATGCCTTCAGTTGTGCATTGATCCAGTCGTTTTGCGCGGCAAGAACGTCCTTGTTTTCTTCCCAGCTCATGGGCGCCGCCACCGCGCGGTCGACCCCGCCCGCGCCGGGCCGACGTAATGATCATCCAGCATTGCACGTGTCCCTTTACCAAGCGTTTCCGACCGGCATGAAAGTGACACCATAACACCCCCTACACAAGGCACCGCAACACCAAGGTCTATCTTGCCAGACCCCGCTCCGCCCGCGTCAGATAAGCATCGGGTGCGCTCAATCAGCACCCGACGAAAGAGGAGGAGAACCCCATGTCCAGCCCGTATTCCGGAGGCTGCGATCACGTCAAGGTGACCGCCAGCGCCGAACCCATCGACAATCACGAGTGCCACTGCAACGTCTGCAAGAACGTCACCGGCCAGCACACGACCCACGTGGCCTTCTTCAACCATGACGACCTCAAGGCCGAGGGCGGATCGATGAACCGCCAGCCCTTCAATGCCGACAATCCCGACGGCCCGCTCGAGCTCTGCACCTGCGCCGATTGCGGCGCCGCGCTGATGCTGGACGACAAGCAGAAACGTATCCGCGTGGCCGTGCCCAACGTCATGGGCTATGACGACGCCGCGTTCCCCGATGCGACGTATCACGCGTTCTGGGACGAAAGCAAAGGTTACGCCAAGCCCGATGACGGTCGCCCGGTGTATGAGGGCCTGCGCCCCGACTTCAGCTGGCCCCAGCCTGCCGCCTGACACTCTGGCCCCGTCGGAAAAACCGGCGGGGCACAGCATGGGTCATGATGAAACAGTCAATTTCCCGCATTTCTTTTGCCCGCAGGGAAGAACCTGCTATCCAATAGGCGTATAGTTGAGTTGCCGGGGGGCGCGCTTCAATGTTGACCATAGCACTTCTTTCACTCCTGGGTATTGGCGCGACCGCCTTCCTGATCGATGAATTCGTCGACGACGACAGTGACTCCGGCACAGCGACCGAAGAGGACACGCCCGACATCGCCGACCCGGAAGAAGAAGACCCGGGCACGCCGGATCCGGGCGACCAGCCCGAGGATATCCTGACCGAAGCCGGCTTCACCGTCGAGGAAGAACCACGCGGTGACTTGCGGCCCTTCATAAACCTGATCGGCACCGAAGGCGACGACACGATCAAAGATGTGCATGTCGATGCGGCCGCGGAAACCGGCACGGGCGTGCTGCAGGTTATGGCCGGTGACGGCGACGACCTTGCCCAGCTGGATCAGGATGGCCTGCTGATCCAGGGCGAGGACGGTAACGACACCATCAACCACGAAGGCGAATACGGCTACATTCTGGGCGGCGCCGGTGACGACGTGTTGAGCGGCGTGAACAGCTATAACCTCATCGGTGGCGCTGGCGATGACGACATCACGGTGCAGCGCAGCCCGGTGGACAATACCAGTATCGTTGAGGGCGGAGATGGCAACGATACGATCACCCACATCAGCGACATCGAGTATTACAGCGAAGGCGGCGGCGCGTTCCTGAGAGGCGGCGACGGCGCGGATTCCTTCACGCTCGACTTCAACGGGCCGACCGGCGAGTCGCCGGGCTTCGGCGGCGCTCCCTTCGAGGATACGGACGAAGTCGTCCGCATGGACGACTTCGATCCCGCCGAGGACGAACTGGTCCTGGACCTGACGGATATCGACCCCGGCACGGTCATCCGCGGCGTCGAGACCGAAGACGCCCCCGACAGCAGCGAAACGCAACTCAAGATCCTGCTGAACAAGGACGGAGAGGATTTCGAGCGCAGCATCGCCCTCGGACCCGCCGCCGTCGGCACCGACGTTTTGTCATACGTAACGGTGCTGCTGCCCCCCGAACCGGTGGTCTGACCGCTCAGCCCCAGGCGTAGTTGAAGCTTACGCTGATCCGTTCGTCCTCGGACATGTTCATCGGCACCTCGTGCCGCAGCCAGCTTTCCCACAGCAGCACGTCGCCCACCGCGGGCGTGGCATAGATGAAGGTCCGCAATTCTTCCCGCGCGTCCTTCTTGCGCCCCGGCGCCGCCATCATCCGGGCCGAGCGCGGGTCCTCCAGCTTCAGCGCGCTGGCGCCATCCGGCATCGCCACGTAGGTCGTGCCGGAAATCACCGAATGCGGATGCAGATGCGATGAATGCGTGCCGCCTTCGGGCAGGATGTTGATCCAGATATCCTCCAGCTTCAGCTCCCGCCCGTCCAGGTCGAACTCCAGGTCTTCGGCAAAAGCCGCCACATGCGCATCCAGCGATTTGACGAGGTCCGCGAATATCGGAAACCGCCACGGCAGGTCGGTCAGCGAGGCATAGGAGGTATAGCCCGGATACCCGTTTTCCTCGCACCACTCCTGCCCCGCCTCGTCATCCTCGGCGATGGCGTAACAGGACGCCTCCATCTCGTCAGAGTCGATCTTGGGGCCATGCTCCGACAGGGCAGCACGGTAAAGGCGGGTCACGAAGAGGGATTTGATATCAGCCATGCCCCGCGTCTTACCGCGCGATGGGCCGAAGGCAAGGATTTCTTCATGCCTGTGCCGCATAACGCCCCTGCACCAGAAGGGGGCAAGCATGATCCGAACCATCGCGGCGTCCGGCCTCTGCGTCGGCCTGGCCCTTGCCGGCCCCGTTACGGCGGACCCGGCCACCGGCAGCCTCTTCGCCGCGCGTCAGCCGCTTTTCTCGATGCAGTCGAGACCCCGTGACGCCGTATCCTCCGCCAGCCTCTTCGTGGGCAGGGCCGAGGGCGGACTATTCGCCGCCCTGCCCGGCCGCCTCGATGCGCCCCTGCGCCACGGCGGCACCAAGGCCGCCCGACTGCGCGACCTGATCGCCCGGGCCGAGGCCGGACGCGCGGGCTATGACGCCGTCCAGCATGGCGCGCGGGTGAAACCACCCCGCCGCCCCACCGATATGACCCTTCAGGACATCTACGATTGGATCGAGGCCACCCCCGGCCAGCCCCACGCCATCGGGCGCTACCAGTTCATCCCGCCCACGCTGCGCCACTCCGCCGCGCGCCTCGACCTGCCCGCCAACACCCGGTTCAGCCCCGCGGTGCAGGACCGACTTGCCGACCTGTTGCTGGGCGACGCAGGCCTGATGAAGGTCAAGGCGGGCGAAATGAGCGTGGACACATTCATGCTGAACCTCGCCAGGATCTGGGCCGGCCTGCCGATCCCCTCGGGCCGCAGCTATTACCACGGGGTCGCCGGCAACAAGGCAACGATGACGTATGAGGCCTACGCGCGGCAGGTGCGGGGCATCCTGGGCGGCTGACATCGCATCGCTCCACCCGTCCCGGGCTTGCCCCGGGACCTCCCGTAGGGTGTGTGAAAACCCACGCGCACCGGAGCAAAGAAAAACCCCCGCCGAATTCTCGACGGGGGTTCTTTTTTCTTCACCGGCGTCATTCGCGAGCGAATGACGTTACCAATCCTCACGTACGACGACGCGGGTCTTGACCGGCAGTTTCATCGCCGCGAGGCGCAGGGCCTCCATGGCAACCGCCTCGCCGACGCCGTCGATCTCGAACATCACGCGGCCGGGCTTGACCTTGCAGGCCCAGAAATCGACCGAGCCCTTACCTTTACCCATCCGAACTTCGACGGGCTTAGAGGTTACGGGCGTGTCCGGGAAAATCCGGATCCAGACGCGGCCCTGACGCTTCATGTGACGCGTCATGGCACGACGTGCCGCTTCGATCTGACGGGCGGTCACGCGCTCGGGCGTGGTCGCTTTCAGGCCGTAAGTGCCAAAGTTCAGATCAGAGCCGCCCTTGGCCTCGCCCTTGATCCGGCCTTTGAACATCTTGCGGAATTTAGTGCGCTTTGGTTGAAGCATTTCTCATCCCTCCTCAGCGGCGGCCGCCACCAGCACCACGAGGTGCCGGGCCGTCCTGAAGTTCCTGCGCCTTGCGATCCCGGGCTGCCGGATCATGTTCCATGATCTCGCCCTTGAAGATCCAGACCTTGATGCCGATGATCCCGTAGGGCGTGCTGGCCTCGATATTGGCGTAATCGATGTCGGCACGCAGCGTGTGCAGCGGAACCCGGCCCTCGCGGTACCATTCGGTCCGTGCGATCTCGGCACCGCCCAGGCGGCCCGCGACGTTGACCCGGATACCCAGGGCCCCCATGCGCATGGCGTTCTGCACGGCACGTTTCATCGCGCGGCGGAACGACACACGACGCTCCAGCTGCTGGGCGATGCTTTCCCCCACCAGGGCCGCGTCCAGTTCCGGCTTGCGGACCTCGACGATGTTGAGGTGCAGTTCGCTGTCGGTCATCGCCGCCAGCTTCTTGCGCAGGGTCTCGATATCGGCGCCTTTCTTGCCGATGATCACGCCGGGGCGCGCGGTGTGCACCGTGACGCGGCACTTCTTGTGCGGACGTTCGATGATCACGCGGCTGATGCCGGCCTGCTTGCACTCTTTCTTGATGAAATCACGGATCGCGATGTCTTCCAGCAGAAGATCACCGTAATCCTTGGTGTCGGCGTACCAGCGGCTGTCCCAGGTGCGGTTCACCTGCAGGCGCATGCCGATCGGATTGACTTTGTTACCCATTAGGCTTGCTCCTCGACTTCACGCACCTTGATGGTGATTTCTGAGAACGGCTTCATGATCCGGCCAAACCGGCCACGGGCGCGCGGACGGCCGCGTTTCATCACGAGGTTCTTGCCCACATAGGCCTCGGCCACGATCAGGTCGTCGACATCGAGGTTGTGGTTGTTCTCGGCGTTGGCCACGGCGGACTGAAGGCATTTCTTCACGTCCTGCGCGATCCGCTTCTTCGAGAAGGTCAGATCGTTCAGCGCCTTGTCCACCTTCTTGCCACGGATCAACGCGGCCACCAGGTTGAGTTTCTGCGGGCTGGTGCGAAGCATGCGCAGTTTTGCCATCGCTTCGTTGTCAGCCACGCGGCGGGGGTTCTTTTCCTTGCCCATGACTTACTTCCGCTTCGCTTTTTTGTCGGCGGCGTGCCCGTAATAGGTACGGGTCGGCGCGTATTCACCGAATTTCTGACCGATCATATCTTCCGACACGTTGACGGGGATATGCTTGTGACCATTGTACACGCCAAACGTCAGGCCCACGAACTGGGGCAGGATCGTCGAACGGCGCGACCAGATCTTGATGACTTCGTTGCGCCCCGACTCGCGCGATGCTTCGGCTTTTTTCAGCACGTAGGCATCGACGAAGGGGCCTTTCCATACAGAGCGGCTCATGTGTTAACGGCCCTTCTTCCTAGCGTGACGCGAGCGGATGATCAGCTTCTGCGACGCCTTGTTCTTGTTACGGGTGCGCGCACCCTTCGTCGGCTTGCCCCAGGGCGTCACCGGGTGACGACCACCCGAGGTCCGGCCTTCACCACCACCGTGGGGGTGGTCGATCGGGTTCATGACCACGCCGCGGACGGACGGGCGAATGCCCTTGTGACGCATCCGGCCGGCCTTGCCGTAGTTCTGGTTGCTGTTGTCGGGGTTGCTGACGGCACCGACGGTCGCCATGCACTCCTGACGCACCATGCGCAGCTCGCCCGAGGACAGGCGGATCTGGGCATAGCCACCATCGCGGCCCACGAACTGGGCATAGGTGCCGGCGGCACGTGCGATCTGGCCGCCCTTGCCGGGCTTCAGCTCGATGTTGTGAACGATCGTGCCGATCGGCATGCCCTGGAACGGCATCGCGTTGCCGGGCTTGATGTCGGCCTTGGGCGAGGCGATGACGCTGTCGCCCACGGCCAGGCGCTGCGGCGCCAGGATGTAGGCTTGCTCGCCATCTTCGTATTTGATCAGCGCGATAAAGGCCGTCCGGTTCGGGTCGTATTCGATCCGCTCGACGGTTGCGGCCACGTCGACCTTGTTGCGTTTGAAATCAACGATCCGGTAAAGGCGTTTGGCGCCACCCCCGCGACGACGCGAGGTAATCCGCCCGGTGTTGTTCCGGCCGCCCGATTTCGTCAGACCCTCGGTGAGGGCTTTGACGGGACGTCCTTTCCACAGCTCCGAACGGTCGATCAGCACCAGCCCGCGCTGGCCCGGCGTCGTCGGCTTGTACGACTTGAGTGCCATGCTTTCTGTCTTCCGTTTAGCAAACGGCGAAACCGGAATGTCCAGCTCCACCTATGTAGGGTGGGTTTCGAACCCACCATGGTTATAGGCCCCCTTGGGTGCCCGGTTCAGGTACGGTCTGGGCCTCGTTTCCACGAGATCCCGGATCAGGTCCGGGACGGCGCCCGCGCCGCAACGGCAAAGCCCCGGACGAATCCGGGGCCTTGCGGATGGGGTCGTTTACGAAAGACCACCCTTGGGGTCAAGCCTTTCTCCCAAAGAAAAACCCCGGCCACGCCTGCGCCCGGGGTTCACGGTTTTCAAAGGGCGGCGGTGCTGCCGCCAAGCGCCTTATGCCAGCGCGATGTTGACGGCGCTTTCGCGTCCGTCACGGCCAGATTCCAGGTCATAGGTGACCTTCTGATCGTCGGCCAGGCCAGTCAGGCCCGAACGCTCGACGGCCGAGATGTGAACGAAGACGTCCTTGCCGCCCGATTCCGGTGCGATAAAGCCGTAGCCTTTGGTGGTGTTGAACCATTTCACGGTGCCGTTGGCCATTTCCGTGTCTCCTTTAGATGTTGCTGCCCGCAGTATGCGGCAGCTTGGCGGCGTCATGACAAGATCGAAAGCCAGTCGCCGTAAAGGAGAAAGGGTCGATAGGTAGTAACGTAGCACCGTCCATATGGGCGCTCAGGTGATTCACGTCAATGAAAATCACATTCCACGCTCACCCGGCCACTCAATCCGGGCGATAAGATCGCCAAGAGTTGAAAACTATCAGTCAAAAGGTTAGCTATCTGATCAATAACATTTTTGCTGGTAGCACTTTCCGTTTAGCGGACTTTCAAATGCAGGCCGAACAGGTCATCGATAGGTTAAGCCAGCATAAAAATTTTGATATTGAACTATGGGACTTTGTCGAAGAAGTACAATACAGACGGCTCGTTAACCTAACAGACTCCGAGCTTCGTCAACGTCTCCGCGACATAGACAAAAACATTTGCTTTTTGGAGCCCACCCCACAGTCTAGACTAATGCTCAATCCAGATCGTGGTTGGCTTAGCCCATCGTACTGGTGCAGGTTGAGACACTGGACGATATCTGAATTTCGACATCGTAGTTTAGAACTGCCTGAAGCATATCATTTCCCCGAGGTTTGTGACACAGACCAAGCATTCGATGGTATTTTGAGAGGTGGTGAAAAAAGGCTGGTAAGGATCAGTCGGCTACCTTGGCTAAAGGACACACTCGATTTTGGAAGACTACGACTTGCGCCGGCATCTTCGTATCAACTGATACAAAACGATCTTTCTAGAACTGACGACGAAATGCGCCGCAGCTCAAAAGTGCCGGGCGAATATGTTTCGATAACTGCGGAGAATGGAAAGAAGATTGATGTACTGGGTGATTTCATTAAATCTCGTACCAGAAGATGTCTTCAAACAAATCTTGATTTTGATTACTGGCTGCTGTCTTTCAGCACAGATCTTGACCCTAGGCTGTTGAGTGATTTTCCAAGTCCACATGGCGACGATGGATTTTTAGTTATTTTTGACGTTCTCGAGTTCGTTCGCAGATGCGTTCCAAAATTGAACGAAATTGCTCCGCTTAGTGATAAATCGCTGGAACAAATTGAATACCAGGATCCATATTATCCAACATACTCGGAGCAAAAAAATCTGTCGGTCCGAGCAACTAAAGAAATGCGCTTCGCCTATCAGCGAGAGTGGAGGCTAACAGTCGACCCAAGCGGGCGAGAAGTCTTGGGAAATGGTGAGGCATTTTTTCTAGATGTCGGCTCTTTAAGCGACATCGCTGCGCTGTATGCGAAAAATGGTCGAAAACTGCATGGTGCGGGACCAAGTAGCTTTTGGCCTAGGTAAAAGCCCCCGCCGATCTCTCGACGGGGGCGTTCATCTCGTAGGGTGGGGTTTCACCCCACCATGGCTCAAAGGCCGGTCGTCACGTCAATCGTGTTGCCCTCTTCGAGCGTCACGTAGGCTTTCTTGACGTCCTTGCGGCGGCCCATGATGCCACGGAACCGCTTTTGCTTGCCCTTGGTGATGGACGTGTTGACCGCTTTCACCTTCACACCAAAGAGCGCCTCGACGGCCTCCTTGATCTGGGGTTTCGCGGCGTCCATGGCCACCTCGAAGACAACGGCGTTCGCTTCTGACGCCATCGTGGCCTTCTCGGTGATCACCGGCTTGCGGATCACATCGTAATGTTCTGCTTTCGCGCTCATTTCAACCGAGCCTCCAGTGCTTCGACACCCGCCTTGGTCAGCACGAGCGTGTCGCGCTTGAGGATGTCGTATACGTTCGCGCCCATGCTGGGCAGCACGTCCAGACCGTCGATGTTGGCCGCGGCGCGGGCAAAGCCCTCGTTCACCTCGGCGCCGTCGATGATCAGCGCGCGCTTCCAGCCCAGGTCCTTGACCTGCTTGGCCAGTTCCTTGGTCTTGGCGGCACCTTCCGCGGCCTCGATGACCACCAGCTCACCCGCCTTGGCCTTGGCCGACAGCGCGTGCTTCAGGCCCAGCTGGCGCACCTTCTTGGGCAGGTCATGCGCGTGGCTGCGCGGAACCGGACCCTTGTAGATACCACCCTTGCGGAAGATCGGCGCGTTGCGGTCACCGTGGCGTGCGCCGCCGGTGCCCTTCTGGCGATAGATCTTCTTGGTCGAGTAGCTGGTCTCGGACCGGGTCTTGACCTTGTGGGTGCCCTGCTGCGCCTTGTTGCGCTGCCAGCGGACGACACGGTGCAGGATGTCGGCACGCGGATCGAGATCGAAGATCTCGCCCGAGAGCTCGACCGAACCGGCCTTGCCGCCGTCGAGTTTGATCACGTCGAGTTTCATTCCTCACCGTCCTTCTTCTCTTCGCCGGCATCATCGGACTTGTCAGCCTCGATATCGGCTTCGGCCTCTTTCAGCGCGGCGGCTTCCTGGGCGGCCTGCTCTTCGGCCAGACGCTGTGCCTCGGCCTCGGCCTCGGCGGCTGCGGCGGCTGCGGCTTCTTCCGCGGCTTTCTCCGCTTCGGCGGCGGCCGACTTCAGAGCGGCGGGCAGGATGGCGCTCTCGGGGAACGGTTTCTTCACCGCGTCCTTGATCGTCACCCAGCCACCCTTGGAGCCGGGAACCGCGCCCTTGACCATGATCAGGCCACGGTCGGCGTCGGTCTTCACCACTTGCAGGTTCTGCGTCGTCACGCGGGCGGCGCCCATGTGACCGGCCATCTTCTTGCCCTTGAACACCTTGCCGGGGTCCTGACACTGGCCGGTGGAGCCGTGCGAGCGGTGGCTGATCGACACACCGTGGCTGGCTCGCAGACCGCCGAAGTTGTGCCGCTTCATCGCACCGGCAAAGCCCTTACCGATCGAGGTGCCGGAAACGTCCACGAACTGACCTTCGAAATAGTGGTTCGCGGTGATTTCCTCGCCCACGTCGATCATGTTCTCGGGCGCCACGCGGAATTCCGCGACCTTGCGCTTGGGTTCCACCTTGGCGACGGCGAAATGGCCACGCATGGCTTTCGACGTGCGTTTCGCCTTGGCGGTCCCTGCGCCCAGCTGAACAGCGGCATAGCCGTGCTCTTCGGGCGTGCGTTGGGCGACGACCTGCAGTTTGTCCAGTTGAAGAACGGTCACAGGGATCTGCTTGCCGTCTTCCATGAAAAGCCGGGTCATGCCGACTTTCTTTGCGATTACACCAGAGCGCAACATATCCTGCCCTCCTTAAACCGAGATCTGCACGTCCACGCCGGCAGCCAGGTCGAGCTTCATCAGCGCGTCGACGGTCTGGGGCGTGGGATCAACGATGTCCAAGAGACGCTTGTGCGTCCGGATCTCGAACTGATCGCGCGATTTCTTGTTCACGTGGGGGCCACGCAGAACGGTGAACTTCTCGATCTTGTTCGGCAGCGGGATGGGCCCGCGCACGTCTGCGCCGGTCCGCTTGGCGGTGTTCACGATCTCCTGCGTGCTGGCGTCCAGCACGCGGTAGTCGAACGCCTTCAGGCGGATACGGATGTTTTGGCTAGCTACGGCCATTTTTATTATCCCTAACAGGGTTCCAGCGGAGAGGAAGAGAAGCGGAATTGCCGCCCTTCATCGCGCCCAAAGTGGGGCCGGGTGCCGACCGCAGTCAGCACCCGGAAATTCTGGATCACCCCGGACCGCGGCCCGGGATGACGCGCCGCGTCAGATCACTCGAGGATTTTGGACACAACGCCGGCGCCGACGGTGCGGCCGCCTTCGCGGATGGCAAAGCGCAGGCCGTCTTCCATCGCGATCGGCGCGATCAGCTCGACCTCGAACTTCAGGTTGTCGCCCGGCATCACCATCTCGGTGCCCGAGGGAAGCGTCACCGTGCCCGTCACGTCCGTCGTGCGGAAGTAGAACTGCGGACGGTAGTTGGCGAAGAACGGCGTGTGACGGCCACCCTCTTCCTTGGTCAGGATATACGCCTCGGCCTCGAACTTGGTGTGCGGGTTCACAGACCCCGGCTTGCACAGCACCTGGCCGCGCTCCACACCGTCACGCTCGATCCCGCGCAGCAGCAGACCCACGTTGTCGCCGGCCTCGCCCTGATCCAGAAGCTTGCGGAACATCTCGACGCCCGTGCAGGTCGTCTTCTTGTTCTTGTTCAGGCCCACGATCTCCATCTCTTCGCCGACCTTGATCTGGCCACGCTCGATCCGGCCGGTGGCAACCGTGCCGCGGCCCGAGATCGAGAACACGTCCTCGACCGGCATCAGGAACGGCTGGTCCACAGCGCGCTCCGGCGTCGGGATGTAGTCGTCCACCGCCGCCATCAGCTCGCGGATCTTGTTCTCGCCGATCTCCGGGTCACGCCCTTCCATCGCCGCCAGCGCCGAGCCCGCGACGATCGGAATGTCGTCGCCGGGGAACTCGTACGAGCTCAGCAGCTCGCGCACTTCCATCTCCACCAGTTCCAGCAGTTCCTCGTCGTCGACCTGATCGACCTTGTTGAGGAACACCACCAGCGCGGGCACGCCCACCTGGCGCGCCAGCAGGATGTGCTCGCGGGTCTGCGGCATCGGGCCGTCGGCCGCGTTCACCACCAGGATCGCGCCGTCCATCTGCGCCGCACCCGTGATCATGTTCTTCACGTAGTCGGCGTGGCCGGGGCAGTCGACGTGGGCGTAGTGACGGTTCTCGGTCTCGTATTCCACGTGCGCGGTCGAGATCGTGATCCCGCGCGCTTTCTCTTCCGGTGCGCCGTCGATCTGGTCATACGCGCGGAAGTCACCGAAATACTTCGTGATCGCCGCCGTCAGCGTCGTCTTGCCGTGGTCAACGTGACCAACGGTCCCGATGTTCACGTGCGGTTTCGAACGGTCAAACTTTTCCTTTGCCATGGGTTTGGCTCCTCTTTTTCTTGTCGGATGGTGGGGTGAAACCCCACCCTACGGTGGTGGGTAGGGCGGGGTTCACCCCGCCACCCGGGTTATGCGTATTTCGCCTGGATCTCTTCCGAGATGTTCGACGGGACGGGCTCGTAATGCGAGAACTGCATCGTGAACTGGGCGCGGCCCGACGACATCGAACGCAGCGTGTTGATGTAGCCGAACATGTTGGCCAGCGGCACGTTCGCGGCGATCGCGATGGCGTTGCCGCGCGGCTCCTGGCCCGACACCTGCCCACGACGCGAGGTCAGGTCGCCGATCACGTTGCCGGTGTATTCCTCCGGCGAGATCACTTCGACCTTCATGACCGGCTCCAGCAGTTTCGCGCCGGCCTTGCGCAGACCTTCGCGCATGCCCATCCGTGCCGCGATTTCAAACGCCATCACGGACGAGTCCACGTCGTGGAACTTGCCGTCGATCAGCGCGACCTTGAAGTCGATCACCGGGAAGCCGGCCAGCGGGCCGCTGTCCATCACGCTCTCGATGCCCTTCTCGACGCCGGGGATGTATTCCTTCGGCACGGCACCACCGACGATGCGGGACTCAAACGAATAGCCTTCGCCCGGCTCGGTCGGCGAGATGATCAGCTTCACTTCGGCGAACTGACCCGAACCACCCGATTGTTTCTTGTGGGTGTAGGTGTGTTCGATCTCGTGGCTGATGGTCTCGCGATAGGCCACCTGCGGCGCACCGATGTTGGCTTCGACCTTGAACTCGCGCTTCAGACGATCAACCAGGATGTCGAGGTGCAACTCGCCCATGCCCTTCATGATGGTCTGACCGCTCTCCATGTCGGTCTCGACGCGGAAGGACGGATCTTCGGCGGCCAGACGGGCCAGACCCTGGCTCATCTTCTCCTGGTCGTTCTTGGTCTTCGGCTCGACCGCGATCTCGATCACCGGATCGGGGAAGGTCATGGTTTCCAGAACCACCTGCTCTTTCGGGTCGCACAGCGTGTCGCCCGTGGTGGTGTCCTTCAGACCGGCCAGCGCGATGATGTCGCCGGCGAATGCCTCTTCGATCTCTTCGCGGTTGTTCGAGTGCATCATCATCATGCGGCCGATGCGCTCTTTCTTTCCCTTGGTCGAGTTCTGGACGGTGTCGCCCTTGTTCAGCACGCCCGAGTAGATGCGCGTGAACGTGAGCGAGCCGACGAACGGGTCGTTCATGATCTTGAACGCCAGGCCCGAGAACGGCATGGAATCGTCCGCGCGGCGGGCGATGTTCCGGGTCTCGGTCTCGTCATCGGGGGCAAAGCCCATGTAGTCCACCACGTCGAGCGGGCTCGGCAGATAGTCGACCACCGCGTTCAGCAGCGGCTGCACACCCTTGTTCTTGAACGCGGAACCGCCCAGAACCGGCACAAAGCTCAGCGACAGCGTGCCCTTGCGGATCAGGCTCCGCAGGGTCGGGATGTCGGGCTCATTGCCTTCCAGGTATTCCATCATCGCGTCGTCGTCCATTTCGACGGCGTTCTCGATCAGCTTGGCGCGCCAGTCGTCGGCCAGTTGCTTGAGATCGTCGCGAATGGGCTGACGGGTCCAGGACGCGCCCAGGTCTTCACCTTTCCAGGTCCACTCTTCCATGGTGACCAGGTCGATGATGCCTTCCAGCTCGTTCTCGGCACCGATCGGCATGGCGATCGGAACGGCCTTCGCGCCGGTCCGGGCCTCGATCATCTCGACACAGTTGAAGAAGTCGGCACCGATCTTGTCCATCTTGTTGACGAACACGATGCGCGGCACCTTGTAGCGGTCGGCCTGGCGCCAGACGGTCTCGGTCTGAGGTTCGACGCCGGCGTTTGCATCCAGCACGCAGATGGCACCGTCAAGCACGGCCAGTGAGCGCTCGACTTCGATCGTGAAGTCGACGTGGCCGGGCGTGTCGATGATGTTCATGCGGAACTTGGTGTCGTCGGTGCCCTCTTTCGTCGGGTCTTCCTGCCACTGCCAGAAGGTGGTGGTGGCCGCCGACGTGATGGTGATGCCGCGTTCCTGCTCCTGCTCCATCCAGTCCATCGTGGCCGCACCATCGTGCACCTCGCCGATGTTGTGGGACTTGCCGGTGTAAAACAGGATCCGTTCCGAGCAGGTGGTCTTGCCTGCGTCGATATGGGCCATGATGCCGAAGTTGCGGTAGCGTTCGAGCGGATAATCGCGTGCCATGATGTAATGCCTCTAGAGGTTTACCAACGGTAATGGCTGAAGGCTTTGTTCGCCTCGGCCATCTTGTGGGTGTCTTCACGTTTCTTGACGGCGGTCCCGCGCGAGTTCACGGCGTCCAGAAGCTCGCCGGCCAAGCGCTCTTCCATGGTGTTCTCGTTGCGGCCACGGCAGGCGGTGATCAGCCAGCGGATCGCCAGCGCCTCGCGGCGCTCGGGGCGAACCTCGACCGGAACCTGGTAAGTGGCACCACCGACACGGCGCGAGCGGACCTCGACCGACGGTTTGATGTTGTCCAGCGCTTCGTGGAAGATCTCCACGGGGGCGCGCTTGACCTTGTCTTCGACGCGATCCAGCGCGTTGTAGACGATTTTCTCCGCGACCGACTTCTTGCCGTCGATCATCAGGTTGTTCATGAACTTGGTCAGAACCCGGTCGCCATACTTGGCGTCGGGCAGGATTTCACGTTTTTCAGCGGCGTGACGACGAGACATCTGAAATTCCTCTTACTTGGGACGCTTGGCGCCGTATTTCGAACGACGCTGCTTGCGGTCCTTGACGCCTTGGGTATCCAGGACACCGCGCAGGATGTGGTAACGCACACCGGGAAGGTCTTTCACACGGCCGCCACGGATCAGGACCACCGAGTGTTCCTGCAGGTTGTGGCTTTCGCCGGGGATATAGCTGATGACCTCGAAGCCATTGGTCAGGCGCACCTTGGCAACCTTCCGCATGGCCGAGTTCGGCTTCTTGGGCGTGGTGGTGTAGACGCGCGTGCAAACGCCGCGCTTCTGCGGGCACCCTTGCAGGTGCATCGACTTCTGGCTTCTTGTTTTCGGCTGCCGCGGCTTGCGGATCAGCTGTTGGATCGTTGGCATAGGGTCTCTTTCCCGTCTTTCAACACATGTGTTTGCACCGGGTCACCCCCGCGCGGTTTCAGTTCTTTCCGCACATCACGCGTCCGCAATGCGCAAATACCGCAATCGTTTCCATTCCGAGGTAAACGACGCGGCGGGTTCCCAGAGGATCGGGGCACTCAAACGGCCCGGATCTTGTCCACTAGAATTTTGAGTTCGACACACGGGGCGACCCCCGACGTCGAGATGAGCGGCGTATAGGGGGAGTCGGGACGGCTGTCAACAGCCCCGCGGATATACGTTGAGCACCGCCAAGCGCCGGGTTTCCTCAGGGCTCGTCCGCGGCATAGAGAGCGCGAATTTCCGGCTCGCGCGGGGCGGCGCAGAAATCGAGGATCAGGCAGCGGTCCAGTGCGACATCGTCGTAGGACTGCGTGGCATGCCACCTGGCAAAGTGCAACACCTCGCGCAATGTCTCGTCGCTGTGCCATGTCGTCATCACGAAATGCTCGGGAAGGACGTCGTCGTACCCGAATTGCTCCAGGCTGGCCATGTCCACGCTGTCGTCCCAAAGGCTGCAATCCAGCCCCCAGGCAAGCATGTACTGACACCCCGTCGCCACCAGGTCCTTGCTGACCTGCCACCGCGCCTCCGCAGAAACCTGCCGCTCGATCAGCACCACGCATTTGTAGGGCGGCGCAATCCGGGGCAGCGCGACAGGCGCGGTCGGGTCTACGAAATGATAGCGCACCATGTTTCCTCTCGCGTCCGGTCCCATCAGCACCTCTCTTTCTTTGGCCTTGTTCGCGCCATGCTCATTTGTAATTCTCGCGCTGATTTTGGTCCAAAGGTACCCGCCCCATGCGCGCAATCGGTATATGCCGCTTTTCCTACCCCGCGCTTGGCGGCTTCAAGCGAATGCACGACACGGTCGAGGAACGCGAGGCCTATCTCTATGCCCGCGAGCGCATGGAATTGCGCTTCCGGCATTTCGAAACGCTCACCCTGCCCTCCATCGCCGCACAGAAGGACAAGCGTTTCACCTTCATCGTCCTCACCGGAGAGCGGATGCCCAGGCCTTTCTGGGACCGGCTCAACGACATCTGCGCCCCCGTCGAGGCCATCAAGATCGTCACCGCCGAACCGATGAAACACCGCACGGCGATGCAACTGGCCATCCAGCACGAGCTTGCCCAGGGCGACGACGATATGTCCCTCCAGTTCCGGCTCGACGATGACGACGCCGTGGGCATCAACTTCATCCGCGGCATCCGCCGCACCGCGCGGCTGGCCGGCAAACTCAGCGCCGGATGGCGCAACATGGTGATCGAATATTCCCGTGGCTACTCCGTCAAGC
Source organism: Roseovarius sp. THAF27 (assembly GCF_009363655.1). NCBI lineage: Bacteria > Pseudomonadati > Pseudomonadota > Alphaproteobacteria > Rhodobacterales > Roseobacteraceae > Roseovarius > Roseovarius sp. THAF27. Next base: position 3,269,695 of record NZ_CP045393.1, read on the forward strand.
TGATGCCCGACGGCATCCTGGCGCGGGAAATCCAAGGACAGTTCCTGGCCTGCGGCCTTGCCGTGCTCTTCCGCCCCGGCGACCCCAGGACGGTGATGAACTACGGCCATCACAAGCTGCACCATTCCATGCCGACCCTGATCGAGCCCGAGACCCACATGTACCTGCGCGCCCTGCACGACGACAACGACAGCCACGCGCGCACCAGCACCAAGGGCCTCGCCCCCCTGACCGACGATCAGCGCGCCTTTTTCAAGGAGCGTTTCAATGTCGACGAGGCGGCTGTGCAAGCGGCCTTTTCCGCCCCAATTGCGACTCCCGGTAAAGCGTGAACAGACCGCTGCCGACCACGATCGCAGCGCCCAGCAATGTCAGCGTCGCGGGCCACTCGCCAAACACCACGAAGCCCAGCAGCATCGCCCACAGCAGGCCGGTATAGCGGAACGGCGCGATGAAACTGATCTCGCCCACCCGCATCACCATGATGGAAAACAGATACCCGCCGATGATGAGCAGCGAGGCGGTCCCCACCAGTCCGGCCTCTCGTACGCCCATCGGCGCCCAGTCCACGCCGAGGCTCAGGAGCCCGAAAATCGTCATCGTCGCGATGGATGTCAGCAGCGTGACGAACATCGACGGCGTGTCCTTCGACAACCGCCGCGTCGACAGGTCCCGCACCGTGACGCAGCCCACCGCCAACAGCGCATAGACCGCGTAGAAGTTGAAGTCATCCGTCCCGGGCCGCACGATCAGCAGCACGCCGGCAAAGCCCACAAGGATCGCCACCATCCGCCGCCAGCCCACCGGCTCGCGCAGGAACAGCGCTGCGGCCAGCGTGATGGTCAGCGGCAAGGCTTGCAAGATCGCCGTCACGTTGGCCAACGGCATGTTGAAGAGCGCCGTCAGAAAGAAATAGGCCGCGCCCACCTCGGCTGCCGTGCGCAGCGTCATCAGCCCCCAATCCCGCCGCGGCAGGCGCGCGCGCAACGCGCCCATGCGCCACGCGATACAGGCCACTAGAACGGTTGTGATCAACCCCCGCAACAGCAGCAACTGGAACAGCGGCACGTCCCCCGCCATCGCCTTCATCGCGGTGTCGTTGAACGTGAAGCACGCCATCGACGCCATCATCAGCAGGGCGCCGGTCAGGTTGTCAGAACGGGTCATGCCCCGGCTCTAGACCGGCGCCGCAGCCGGTACAAGCGGCAAGCGCGTCAGCCCGCCAGCATCAGTATCATCGCCAGGTTCGGCAGAACCGCCACAAAGGTGACAAGCGCGTATGTCGCGAAGGTCACGACCTTGCCCAACCGGGTCTCTTTCCGCGTGGCCCCTTCAAGGCTGTAGGCCATTGCCATCACCGCGTATCCGCTGGCCTCCCGCCTGCGCCGCTCCGTCTGCAACTCTGCCATGCTGCGCTCGAAGATCTCCCTCTGACGCAGGTATTCCGCACTGCGCGCATCCTGTTCTATCGTCTGTCCGTCCATATCCCGTCTCCCTTCTGGAAACGGTTATCTAGGCGGTGCTGCGCGCGCTTCTACCGCCCCGGACAAGACGCGCCAATCTGTCGCTCGAACCCGAGTTTCATCGTTCGGTAAATACTCGAACAAACCAAACCTGCGCGGCGCAGCCGCACAACCGGATCAGATCGCAGCCCCGGGCGCCAGCGCCTCCAGAAGCGCGCTATGCACTGCCGGATTCGCGGCCAGAACACCGTCCAGCTTCGGCATCGGGTTGTTGAACCGCAGCGGCCGCCCTTCGCGGTCCGACGTCACCGCGCCGGCCTCCCGCAGGATCAAATCCCCCGCCGCGATGTCCCACTCCCACGCGCCGCGCAGGGTCATCATCGCGTCGAACCGCCCCTCGGCCACCAGCGCCAGCCGATAGGCCAGCGACGGGCGAAACCCCCGGTCCATCGCGGGCGGCCGCCCGGCCCGCCAGTGCCGCGCGTCGAAATTCGGTTTCGCCGCCAACATGCTGCTGCCGTCCAGTACCGCCGCATCGCTTACACCCAGGCGGTCGCCGTTCAGCGTCGCCCCCTGCCCGGCGGCGGCGGCATACATCATGTCGCGCATCGGCAGGTAGACCACGCCCGCCACCACCTCGCCCCGCTCGACCACCGCCAGCGCGTGCGCCCAGGTCCGCGTGCCGTCGATGAAACTGCGCGTGCCGTCGATGGGGTCGACAATGAACACCCGCTCGCGCGACAGCCGCTCGGGCGTGTCGGCACTTTCCTCCGACAGCCAGCCATAGTCGGGCCGCGCGCCGCGCAGATGCTCGAACAGAACCTCGTTCACCGCCAGGTCGGCCTCGGTCACCGGCCCGGCGCCGCCGGGCTTGTCCCAGACCCGCGCCTCGGGCCCGGTATAGCGGCAGGCCACCTCGCCCGCCGCCCGCGCCGCCGCGATCAGAAGATCCAGCTCAGTTGCCGGCAAGGGTCAGCCCCACCACCAGCAGCGACGGCACGACGCGCGACTTCCAGGGACGCGCGTCATTGGCCGGGACGATCCCCCGCAGCATCTCCGGCAGGCTGCCCGCGATGGTGCATTCGTTCACCGGAAAGGCAATCTCGCCCTTCTCGATCCAGAACCCCGACGCGCCCCGCGAATAGTCGCCGGTGTTGGGGTTGATCGTCGAGCCGATCATCGAGGTCACCAAGAGGCCCGTGCCCATCTCGGCCATCAGGTCCTCGCGGCTCTTGTCGCCCTGCGTCAGCGCCACGTTCGTCGACAAAGGCGACGGCACCGAGGACGGCGCCCGCCGCGCATGACCCGTGGACGGCAGGCCCAGCTTGCGCCCCGTGGAAAGGTCCAGGATCCACGATTTCAACACGCCGTTCTCGACCAGGGCACGCTTTGCCACCGGCAGGCCCTCGGCATCGAAAGGCTGGGACCCCAGCGCGCGGGGGCGCAGCGGATCGTCGATCAGCGACAGCGACTCGGGCAGCACGGGCTCGCCCATCCGGTTCATCAGCCACGACGCCCCCCGCGACACCGACCCGCCGTTGATCGCAGACAGAAGGTGCCCGATCAGCGTCGACGCCACGCGCTCGTCGAACAGCACCGGATAGGAGCCGGTATAGGGCTTCTTCGCGTCCAGCATCGACGCGGCGCGTTCCCCCGCCCGCGTCCCGATCTCCTCGGGCGTGCGCAGATCGGCGGCAAAGACACGCGTATCCGCATCGTAATCGCGCTGCATCCCCGTGCCCTGCCCGGCAATCGCCACGGCGCTCAGGCTTCGGGCGCTGCTGGTGAACCCGCCGGAAAACCCGTTGGTGGCCGCCATGTGCATCCGCTCGACCTCGTGATCGGCCGCCGCCTGCACTTGGCTCACACCATTGACGCCCATCGCCGCCGCCTCCAGCGCAAGCGCCGCCTCCTGCATGTCGGGCGCCGCGGGTTCGGGCCCGGGATCGTGCAGCTCCAGCGCCGCCACATCCCAGTCCCGCGCCAGTTGCTCGGGCGCGGCAAGCCCGGCATAGGCGTCTTCGGGCGCTTCCCGGGCCATCGCCACCGCGCGTTCCGCCAGCATCGCCAGCGTCTCCTCGCGCGTGTCCGACGCGCCCACACAGGCCTGCCGCTGGCCGATGAAAACCCGCAGCCCAACCTCGACACTTTCAGACCGCTCCGCCTGTTCCAGCGTGCCCGCCCGGACATTGATGCTCTGGGCGCGCGTTTCCACCGCCACGGCATCCGCCGCCTCGGCCCCGGCCTTGCGGGCGGCAGAAAGCAGCGCTTCGGTCAGGGTCTGGGGGTCGAGAGGCATGAAGTTCTCCTGGTCAGGCATCGCAAGGCGCGGCGTCGGGGGATCGGCTCGGGTTCGATGTACTGCGACGCCGGAAAAGGCGCAAGGCAAGCCCCCGCTCAGCGCATCCGCTGCCCGTTCACCAGAACCTGGCCTTCGGCGGTGATCTCGACCTCCGAACGGGCGGTTTCATCCTGCCCTTCGACGGGGCGCGTGAACATTCCCAGCATCATCCGCGCCGACATCGCATCCTCGGTCGTCAGAACCTTTGCCGACACCAGCCTGTCAAGCAGCGCCTGCGCCCCGGTCACGTCGAAAACGGCACGGCCCTCTGTCGCCGGAAACCCGACCAGCGTCTCGTAATCCATGTGATCGAACCGGACCGCGCCGCTGCCCGTCACCTCGGCCTCCGGCAAGCGCAGCCCCAGCGACCGAAGATCGAGCGTTTCGACAAAAAACGGCAGGGCGCCGCCGAACGTGGCACTCATCGCGTCCAGGTCGAACAGGGTTTCCACCAGGATCACCTCACCGCCCAGGTCGAGCTCCACATCCGCGGCCTGGCGCGGAAAATCCTCGGCCATGAAGAACTGCGCCCAGCTCTCTTCGGACATGGTCAACCCGTCCAGTTCGAACCGCAGCGCGAAGTCCTGCGGAGCGACATCCCGCAATACCGGCAGGGCCAGGTCCAGCAGAACCCGCGACGCCTCGACATCGAAATGCACACCAAGCATTTCGTCGGTCAGCTGCATCGCCGTCTGCTGCGCACCGGAGACGATGCGCAGCCCCTCCCGGTCCAGCGCGAAGTCGCCCTTGATCTCGCTCCAGTCGGTCTGGCTGGTGGCAATCAGCGCGCCGTTCAGCCAATCCTTGTCGCGGTCGATCCCGCGCTCGGCAGCCATGGTATGCCGAAACGCCATGCCGTCCGCCGCCTGCTCGGACAGGCTCTGCAACACCGGACCTTCCGGCGGCAGGCGCAGTTCGGTCACGGTCTCCACCGCGTGCCGGTCCAGCACGCCCTCCAGGCCCTCGGCGGTGGTCTCGTCTCCATAGCCGTATTCGACCAGAACCTGCTCGGCCTCGCCCCGGCGCGTGAAGTCCAGCCAACCATCGCCGACATCGCTCGTCTGCGTGATGTCGAATCCCGATTGCAGATAGCGGTACGCGGCGGGATAGGGCGTTCCGAACAGACCGAACTCGGTCAGGGCGATCTCGAAGCTTTGTCCCCGCCAGCGCGTTTCGATGCCGGCCTCCGTCTCGCGCATCCGCACGGTGACATCCTCCATCCGCCACGCGAACGCGCCGGAGGAGGTGAACCCTGGCGCGCCGTCCTCGACGGTGGACATGCTGAACGGCATCGCCTCGGACACGGGTAACCGAACGTCGATCTCCGGACCGTCCGGCACGAAACGCGGGCCGGGCAGTTGCAGGTTCACATCCAGCGCCGTGCCCGGAAACCGCAGCGTCAGGAAGATCGGCCCGACCGCCAGCGCCGCGCCGTCCCGCTTCGTCTCGGCCTGCCACTCAAGGCCCAGCGCCTCGAACTGCGTGGTCCAGACATCCCAGGCGGCCTCGACGGTCAGGTCCGCCAGCGCAACCTGCGGCGCCGAAAGCGCCGCAGCCAGCAGTATCGGGCGCAGGGCCATCCGCTCAGCGGATCCGCTGGCCGTTGGCCAGCACCTGCCCGTCCTCGGTCACCTCGATGGTCGAGTTGATCACGTCCTCACCCTCGCCCGGCGTGCCGAACATGCCCATCATCATCCGGGTTCCCATCGCCTGTTCCTCGGGCAAAAGGCCCATCGCCACCAGCGTGTCCAGCAATCCGTTGGCGCCGGTCACCTGCAGGTCGATGCTGCCCGACGGGGCCGGCATGCCCGGGAAAGTCTCGCGATCCTCGTTGTCGATCTCGAACGCGCCCTCGCCCGTGACCTGCGCGCCCACGGCGTTCAGCTGGAAGTCATTCAGCGTCACGCTCTCGAAGCGACCCAAGGTCTCCTCGTCCGGGCCGACCTCCATCATCCGCATGATATCCAGCGGCTCGCGCGTCAGCGCCGCATCGCCCGACATGTCCACCACCAGCGTCATCGGATCCCGCGGCAGTTGTGTCTCCGGATCGAAGAGCGCCCAGATCTCCTCGGCCATCGTCAGGTCCTCGAGCGTCATCCGCAGCGCGACCGGCACCGCGCCGTCCGTTTCGGTGAGCGGAAAATTCAAGTGACCCTCGCTGCGCGCGATCTGGCCGGAGATGGGAAACGGCAGCTCGGACGGCATCTGCAACTCGAACGCAAAATCGGTGTAGGCACCGGCCAGGGACACGCCGTCAGCCCCGAGCGTCAGGTCGTTGCTTTCCATCATGTAGCTGGTGGTCTGGCGCATCTCGACCTCCTCGGCGGTCGTGACCGTCGTGCCCTCGACCTGCATGCCACCGGTCTTCGCCACCATCTTCAAACCCGCCCGCAGCGCATCGTCGAGGTTCAGAAGGTCCACCTGGCCCGCCGGAATGGCCAGCTCCAGTTCCGAAGTGCCGCCCGTCATCGTCTGCCGCCCTTCGGATCCCGCTCCGGTGGCATCCGAAAACGATGTGTCGAACTGCATGCTGTCCGAGGTGGTCGACAGCGCCACTGTCACGATATCGCCCTCGGTGATCTCGTAGCGGCTCGTCCCGCTGACACTGCCGCTGACCGCGATGTCGAATTCCTCGTCTTCGTCCTCTACCGAAAAATCGCTCAAAGAGAACCGCGCCCCGTCAAAAGCGCCCTCGTAGACCACCTGCCCCGGCGTGCCCGTGGCGATGGTCGGCGTGTCGAACCCCTCGTAGACCACGGTTGCGGAAAACACCTCGCCCTCTTCGGGCGTCGAGAACGCGACCTGCATCTCCATCGCGTCGGCATACCGCAACGCCACGCTGCCGTCGCCCTGCTCGGTCAGGGTCATGCCGTTGGTCGTCAACCGTGCCTCGCCAAGATCCAGCGGCAGGGCATAGGTCATCACCATGCTGTCGATGCGCACCGTGTCGCCGTCGCGCACCGGCTCTGCGGTCACCTCGAAACCGAATGCACGGGCCGGGGCCAGCATGTTGGTCACCACGTCGTCGGCGGTCACATCGGCCTGCGCCGCGGCGGGCAGCCACGCGGCGGCACCAAGGAAAACGGGAACTATACGGATGGCATGCATCGCATCACCTTTCATCAAACGGTAAGGATCGAACGCGAAAGGGCCGGATCGCCCGGCCCCCCGCATGGTATTCAGGCGTCGCCCGGATCAGCGCAGACGCTGTCCGTTGGCCAGGACCTGGCCGTCGCTCTTGACCTCGATCTTCGAGGTCAGCGCATCCTCGCCCTCGCCGGGAACCGCGAACATGCCCATCATCATGCGCACGCCCATGGCCTGTTCTTCGGGCACCAGCCCCATCGCGATCAGCGCATCCAGCAGACCGTTGGCGCCCGTCAGCTTGAGGTCGACCGAACCGTCCGGCGCGGGCATCCCGTTGAAGGTTTCCAGATCGGTATTGTCGAAGGTGAACGCGCCGTCTCCGGTCAGCTCGGCTCCGGCGGCACTGACCGTCAGGGTGTTGATGTCCAGCGTGTTCAACTCGCCCGGCACACCAAGCTCGCCGGTTTCCGCCGCTTCCATCTGTTCGGGGTCGAAAAGATCGAAGAACAGCTTGGCCGTCCCCGTCAGGTCCACGTCGATCGTCGCAGGATCATGCGGCAGTTCGCCCGCCGGGTCGAAAATGCCCCAGATGATGTCCGACATCGTGAAATCGCCCAGCGTCACGCCCATGGCGAAATCCTGCGCCTCCTCGCTCTTGGCGATGGGGGTGGTCAGGTTGAACGCGGCCGTGCCGAATGCCACTTCGATCGGCAGCGGGATATCACCGCCGGCCATGTTGAGCTGCATGTTCTTCGACGACACGTCATAGGTCAGGCCCTCGGCGCCCATCGCGACGGTGAACTCGCCCCCGTCCGATTTGGTCGTGCCTTCCGTGGTCTGCGGCGGATCGACGACCTTGAACTCCGACGAGCCCTCGGAATAGGTCATCGTCAGATCCGCGGAAAAACCGTCATTGATCGACGCCGCGAAATCGGCGGGGTCCATCTCCAGCGGCATGGCGCCCTCGGCCGCGACCGTCATGCCGGCGAACTGGCCCTTCATCATGAACTGGCCGGTGCCGCCCTCGGGGTCGGCCACGTCGATCGTGTAGTTCACCGGGCCGGTGCTCATCTTCTGGTCCGATTTCCGCAACTCGCCCACTTGCATCGTGGTCGTCCCGGTGACGTCCGCGATGCGGAATTCCACGGTCCCCAGGTCGACGCTTTTGCCTTCGACGGTCACGTCATCTACGATCACCGCGATCTCGCTGGCGCTGTAGTTGTAAAGCAGGTCGTTCGGCTCGCCCGACGCGGTCATCTCGAAATCGGACGTGTTGTATTGCAGGCCGACCGAGACCTCCTCGGCGTCAGGCGACTCAACCTGCACCTGCATCGGCATTTCCGCCGGCATGCCCACCGACACCGTGCCGTCGCCGTTCTCGGTAAAGGTCATCTCACCCAGGTTGACCGACACGGTCGTGTCCTCTTCGGGGATCGCCATCGTCATCGTCACGTCGGATACGGTCAGCGTGTCGCCCGACTGGCTCTCGTCGCCCGCCACCTCGTAGCCGGACGACGAAAGATACCCTTTCCAGTCCGCCCAGACATCCGCCGCGGTCACATCCGCCTGTGCCGCGCCCGCCGATAAGACAAGGCCGATCGCCGTCGTCATTCCGAACCTGGCCCGGTCCGTCATATCGAGCAGTTTCATGAAGAATCCTTTCGTGTTGAAATCCTTGATCCCACGCAGCTTCCGCCCTCGCGAATGCGTGGTCAAGGGGGGTTATTCCCGTCTTGCGCTGGACCTCGGTCGCACCGCGCGATAGCTCTCGTTTGAGCATCTGTACCCATATCGGCGCGAAAGGTTCAATCCATGAAAGACACGACCGTTCTCATCACCGGCGCCAGTCGCGGCATCGGTGCGGCCACCGCCCGTCATTTCGCCGCGCTCGGCGCCAACGTGGTGCTCGCCGCCCGCAGTACCGACGCAATCGAGGAGATCGCATCGGATATCGGCGACCGCGCCCTCGCGGTGTCCTGCGACGTCAGCCGCTACGATGACGTCAAGACCGCCGTCACCGCCGCCACGGAACGCTTCGGCGGGCTGGACGTTCTGATCGGCAACGCCGGCGTGATCGAGCCCATCGCGCATCTCTCCGACGTCGACCCGGACGAATGGGACAAGGTCATCGACATCAACCTCAAGGGCGTCTTTCACGGAATGCGCGCGGCCTTGCCGGTGATGAAACAGGCCGGCTCCGGCACCATCATCACCATCAGTTCCGGCGCCGCCACCAGCGCGCTCGAAGGCTGGAGCCACTATTGCGCCTCCAAGGCCGCCGCGCTGATGCTGACCCGCGCCGCCGACAAGGAAAACCGCGATCACGGCATCCGCGTTCTGGGCCTCTCGCCCGGCACCGTGGCCACCGACATGCAGCACCAGATCAAGGCCAGCGGCATGAACCCCGTGGCCAAGCTCGACTGGTCCGACCATATCCCGCCGGACTGGCCCGCGCGGGCGCTGGCGTGGATGTGCACGGCGGACGCCGATGGCTGGCTCGGTCAGGACATCAGCCTGCGCAACGAGGACATCCGCCTCGCGGTGGGCCTCGAATGATCGAGCTGGACAAATCCGATGACGGCCTCTGGACCGTCACCCTCAACCGGCCCGACAAGGCCAATTCCCTCACGCACGCGATGCTGACCGAGCTGGCCGACATCGCCGAGGCCGCCACCGAGGCCCGCGCGCTGGTTCTGACCGGCCGCGGCAAGGCGTTCTCGGCGGGCATGGACCTCGAGGCCGCCAGGTCCGGCCTGCCGACCGACCCGGTGTGGGAGCGCTTGTCGGGCGCGCTTTCGGTTCTGCCCTGCCTCACAATCGCGGCGCTCAATGGCACCGTCGCGGGCGGGGCCATGGGCATGGTGCTGGCCTGCGACCTGCGCATCGCCGTGCCCGGCACCAAGATGTTCTATCCTGTGATGAAACTGGGCTTCCTGCCGCAACCGTCTGATCCGGGGCGGCTGACGCGGCTGATCGGCCCGTCACGGGCGAAGATGATCCTGATGGCGGGCCAGAAAATCGACACCGAAACCACGCATCACTGGAGCCTGATTGACCAGGTGATCGAGCCCGATGCCCTGCTCGACACCGCGCGCACGCTGGCCACCGACGCGCTCGGAGCTGCGCCCGACCACGCAGCAGGCATCAAGCACCTCTGCCGCCCCTGAGCGCGCCGGAATTTACGTAAATTCCGGGATAGAAAATACGCATTTTCTATCCCGTTTTCCGCGCGGAAAACGGCGCCTACGTGATCCGTATCCAGTTCATCATGCCTGACATCTGGTGCGCAGCCATGTGGCAATGGAACATCCAGTCGCCCGGGTTCTCGGCGAAAAAGGCGATCTCGCGCGTCTCGTCGGGATGGATCACCAGCGTGTCTCGCCACGGCCCCAGCTTGCCATCAGGGAACACTTCACGGAAATGCTGTCCATGCAGGTGCATCGAGTGGGAAAACGCTGTTCGGTTCTCCATCGTCACGCGCACAGTTTCACCCAATACGGCCTCGATCAGCGGCGCCCCGTCCATCCCCGCCTGCCCGTTGAAGGCCCAGAACTGCCCCGCCTCGTAGAGCGCCCGCGCCTCGCGCTTGCTGCCCTGCCACCGGACGCGCTCCGACAGGCCCCGCATCGCGCCGCCTTCCATGACCAGCGGCACCTGTCGCGCATCCTTCAGCGCCAGCACCGGCAGGTCGTTGGGCGGCAGGGCGTGCGGCGCGGCCCGCATCGCCTGTTCCTGGCCCGCGACCGACACGGACACCGTCGCATAGGTGCCGTCCCGCTCCACCGATCCGATGATCGCCTCCTCGCCGGTCCCGGCGCTGACGTTTACGATCAGATCGACGCGCTGCGCCGGTCCGATCTCGACCTGCTCGATCCGCTCCGGCGCCTCAAGTGGCATCGCGTCCAGCGCCACCACCCACGCATCCATCCCCCGGAACACCAGCCGGAAGATACGCGCCGTCGCCGCGTTCACCAGCCGCACCCGCAGCCGCGTACCCCGCGGATAGCTTCGCCGCAGCTCGCCCGCGCCATTGACCGTGATGTAATTGCCCAGCCGCCCGGCATGGGACATGTCGTGCCGGTTGCCGAACTCGGGATGCAGCTGCGCGTCCTCGGTCAACCGCCAGTCGTCCAGCACCAGGATCTCCTCGGCATCCACCTCGGGCGGCTCGGCCTCGTCCACCACCAGCACCCCCGCCAGCCCGCGCGAGATCTGCTCCAGCGAATTGGCATGCGGGTGATACCAGAACGTGCCCGCATCGCGCAGCACAAAGCGATAGTCGAAACTCTCGCCGGGGCGCACCGCCGCCTGCGTCATGCCCGGCACGCCGTCCATGGCGTTGGGCAGGCGCAGGCCGTGCCAATGCACCGTCGTCGGCTGGTCCAGCCCGTTGACCAGCCGCGCCTCGAACATCTCGCCCTGCCGCCAGCGCAGCATCGAACCCGGCACCCGCCCGTCATAGGCCCAGACCCGCGTCTTCGGGTATTCCCCGGGCGCCAGCTGCACCTCGGCGGGCGCGGCGGTCAGGCGGTGCCCCGGCGCACCGGCCCATGCCAACCCCGGTACCACCTGCGCCCCGGCCAGCCCGCCGGCCAGCGCCATCACGTCCCGCCGCGTCGGATCCATCTTGCCCTCGCATCTTGCCACGCCCGCAAGAGTGGCCCATCCCGGCACATGGTCAAGTCACTCTGACGCGATCCACTCCCGCGCCGCATCCAGGTCGTCCAGGTCATACGTCCGCAGCTTGGTCGACACCAGCGCGCCCGCCGCCTTGGCCACCGGCCCGATCCAGCCGATATCCGACACCACCGCCACATGGCTGATATGGCGCAGGTTTTTGAAATCGAACTTGATCCCCGGCCAGATCACCGATGGCGCGAACCCGTCGAGGCTCTCGATCACCTCGATCAGCTTCACCGTGCCCTGGGTGTCGATAAAGCCCTGCATCCGGTCCACGATCCTGTCGTAATCCTCCCGCGTGACCTTTCCCGCCACGGTCAGCTCGACAGTTTTCGTTTCCGCGTCTTCTTCATACTCAACGGTCATGATGCGATCCTCCTGCGCCAAGCATACCGTATTCCGGCACGCCTCGCATTGCGCAGGATCAACGCAACCGACGCCGTCCGGGCGTTTTCGAATGAAATCCCGGCGGACGCCTGGCCACCCAGCGGATGAACTTCTCCAGCCGCGGATGCGCCCGCAGCGCCTCGACCGTGGCATAGCTTCGCGCCAGCTCGGCCTCGGTCAGCGTGGCGTGGATCTCGTTGTGACAGATCTGATGCAACAGCACGACCGGCCCGCCCTTGCCGCCTTTCAGCTTGGGCACAAGGTGATGCAGGCTCTGCCTGGCCTCGGGCGGAATGGGCCGCCCGCACAGCGGACACACCGGGTCGTCCATGGCTTTCCCTTGATCTTTCGTCCACGACAGGCAAGAGGATGGACGCACCACGAAGAATGGCAAGGGGGCTGCCATGGATTGGGACAACCCGCCCGAGATCGTCGCGCAAGGCATGGGCCAAGCGCACCAGGGCCCGGATATCGCGCAGACATGGGCGCTCAGCCCGGCAGCCTGGTCGCAACACGCGATCCACGTGGCAGCGTTCGCGCTGGCGGGGCTTGCCACGCGGCGCCCGCGCCCGGCCCCGGCCCAGCGATCCGCCACTCATATTCGGTCGCAGGACGTGCTGCGCCCGGCCACGCGCCGAATGGCCGCCGAAATCGCCGTCGAATACCGGGGCCACGCCACCAGCGACGCCAGGACCCGCGACACTCCGCAAGCGCTCCTTGCCACCCGGAACGCGCTCAAGGCGCATGAGATCGAAATTCGCGTCCCGCAGCAGGTCATGCGTCCCAGCAGCCCGGGCGCGGCGGCATCGCCCGCCCCATGACGGGCGCGCTGGTCATCGGTGCAGGGCCGGCGGGCCTCATGGCCGCCGACGCGCTGGCCTCGGCGGGCGTGCCCGTCACCGTGGCCGAGGCCAAGCCGTCCCCGGCCCGCAAGTTCCTCATGGCGGGCAAGTCCGGCCTCAACCTCACCAAGTCCGAAGACCTCGAAACCTGCCTCGCCGCCTATGCCGAGACCGCGCCGCACCTGCGCCCGATGCTTGCCGCCTTCGGGCCGGACGATGTCATCCGCTGGGCCGAGGGGCTGGGGCAGCCCACCTTCACCGGCTCCACCGGACGCGTCTTTCCCACCGCCATGAAAGCCTCGCCGCTCCTGCGCGCCTGGCTCTCCCGCCTCGAAGGGCTGGGGGTGACGCTGCACCGCCGCTGGCGCTGGACCGGCTGGGACGGCGATGCCGCGGGGTTCGACACGCCGGGTGGCTCGCGCCAGCTGACTCCCGCAGTCACCGTGCTGGCCTGTGGCGGCGCCAGCTGGGCGCGTCTCGGCTCCGACGGCAGCTGGGCGGCCCATCTGCCCGGCCAGACCGCCCCGTTCCAGCCCGCCAACATGGGCTTCACCGTCGATTGGTCCGACCACATGCAGCGCCATTTCGGCCGGCCGCTGAAGAATATCGCGCTTCATGCCGGTGCGCATATCTCACGCGGCGAGATCGTCCTGTCCGCGAGGGGCATCGAAGGCGGGGGGATCTACGCCCTCTCCCGCCCCCTGCGCGAAGGCGCGGCGCTCACGCTCGACCTTCGCCCGGACCTGTCGCTCGATGCGATCCGAAAGCGCCTGGGGCGTCCGCGCGGCAAGGCCAGCCTGTCGAACCACCTGCGCAAGACCCTGCGCCTCGCACCCGTGGAACAAGCCCTGCTGAACGAATGCGCCCGGCCCCTGCCCAACGACCTCGCCCCGGTCATCAAGGCGCTGCCGATCCCCCTCGCCGGGCCGCGCCCCATGGACGAGGCGATCTCGACCGCCGGCGGCCTGCGCTTCGATGCCCTCACCGGCGACCTGATGCTGAAATCCCGCCCCGGAACCTTCGCCGCCGGTGAAATGCTGGACTGGGAGGCGCCAACCGGCGGTTACCTGTTGACCGCCTGCCTGGCCTCCGGCCTCTGGGCCGGTCGTGCCGCCGCCCGCTTCGCGACGGTGGCCGCCGGCCCCTAGGCCAGCCGCGCCTGCACATTGCTCAGCCCTCGCGCACCCCGGCGACCGAGAACACGTTCGACGGCTCCAGCACCAGGTCCAGACCCAGCTTCAGACCGACGGCCAGCACCAGCAGGGCCAGCAGGATGCGCAACTGTTCCGCTTTCAGGACCTGCCCGATCATGCTGCCGAATTGCGCGCCGACCACGCCGCCGACAATCAGCAGCGCGGCCAGGACCGTATCCACCGTATGCGTCGTATAGGCGTGCATCATCGTCGTGTAGGCGGACACGAAGATGATCTGGAACAGCGACGTGCCGATCACCACCTTCGTCGGCATCCCAAGGATATAGATCATCGCCGGCACCACCACGAAACCACCCCCGACCCCCATGATCGCCGACAGCACGCCGACGAAGAACCCCACGATCAGCGGCGGAAAGACCGAGATGTACAGCCCCGACGTTCGGAACCTCACGCGCAGCGGCATCGAATGCACCCAGTCGCGCCGCGTGCGGCGGGCGCGTGGCTTCGGTCCCTGCATCTTGGCACGACGAATGGCTTTCAGGCTTTCGACGAACATCAGCGTCCCGATCAGCCCGAGAAAGACCACGTAGAACAGGTTGACCAGCAGATCGACCTGCCCCAGCTGCCGCAGCAGGCTGAAAACATAGACCCCCACGGTCGACCCCGCGAGGCCCCCGGCCATCAAGGCGCTGCCCATGCGGAAATCGACGGTGCGGCGTCGCAGATGCGCGAAGATCCCCGAGAACGACGAGGCGACGATCTGGTTGGCCGATGTCGCGACGGCGACGGCAGGCGGAATCCCGATGAAGAACAGGAGCGGCGTGATCAGAAACCCGCCGCCGACGCCGAAAATGCCCGACAGCAACCCGACGACAAGGCCGACCGACAGCAGCAGCGGGCCGTTGACCGAGACCTCGGCGATGGGCAGATAAAGTTGCATGGCGCGGGTTTCCCTGACCGGGCATGTCCCGCACTTACGCCCATCCCCCCCGGGCTGCAAGGCGGCGGTTCAGGGTCTCGCACCCGCCACGCCCTGGCCCTGGCCCCCGTAGGGTGGGTGAAACCCACCGCTCCCGAACGGCGGCTGTCTCACCCCATCTCCGCGACCTTGCGGAACGCCTCGCGTGCTTCCAGCCGCGCCCGGTACTCCGCCAGCACCTTGCCAGGCTCGGGGAACTTCGCGATCTCCGCCCAGCGCAGGCAGTGCACCAGCAGCATATCGGGCACCGTCATCTTCTCGCCCATCAGGAACGGGCCTTCCAGCGCCTCCGACAGCCGGGCGATATTGGCCTCGTATTCCCATTTCAGCGTCTCCTTGACCTCGGGCACCCGCTTGTCCTCGGGCAGCACGAAGGTATGCCGCGCGGCCATCCACAGGGCACAATCCACGTCATCTAGGATCTGGTGCGCCAGCGCATCCTGCCGCGCGCGCTCCAGCGTGCCTGCCTTGTGGGTCAGCGCGCCGTGCCGGTCGGCCAGGAAGCTCATGATCGCCACCGACTCGGTCACCACGGCCCCGTCCACCCGCAACGCCGGTATCTTGCCCGACGGGTTCGCCGCCACCGCCTCGGCGCTGCGCGGCCCTGCGGGGGTGTGGTCGTAATCCACGCCCAGCTCCTCCAGCAGCCACAACACCCGGAACGCCCGGCTGGCCTTCGATCCGATCACTTCGTACATCGCACAACTCCCAGATATGTCGCCTCACGCTTGCCCGCCCGGGGCGACAGCGCAACGATTTTCCACTTCCATACTGACATTTGCTGTCATACCCGTCGCCTATCCTGCTGATCGAACTGGAGCGGAGATCCATCATGCACAAATCCGGAACCTGCCTGTGCGGCGCCGTGACCGTCGACATCGCCAACGCCCCCGACAGCACCGGGGCCTGCCATTGCGGGATGTGTCGCAAATGGTCCGGCGGCGTCTACCTGGGACTGCACGTCAGGGCCGGCGATGCCACGATCACCGGCGCGGACAACATCACCGCCTACACCTCGTCCGACTGGGCCGAGCGCTGCTTCTGCGCCACCTGCGGCACCAACCTTTTCTACCGGGTCACCGCGCCGGGTCCGATGCAGGGCGACATGCATGTAGGCCTTGGCCTGCTGGACGATCCCTCCGGCATCACCCTGACCGAGGAAATCTTCGTCGACCGCAAGCCCGACGCCTACGCGCTGGCAGGCGACCACAAGCGCATGACCGAGGCCGAGACCCTTGCCATGTTCGCCGACATCTCCTGAGCCGCCCTACCGCTGCGCCAGGGTGGCCAGCCGGATCAGCGCGCGTTCCACCAGCGCCATGTCCGGCGCGGTCTGGCCCGCCGAGCGCAGGCGCAGGTCGGTGTCGGTCAGCACGCCCAGCGCCTCTTCCAGCTTGGCCGCGCCCCACTGCGCCGCCTGCCGCTGCATCCGGTCCCGCCGGGGGCCAAAGACCGGCGGGCGCACGCGGGCGATGCCCTGCCCCGGCCCGCCCGGATCGCTGGCCGCCGCGTAAAGCGTGCGGAAATGCCGGTTCGCGGCCATGCACAGGCCCACGGGCTGCACCCCCTGCGCCCGCAGCCGCTTCATCACCGGGCCGATCTCGCCCGGCTTGGCCTCGGCCACCAGGTGCAGCACGTCGTCCAGGTCCGCCTCCACCGACACCGGCGCACAGGCGGCGATATCCTCGGCGCTCAGGGGCGTGTCGTCGCCCCGCTTGTACAGCGCCAGCTTGTCCATCGTCTGGCGGAAATCGCCCGGATCGAGCGCGCGCGCCAGCGCGTTCAGGTCCGTCATCGCGTCGCGCGGCACATCGCGCAGCCCCGCCTTGGACAGGACCGCCTCGATCTCGGCCCGGCCCGGCGGCTCGTCATAGATCGCCGCGGCATAGGCATTCCTGTGCCCCTCGAAGAGCTTGCGCAGCTTCGACGTCGCCTTCAGGCTGCCGGCGGTCACCACCACCTGCGCATCGCCCGGCTGCCAATCCTCCAGCGCCGCCGTCACCACCGGCGCCACGGTCTCGTTCGCATCCTCGACAAACGCCACGCGCGGCCCCGGAAAGAAGCCCTGCGCCTTGACCGCGTCCAGCAGCATCGCGGGGTCCTTGCGCAACTCCGACGCGGGGATCCGCGTCAGCCGCATCTCCTCCTCGCCCTGCGGGCCGATCAGCGCGGCAATCACCTCCTGCCGCTTCAGCGCCACGCGCATCGCGTCGGTGCCATAGATCAACAGGCCGGTCTTGTCGGGATCGGGCCGCGCGAAATAGGCCGGCGCATCGCGGGGCGACAGCTTCATGCCGGCAGCTTGCCGGCCTCGGCGGTCAGCCGGTTCAGGATCTGGTCCCCCAGGATCACCATCAGCCGCGCCTCGGCGTCGCGCTGCGCCGCCTGCGTCGCCACGGTGGTGCCCGAGGCCGAGTAGGAGGTAAAGCTGTCCGCCTGTCCGCTCAGCACGACCGCGTTGCTGCGCAGATCGCGCAGCGCGTATGTCACCTTGCCCAGAAGGTTGTAGCGCGTGTTCACGTTGGCGCGCGAGATCGCGACCGCCTCTTCCGTCAGAATGATCGAATAGCCCAGCCCGTAGACCTGCCGCTCGCCGCGGCCCAGCCGCTCTTCGATATGGCGGGTCAGCAGGTAACCCGGCCGGCTGTTCGGCGCCTCTACCAGCACCGCGCCCTGCAAATTGTGGGCCGCGCCGCCCGGCGCATAGGCCGGCGCGAATCCACAGGCGGCCAGCCCCGCGGGCAGGCCCAGCAATACGAAACGACGGTTAAACGACGACATTCACGATCCGCCCGGGGACGACGATGACCTTCTTGGGCTGGGCCCCATCCAGCGACCTTGCCACAGCTTCGTGCGCCAGCGCGCGTTTTTCAACCTCTGCCTTGTCCATGTCCTTGGGCACGCTGATTTCGGCCCGGCGCTTGCCGTTGACCTGGATCGGCAGGGTCACGCTGTCGTCGGTCAGCATCGCCTCGTCGGCCACCGGCCAGGGCGCCTGCGCCACAAGGCCCTCACCGCCCAGCATCGACCAAAGCTCTTCGGACAGATGCGGCGTCATGGGCGACATCAACTGAGCCAGAACCTGCGCCGCTGCCTTTTTCGCTTCCGCTCCGGCGCCCGATTTGGCCAACCCATTGGTGAACCCGTAAAGCTTGGCAATCGCCGCGTTGAATCCAAAACTTTCCACGCCGCCCGTCACGTCCCTGATCGCCCGGTGCATGTCCTTCGCGAGCGCCTCATCCTCGGCGGCATTGGCCGGTGTCTCGTCCCCGGCAATCTCCGACACGATGCGGTGCACCCGCGCAAGGTGCTTGTGGGTCGCCTCGGCGCCCGCGGCGGTCCATTCCACGTCCCGCTCCGGCGGGCTGTCCGACAGCACGAACCAGCGCGCGGTGTCGGCGCCGAAGGCGTCGATGATATTCACCGGGTCCACCACGTTCTTCTTTGATTTCGACATCTTGGCCGAGGCGATGATCTGCACGGGCGTGCCATCGGCCAACTTGCCGTCGGTCACGTCCTCGGGCAGGTGATAGACCGGCCGGTCCTTGTCGTCGCGCGTCTGGTAGATCTCGTGCGTCACCATCCCTTGGGTGAACAGCGCGTCGAACGGCTCGATCGCCTTTTCCGGCAGGTGCCCGCAGATATGCATCGCCCGGGCAAAGAACCGACTGTAGAGCAGGTGCAGGATCGCGTGCTCGATGCCGCCGATATACTGGTCGACGTTCATCCAGTACTGGGCGTCCTCCATCCGCGTCGGAGTCTCCGCATCCGGGGCCGTGAACCGTGCGAAATACCAGGAGCTGTCCACGAAGGTGTCCATCGTGTCGGTCTCGCGCCGTGCATCCGCGCCGCAGCTCGGGCATTTGCAGTCGCGCCAGGTCGGATGCCGGTCCAGCGGGTTGCCGGGAATGCTGAAATCAATCGGCGTGCCACCCTCGTCATAGGGCAGTTCGACCGGCAGGTTTTCCTTTTTCTCGGGCACCACGCCGCAGGTGTCGCAATGCACCACCGGGATCGGACAGCCCCAGTAGCGTTGCCGCGACAACCCCCAGTCGCGCAGGCGATACTTCACCTGCCCGGTGCCAAGCCCCTTCTCCTCGAACCAGTCGATCGTGGCGTCGATGCCTTCCTGGCTCGTCGCCTCGCCGATGCCGGCGAAGTGGTCGATATATATCACCGTCTCGGTCTTGGCAGGCACCAGCGCCTCGGTCTCCACCTCTTTTTCCTGACCGGGCAGGTAGAAGGCGTTTCGCACCTCGAGGCCGTATTTCCGCGCAAAGTCCAGGTCCCGCTGGTCATGCGCCGGACAACCGAAGACAGCACCCGTGCCGTAATCCATCAACACGAAGTTACCGACCCAGACCGGCAGCTCCCGCTCCGGCCAGACCGGGTGACGCACCGTGATCCCGGTGTCGATCCCCTTCTTCTCGGCCTTCTCCATCGCGGCCTCGGTGGTGTCCATCTTGCGCGTCTCCGCGATGAACGCCTCCAGTTCGGGATTGTCCTTTGCCAGTTCACGGCTCACCGGATGCTCCGGCGAGATCGCGATGAAACTTGCCCCGCGCATCGTGTCGGGGCGGGTCGAGTAACAGACGATGGGCGCACCCGCATCCGTCCGCTCGAACGGAATCTCGATGCCGCGCGACTTGCCGATCCAGTTCTCCTGCATCAGCCGCACCTTGGCGGGCCAGTCCTCCAGCCCGTCCAGCGCCTCCAACAGCTCTTCCGAGAAATCGGAAATCTTGAAGAACCACTGCGTCAGCTCGCGCTTTTCCACCTCGGCGCCGGACCGCCAGCCCTTGCCGTCGATCACCTGCTCGTTGGCCAGCACGGTCATGTCCACCGGGTCCCAGTTCACCACCGCATTCTTGCGGTAAACCAGCCCCTTTTCCAGGAAATCCAGAAACAGCGCTTGCTGCTGGCCATAGTACTCGGGATCACAGGTGGCGAATTCCCGGCTCCAGTCGATCGACAGGCCCAAGGGCTTCATCTGTCCCCGCATGTCGGCGATGTTGCCATAGGTCCAGTCCTTGGGATGCCCCCCCGACGCCATCGCGGCATTTTCCGCGGGCATCCCGAACGCGTCCCAGCCCATCGGATGCAGCACGCTGTGGCCGGTGGCCAGGCGGTATCGCGCGATCACGTCGCCCATCGTGTAGTTGCGCACATGCCCCATGTGGATGCGCCCCGACGGATAGGGAAACATCTCCAGCACATAGTATTTCGGCTTGTCCCGCGACCGTTCGGCCCGGAAGATCCCGGCCTCGTCCCAGGCGCTTTGCCATTTCGCTTCGATATCGGCGGCAGAATAACGCGACATGACCCGATCGGTCCCTTGTTTCTCAAACTCCAAAGGGTGATAGGGCCCCGCGCCCGCAGGGTCCAGTGCGCAGCGGGCAAAAATCAGGCGTAACCGATTTCTTGCAAGAAATCGGGCCGGAAAATCCGAATTTTCCGACGCGGAATTTTGCAAAATTCCGCCCCGCCGCTATAAGCCGGAAAAAACGCACAGGCAATTGCATGAAAATCCTCTTCATACATCAGAATTTTCCCGGCCAATACAAACATCTGGCACCCTTGCTGGCCTCGCGCGGACACCACTGCGTGGCCCTGACGATCAAGGTCGACAAGCCGATCAACTGGAACGGCGTGCAGGTTGTCCCCTACACTCTGCCCAAACGCGCGGCCCAGAACCTGCACCCGTGGCTCGTCGATCTCGACACCAAGGTCACCCGCGGCGACGCCTGCTACCGCGCCGCCCGCACGATGAAGGAAAACGGCTACGCGCCCGACCTCATCCTGGCGCATCACGGCTGGGGCGAATCGATGTTCCTGCGCGATGTCTGGCCCGATGCGCGGCTTGCCATCTACTGCGAACTCTACCACCTTGCCGATGACCAGCACCTCGACTTCGACCCCGAATTCGCCAAGTCGGACCGTGGACTTCAGGCGCTGCGCATCCGGATGAAGAACATCAACAATCACCTGCATTTTCCCTTTGCCGACGCCGGGATAAGCCCCACGCGGTTCCAGGCCGATACCTTCCCTGCCGACTTCCGCGACAAGATCACCGTCTCGCATGACGGCATCGACACGCTCACCGCCTGTCCCAAGCCCGATGTCCGGCTGACGATCAAAGGCCAGGTCGACGTCACCCGGGACGACGAGGTCATCACGTTCGTCAACCGGAACCTCGAACCCTATCGCGGCTACCACATCTTCATGCGCGCCCTGCCGCGCCTTCTGCGCGAGCGGCCCAACGCCCGCATCCTGATCGTCGGCGGCGACGAGGTCAGCTATGGCGCCGCCCCGCCCAAGGGGCAGACCTGGAAACAGATTTTCCTCGACGAGGTGCGCGACCAGATCCCGGATGCCGATATGGCCCGGGTACATTTCCTGGGCCGCATCCCCTACGACCAGTTCCTGCGTCTCTTGCAGGTCAGCCGCGTGCATGTCTACCTGACCTACCCCTTCGTGCTCAGCTGGTCGTTGATGGAATCGATGTCCTGCGGCGCGGCGATCGTCGCCAGCGACACCACGCCCGTGCGCGAGGTGATTCGCCACGACGAAACCGGCCGGCTGGTCGATTTCTTCGACGGCGAAGCATTGGTCGACGAAGTTTGCGCCCTCTTGGAAGACGAGCCTGCCCGGCGCAGGCTCGGCGCCGCGGCGCGCGACCTCATGCGCGAGAATTACGATCTTCAAACGATCTGCCTGCCACGGCAACTCGACTGGATTTCCAGCGTGATGGACGGTGCGAAGGTCTGACGCCGGTCAGGCGGCAGGCCCGGTCAGAACCGTTCCGCCTGCGTGCGCAGCTGACGCGCGCGGCTCAGGATCGCGTCCTCGATGGCGCGTTGCGTGCCCGCCGCAACCGGGCCGCTTTGCGATTGCAGCGCCACGTTCAGCGCCCGCGCATCCAGCGCCGGATCGCTGATCAGGACGGTCGCGCGATAGGCGCGCCCGCCGCCCGGCGGCCTGCCGTAGCCGGTCGAAATCACGCCGGTGAACGGGTCCGCGCTTTGCACCGGAAGAAAATCAAGCACCTCCAGCGAAGCGGTCCAGAGAAAGCGGTTCACCCGGATCCCCGCCGAGCCGTCGTTCTTGAACGCGTCGAACAGGCTCGTGCCCCCGGTCGCGGCCGTCGGTGTCTGGTTCCGACCGCCTTCCACCTTATACGCATCAGGGTTCAGCTTGCCGTTTCTGAACGTGCTGCAAGACGCCAGCAAACCTATGCTCGCCAACAGCACCACCGCGCTTTTCAAAGGGGATTTGAACATTCCACCACCCGTTCCAGTTTTCCCCTCATTATCCAACGAAAAGAACCTCGGCAAGGTTGTTTCCCCCGCCCGTGCCGGAATGCGGGCGAACTGTGGTCGCACCGCGTCGGGATTTGCGCACCCGCCGCGCCTGTGGCACTACCTTTGCAGGCATCAAGGATCGGATCGACACGATGAGTTTGCACGACATCAAAACCCGCATCGCGGCCGCCGAACAGGACGCGGGCCGTCCCGCCGGATCGGTCAGCCTCATTGCCGTGTCCAAGGTTCAGCCGGACGCGCGCGTGACTGCGGTCCTGGACGAGGGCCACCGCGTCTTCGGCGAGAACCGCGTACAGGAAGCCGCCGGCAAATGGCCCGGCTTCCGCGAGAGCTATGACGGCGTCGAGTTGCATCTCATCGGCCCGCTTCAGACCAACAAGACACGCCAGGCGTTCGAGCTCTTCGATACGATCCATTCGGTCGACCGTCCCAAGCTGGCCAGGACCATCGCCCGCATCGCGCAGGAAGAAGGTCACTGCCCGGGCCTCTTCATCCAGGTCAACACCGGCGAGGAAGACCAGAAAGCCGGCATCCTGCCCTCCGAGGCGGACGCCTTCGTCGCCGACTGCCGTGATCTCGACCTCACGATCGAGGGGCTCATGTGCATCCCGCCGGTGGACGAGGAAGCCAGCCTGCATTTCTCTCTCCTGGCCAAGATCGCAGAGCGCAACGGCCTGTCCGGCCTGTCGATGGGCATGAGCGGCGATTTCGAACGCGCCATCGCGCTTGGCGCCACCCATGTCCGCGTCGGCAGCGCCATCTTCGGCGAGCGCGAACACGATTAAACGCTAGGTGAAACCTTGGCGCTGACCTAACCTTGCCGTGACTGCAGCACAGCACCGGGAGAATCGGAATGCGTCTCATATCCACCGCGCTTGTCGCGCTCGTCTTGTCCGCCGGCGTTGCCGCGGCCGAGTTCACCCTCGGCTTCGACTGGGGCGACATTCCCCGCTGCACCTCCGGACGCCCCAACACGGTCGGCAGCCCGGCCTTCGTCCTGCGCGGGGTTCCGGCGGGCACGACCACGATCCAGTTCCGGCTGAAGGACCTGAACGTGCCAAGCTACAATCACGGCGGCGGCACGGTAAAGGTGGGACGCGACGGCAAACTGCCATTCGGCGTCTTCAAATACAAAAGCCCCTGCCCGCCCGGCGGCACCCATACCTACGAATGGACCGCGACGGCCAGGTCGGGCAACAGCACACTGGCCACCGCCAAGGCCCGCCGCAAATACCCGGAATGACGCCGGGACCAAAAGTATTTCAAAGACTTTTGGCAATTTCCTTTCAAAGGAAATTCCCGCGCCAGCGGCACCGACGCGCTGCCACCCGGATACCGACGCGATACCGATATGCGTTTGGACGCGTTCACCCCGGCACGATCAGCCGCGTCCCCATGGTGATCCTCCCAGCGATCCAGCGCAGGTGATCCGGCCGGAACGCCACGCATCCCGCCGTGGGATAGCCCGGACGACGCCAGCGGTGCAGAAAGATGCAAGACCCCTTGCCGCGCTCTGCCCTCGGCCAGTTCCAGTCGGTAATGATCACCAGGTCATAGAGCGGATCGGCCCGCCGCAGGACCTCGTGCGAATGCGGGTAGGGCTTTGAAACCATGAGGTTATAATCCTCGTGGCCCGGGTCGTCCGACCACAGGTCGCCCGGCCGGATCGGCACCGCCCAGTCCGCGGGCCGTGCCATGCGGTCAGGCCGGTACAGCATTCCGACGATTTCATGCATGCCCACCGGCGTCGCGCCATCGCCCTCGTGCTTGTCGCGCGACAGCCCGCAGCGCCCGACCGTGCACGGAAAGCGCCGCCCCCGAAACCGCACCCCCATCGGCGTCAGCAACAAATCCCCAGGCCTCATCCCGCAAGTCCCTCCGGCATGGCCGCATTGGGAAGGAACATCTCAGGCGCTTGATTTTCATAGAGAAAAGCCGCCTCGAATACCCTTTCATCCGCGAATGTCGGCCCTACGATCTGCATCCCCGTGGGCACCCCGTGCCGGTCGCGCCCCGTGGGTACGGACATCACGGGACAATTGTGCAGCATGTTGAACTGGTGTGTCAGAACCCAGCCATATTCAGGGTCCACCTCGCGCCCCGCCACGGTGAATCCCGGCCCGACCGGGTCGTGATCCGCCCGCACGCTGCCCACCGACAGGGTCGGGCATATGAAAACGTCCACTTCCTCCAGGATCGCGCCCAGCCGCTGATACATCTCGTGCTGCACCTCCCAGCTTTGTGCCACATCGTCCGGGCCCAGCCTTGCCGCCGCCTCCGCCGTGGCGATGGCATAGTCCGTCATCCGCTCGCGGTACTTTTCCAGCGCCCACAGCGGGGCCCGTCCGAAATGCATCGCCAGATACCAGCGCATCGCCGCCTCGTCCACGCGCACATCCCATCCGACGTCCACCGGCAGGACCTCGCACCCCGCGCCTCGAAAAACATCCAGCGCTGCCAACGTGTTACGCTGCACATCCTCGTCGATCGGCACATATCCAAGGTCCATCGAGAACGCGATCTTCAGTGGCCGTCCCGTGCCACCCATCGGCAACACGACACGCTCGCGCAGACTGTCGTGGTCGCGCTGATGCGGCCCCGACACGATGTTCTGTCCCAGCGCGCAATCCGCCACGCTCCGGCTCAGGAAACCGCAATGATTGTAGCGGTCGAAATTC
Source organism: Roseovarius sp. THAF27 (assembly GCF_009363655.1). Lineage (NCBI taxonomy): Bacteria > Pseudomonadati > Pseudomonadota > Alphaproteobacteria > Rhodobacterales > Roseobacteraceae > Roseovarius > Roseovarius sp. THAF27. The sequence continues at coordinate 3,294,628 of NZ_CP045393.1, forward strand.
GCCGGCGGCCCGTCCGGGTTGCGCCCGTGCGGCGGCTTGTAGCCCACCAGCCCGCAGGCACTGGCCGGAATACGGATCGACCCGCCGATATCGGTGCCCGTGGCCAGCGGCACCATCCCCGCCGCCAGCGCCGCCGCCGACCCGCCCGACGAACCGCCTGGGCTGTAATCGCGATTGAACGGATTGCGCGTCACCCCGAACCGCTCCGACCGGCAGACGCCGGAAAGGCAGAACTCCGGCGTGGTGGTGCGCGCCGGTATGATTGCGCCGGCCGCCAGCAGACGCTCGACCATCGGGTCGGACCGCGTTTCGACCTCGTACCCCATCGACCAGGACCCTTGCGTGGTGCGTTGCCCCGCGACCCGCTGCGCGTCCTTCACCGCCACCGGCAGACCCTCAAGCACCCGGGCCGTGCCGTTTTCATAAGCGGCTTCGGCTCCGCGCGCCGCGTCCAGCGCGTCGTCGAAAAAGGCTTCCGTATAGGCGTTCAGGCCCGGGTTCACCGCCTCGGTCCGGGCAATCAGTGCCTCCAGATACGCCACCGGCGACAGGTCACCCGCCTTGAACCGGGCCAGGACATCGCTCGCGGAAAGATAGCAAAGATCATTATCGGACATGGTGACTCTCATGCGGTCAACATGTCGAAAACCGATGAGGGTTGAAAGCCCGACCAAGCAATAGACATCCTCCAAATGAAAAAGGCCCCGCCGGTGACGGGGCCTTTCTTAAGTCCTTTGCGCGGGATCAGTCCTCGCGGCTCTCCGGCGTCTCGACCAGCGTGTCGAACTCGTCGCCGCCGATCACGTCGTCGACCGGAGCAGCCAGCGCGGCAGCCGCTTCGGCCTCCTCGCGGCGGGCCTCGATCACCACGTTGTCACGCTGCTGCGCGATCTGGCGCATGTTCAGCGTGGCACCGCCGGTGCCGGCCGGGATCAGACGACCCACGATGACGTTCTCCTTCAGGCCGACCAGCTTGTCGCGCTTGCCCTGAACCGAGGCTTCGGTCAGGACCCGCGTCGTCTCCTGGAACGAGGCCGCCGAGATGAAGCTGCGGGTCTGCAGCGACGCCTTGGTGATCCCCAGAAGGATCGGCTCGCCCTGCGCCGGGCGCTTGCCACGGGCAATCGCCTTCTCGTTGGCCGCGTCGAACTCTGCCTTGTCGACATGCTCGCCCTTCAGAAGCGTGGTTTCACCGGAATCCTGGATCTCCCACTTCTGCAGCATCTGGCGCACGACAACCTCGATGTGCTTGTCGTTGATCTTCACGCCCTGCAGGCGATAGACGTCCTGGACCTCGTCGATCATGTAATCGGCAAGCGCCTCGACACCCATGATCGACAGGATGTCATGCGGCGCCGGGTTGCCGTCCATGATGTAGTCGCCCTTCTGGACATAGTCACCTTCCTGAACCGGAATGTGCTTGCCCTTGGGCACCATGTACTCGACCGGCTCCATCGACTCGTCGGCGGGCTCGATGCTGATGCGACGCTTGTTCTTGTAGTCGCGACCGTAACGAACATACCCGTCGATCTCGGCGATGATGGCGTGATCCTTCGGACGACGCGCCTCGAAGAGTTCGGCCACACGCGGAAGACCCCCGGTGATGTCCTTGGTCTTGGCGCCTTCACGCGGAATACGCGCAACCACGTCACCCGCATGCACATCCTGCCCTTCCTCGATGGACAGGATCGCGTCCACGGACATCGGATAGGTCACCGGGTTGCCCGCGTCATTGCGGACCGGCTCGCCATCCTTGTCGGCGATCAGGATCTCCGGCTTCAGCTCGTTGCCCTTGGGGGCCGCGCGCCAGTCGGACACGATCTTCTGCGTCATGCCGGTGGCATCGTCGGTCACGTCACGCACCGACACGCCCACGGTCAGATCGACGAATTTCGCCGTACCGCTCTTCTCGGCCAGGATCGGCAGGGTGTACGGATCCCACTCGAACAGCTTGTCGCCGCGCGCCACGCTGTCGCCTTCCTTGACGAACAGCTTGGTCCCGTAGCCCACCTTGTGGCTGGCCAGCTCGACATCCTTCTCGCCCTTGATCAACACTTTCATGTTGCGGCCCATGACAAGCGTCTCGCCGCTGGAGTTCTCCAGCGTCTGGGCGTTCTCGAACTCGATCTTGCCGCCTTGGCTGGCCTCCAGGAAGGACTGCTGGCCACCCTGTGCCACGCCGCCGATGTGGAAGGTCCGCATCGTCAGCTGCGTGCCCGGCTCACCGATCGACTGCGCCGCGATGATGCCCACGGCCTCGCCGGTGTTCACCATCGTGCCGCGTGCAAGGTCACGACCATAGCACATCGCGCAAACGCCGTCCTCGGCTTCGCAGGTCAGCGGGCTGCGGATGCGTGCGGTCTGCACCGCGGCCTGATCGATCGCGTCCGAGGTGCGTTCGTCGATCAGCTGGCCTTCGGCCACGATGACCTCGCCCGTCACCGGGTTCACGATGTCCTCGGCGGCGACACGGCCCAGCACACGCTCGGCCAGCGACGCCACGACCTCGCCGTCATTGACGGCCGGTTCCGCAGTGATCGCACGGTCGGTGCCGCAATCATGCTCGCGCACGATGCAGTCCTGCGCCACGTCCACCAGACGGCGGGTCAGGTAACCCGAGTTCGCCGTCTTCAACGCGGTGTCCGACAGACCCTTCCGGGCGCCGTGGGTCGAGTTGAAGTATTCAAGAACGGTCAGGCCTTCCTTGAAGTTCGAGATGATCGGCGTCTCGATGATGTCGCCGTTCGGCTTGGCCATCAGGCCGCGCATCCCGCCCAGCTGTTTCATCTGCGTGACCGAGCCACGCGCACCCGAGTGCGCCATCATGTAGACGCTGTTGGGTTCCGCGACCGCTCCGTTCTCGTCCTTCACCTCGGCCGAGATGGAGCCCATCATCGCCTCCGTGACCTGGTCGTTGCATTTCGACCAGGCGTCGACCACCTTGTTGTACTTCTCGCCCTGGGTGATCAGGCCGTCCATGTACTGCTGCTCGAAACCTTTGACCTGCTCACGGGTTTCTTCGACGATGCCCCACTTGCTGTCAGGGATCACCATGTCATCCTTGCCGAACGAGATGCCGGCGCGGAACGCTTCCTTGAAGCCCATGCTCATGATCTGGTCACAGAAGATGACCGACTCTTTCTGACCGCAATAGCGATAGACGGTGTCGATGACCTGCTGCACTTCCTTCTTGCGCAGCAGTTTGTTGACCAGTTCGAACGGCGCCTTGGCGTTCATCGGCAGCAAGCCCCCGATACGCACCCGGCCCGGCGTGGTTTCGAAGCGTTGGATCACCTCCTGCCCGGTCTCGTCGATCTGCGGCAGGCGTGCGGTGATCTTGGCGTGCAGGTGCACCTCGCCGGAATCCAGCGCGTGCTGCACCTCGTCGACCGAGGCAAAGCTCATGCCTTCGCCCTTCATGCCTTCGCGCATGATCGAGGTATAGTAGAGACCCAGGACCATGTCCTGCGACGGCACGATGATCGGTGCGCCGTTGGCGGGCGACAGAACGTTGTTCGTCGACATCATCAGAACCCGCGCTTCCAGCTGTGCCTCAAGGCTCAGCGGCACGTGCACGGCCATCTGGTCACCGTCGAAGTCGGCGTTGAAGGCCGAACAGACCAGCGGGTGAAGCTGGATCGCCTTGCCTTCGATCAGCGTGGGCTCGAATGCCTGGATGCCCAGACGGTGCAGCGTCGGCGCACGGTTCAGCATGACCGGGTGCTCGCGGATCACCTCGTCCAGGATATCCCAGACTTCGGGGCGCTCTTTCTCGACCAGCTTCTTGGCCTGCTTCACGGTGCTGGACAGCCCCTTGGCCTCCAGCCGTGAATAGATGAACGGCTTGAAAAGCTCCAGCGCCATCTTCTTGGGCAGACCGCACTGGTGCAGCTTCAGCTCCGGTCCGGTCACGATGACCGACCGGCCCGAGAAGTCGACGCGCTTGCCCAAAAGGTTCTGACGGAAACGACCCTGTTTGCCTTTCAGCATGTCGGAGAGCGATTTCAGCGGACGCTTGTTGGCGCCGGTGATGACGCGGCCACGACGACCGTTGTCGAACAGAGCGTCAACAGACTCCTGCAACATCCGCTTTTCGTTGCGGACGATGATGTCCGGCGCACGCAGCTCGATCAGGCGTTTCAGACGGTTGTTCCGGTTGATCACGCGACGGTAAAGGTCGTTGAGGTCCGACGTCGCGAACCGGCCACCGTCCAGCGGCACCAGCGGACGCAGTTCCGGAGGAATGACCGGAATGACCGTCATCACCATCCATTCCGGGCGGTTGCCGGATTCGATAAAGGACTCGACCACTTTCAGACGCTTGATGATCTTCTTCGGCTTCAGCTCGCCGGTGGCCTCGGCCAGGTCGGCGCGCAGGTTCTCGGCCTCGGATTCAAGGTCGATATTCGCCAGCATGTCGCGGATCGCCTCGGCGCCGATATTGGCGGTAAAGGCATCCATGCCATACGCGTCCTGCGCATCCATGAATTCCTCTTCCGTCAGCATCTGGCCATAGGTCAGGTCCGTCAGGCCCGGCTCGATCACCACGTAGTTCTCGAAGTAGAGCACGCGTTCCAGATCGCGCAGCGTCATGTCCAGCATCAGGCCGATGCGGCTGGGCAGCGACTTCAGGAACCAGATATGCGCGCAGGGAGCGGCCAGTTCGATATGGCCCATCCGCTCGCGGCGGACCTTTTGCAGGGTGACTTCCACGCCGCATTTCTCGCAGACGACGCCGCGATACTTCATGCGCTTGTACTTGCCGCACAGGCACTCGTAGTCCTTGATCGGGCCGAAGATACGCGCGCAGAACAGGCCGTCACGCTCGGGCTTGAACGTGCGGTAGTTGATGGTTTCCGGCTTCTTGATCTCGCCATACGACCAAGACAGGATGCGTTCCGGGCTGGCCAGCGACACCTTGATTTCGTCGAACACCTTCGCCGGTGCGGCGGGGTTGAACGGGTTGTTTGTCAGTTCTTGGTTCATTTCGAATTCCTAAAAAAGAGGAGCGTAGGAGGGGGCGACGCGTGGGGTACACCCACCCTACGAATTGCCCGTAGGATGGGTGACAACCCACGTTATTCCGCCGCGATGTCGGAAGACGGGTCTTCCTCGTCATCCTCCGCGTCCAACAGCTCCATATTCAGGCCCAGGCCACGGACTTCCTTCACGAGAACGTTGAAGCTCTCCGGCACACCGGCCTCGAAGTTGTCCTCGCCCTTGACGATCGACTCGTAGACCTTGGTCCGGCCTGCAACGTCGTCCGACTTGACGGTCAGCATCTCCTGCAGGGTGTAGGCGGCGCCATAGGCTTCCAGCGCCCAGACCTCCATTTCCCCGAAACGCTGGCCACCGAACTGCGCCTTGCCGCCCAGCGGTTGCTGGGTCACGAGCGAGTAAGGCCCGGTCGAGCGCGCGTGGATCTTGTCGTCCACCAGGTGGTGCAGCTTCAGCAGGTACTTGACGCCCACCGTTACAGGACGCGCAAACTGCTCGCCCGTACGCCCGTCGAACAGGACCGACTGGCCGCTTTCGTCGAACCCGGCCCGCATCAGCGCGTCGTTGACGTCAGGCTCCTTCGCGCCGTCGAAGACCGGCGTCGCGATCGGAACACCGCGCGTCACGTTGCCCGCCGCCTCGATCAGCGCCGCCTCGTCCATGCCCGCGATGCCCTCGTCGTAGACATCGTCGCCATAGGCGTGGTGCATCGCCTCGCGCACAGGGGTCAGGTCGCCGGTGCGGCGATAATCCTGAAGCGCCTCGTCGATCTTGATGCCAAGGCCGCGCGCGGCCCAGCCCATGTGGGTTTCAAGGATCTGACCGACGTTCATCCGGCTGGGCACGCCCAGCGGGTTGAGGCAGAAGTCGACCGGCGTGCCGTCCGACAGGAACGGCATGTCTTCCATCGGCACAACCTTGGAAATCACACCTTTGTTGCCGTGACGCCCGGCCATCTTATCGCCCGGCTGAAGCTTGCGCTTCACGGCAATAAAGACTTTGACCATCTTCATCACGCCCGGCGGCAGGTCGTCGCCACGGCGCACCTTCTCGACCTTGTCCTCGAAGCGGGCATCGAGAGTGCGTTTCTGCGCCTCGTACTGCTCGTTCAGGGCCTCGACGATCTGCGCGTCCTTCTCGTCCTTTAGGGCCAGCTGCCACCATTGACCACGGCTCAGCGTGTCCAGCAATTCCTCGGTGATTTCCGAGTTCGCCTTGACGCCTTTGGGGCCTTTCACGGCGGTCTTGCCGAGGATCAGCGATTTCAGACGGGCGTAGATGTTGCGATCCAGGATCGCCAACTCGTCGTCGCGGTCGCGCGCCAGGCGCTCGACCTCTTCCCGCTCGATCTGCAGCGCACGCTCGTCCTTCTCGACGCCGTGACGGTTGAAGACCCGCACTTCCACGACCGTGCCGTAGTCGCCCGGCTTCACGCGCAGCGAGGTATCGCGCACGTCCGACGCTTTTTCGCCAAAGATGGCGCGAAGCAGTTTTTCCTCCGGCGTCATCGGGCTTTCACCCTTCGGCGTGATCTTACCCACCAGGATATCGCCCGGCTCCACGTCAGCGCCGATATAGACGATGCCCGCCTCGTCGAGGTTGCGCAGGGCTTCCTCGCCGACGTTCGGGATATCGCGGGTGATCTCTTCCGGTCCCAGCTTGGTGTCGCGGGCGGCCACCTCGAATTCCTCGATGTGGATTGAGGTGAAGACATCGTCGCGTGCGATCCGCTCGGAGATCAGGATGGAGTCCTCGAAGTTGTAGCCGTTCCAGGGCATGAACGCGACCAGCACGTTCTTGCCCAGCGCCAGTTCACCCAGGTCGGTCGACGGGCCATCGGCGATCACTTCGCCTTTCTGCACCGTGTCGCCCACCTTCACCAGCGGCTGCTGGTTGATACAGGTGTTCTGGTTCGAGCGCTGGAACTTGCGCATCCGGTAGATGTCCACGCCCGGGTCGCCGATCTCCAGATCTTCGGTCGCCCGGATCACGATCCGGCTTGCGTCCACCTGGTCGATCACACCGGCCCGGCGCGCCAGAACCGACGCGCCCGAGTCGCGGGCCACGACGCCCTCGATCCCGGTGCCGACCAGCGGCGCCTCGGAGCGCAGCGTCGGAACCGCCTGACGCTGCATGTTCGAGCCCATCAGCGCGCGGTTGGCGTCGTCGTTTTCCAGGAACGGGATCAGCGAGGCCGCAACCGACACCAGCTGTTTCGGGCTGACGTCGATCAGGTCCACATGCTCGACCGGGGCCAGCATGTATTCACCCGATTGCCGGGTGTTGACCATCTCGTTGACGAACTTGCCGCTCTCGTCCAGCGTCGCGTTGGCCTGCGCCACGGTGTGCCGCATTTCCTCGGTCGCCGACATGTAGGTCACGTCGTCGGTCACCTGCCCGCCCGTCACCTTGCGGTAAGGCGTTTCGATAAAGCCGTACTTGTTGACGCGCGCAAACGTGGCAAGGCTGTTGATCAGACCGATGTTCGGGCCTTCCGGCGTCTCGATCGGGCACATCCGGCCATAGTGCGTGGGGTGAACGTCGCGCACCTCGAAGCCCGCGCGCTCGCGCGTCAAACCGCCCGGTCCAAGCGCCGACAGGCGGCGTTTGTGCGTCACTTCCGACAGCGGGTTGGTCTGGTCCATGAACTGGCTCAGCTGCGACGAGCCGAAGAACTCGCGCACGGCGGCCGCGGCCGGTTTCGCGTTGATCAGGTCCTGCGGCATCACCGTGTCGATCTCGACCGACGACATCCGCTCCTTGATTGCGCGTTCCATCCGCAGCAGGCCGACGCGGTACTGGTTTTCCATCAGCTCACCGACCGAGCGCACCCGGCGGTTGCCCAGGTGGTCGATATCGTCGATATCGCCCTTGCCGTCGCGCAGTTCCACCAGCGCCTTGACGCAGGCCACGATATCCTCGCGGTCCAGCGTGCGCTGCGTGTCCGGCTTGTCCAGGTTCAGACGCATGTTCATCTTCACCCGGCCCACGGCGCTCAGGTCGTAGCGCTCGGAATCGAAGAACAACGTGTCGAAGAGCGCACTTGCGGCCTCCTCGGTGGGCGGCTCGCCCGGGCGCATGACGCGGTAGATATCCATGAGCGCGGTTTCGCGGTTCATGTTCTTGTCGTTCGCCATGGTGTTGCGCATGTACGGACCGACATTGATGTTGTCGATGTCCAGCACCGGGATATCGGTGATCCCGGCCTCGATCAGCTCCTGCACGGTGCCGCCGATGATCTCGCCATCCTTGTCGCGCTCGATTGTCAGCTCGTCGCCGGCCTCGACATAGATCGCGCCGGTTTCCTCGTTGATGATGTCGCGTGCCACGAACTTGCCCGCGATCTGCTCGTAGGGCAGCAGCAGTTCGGTGACTTCGCCCTCGTCGATCAGCTTCTTGACCGCGCGCGGCGTGACCTTCTTGCCCGCCTCGGCAATCACCTCGCCGGACTTGGCGTCGACAAGGTCATAGGTCGGGCGCGTGCCGCGCACGCGCTCGGGGAAGAACTTGGTGGCCCAGCCCTTTTTCTTCTTCAGCTTGTAGTCGACCGTATCGTAATAGGCCGTCATGATGTCTTCCTGGTCCAGACCCAGCGCATAGAGGAGCGTGGTCACAGGCAGTTTGCGGCGGCGGTCGATCCGGGCGAAAACGATGTCCTTGGCGTCGAACTCGAAGTCCAGCCAGCTGCCGCGATAGGGAATGATGCGGCAGGCGAACAGCAGTTTGCCGGACGAGTGCGTCTTGCCCTTGTCATGGTCGAAGAACACGCCGGGCGACCGGTGCATCTGGGACACGATCACGCGCTCGGTGCCGTTCACCACGAAGGTGCCGTTGGGCGTCATCAGGGGCATGTCGCCCATGAATACGTCCTGCTCCTTGATGTCCTTCACGGACTTGGCGCCGGTGTCTTCGTCCACGTCGAACACGATCAGCCGCAGCGTCACCTTCAGCGGTGCGCTGTACGTCATGTCGCGCTGCATACATTCCTCGACGTCGTATTTCGGCTTCTCCAGCTCGTAATCGACGAATTCGAGAACGGCGGTCTCGTTGAAATCCTTGATCGGGAACACCGACTGGAAGACACCTTTGATGCCCTCGCCGTCCATGGGCTCGGGCTGGTCGCCGGATTTCAGGAAAAGATCATACGAGGATTTCTGCACCTCGATCAGGTTCGGCATCTCCAGGACTTCGCGGATTTTGCCGTAATATTTACGAAGACGTTTCTGGCCAAGAAAGCTTTGCGCCATGTGACAAGTCACCTTTCATTTCTCACCGGTCCTGCACGCTGTCGGGCCACAGCGGCAGAGCCACCCGAGAGAGGCGGGGAACGATCCATTCTTGGTCCCAATCCCACAAGGGACCACCCGATCGTTGAACCTCGCCTGAGAGAGGGTCTCGGCCCGCAAAAACCGCCACGCGGCGCAAGGCCCTCTCTGAGACAGGTTCGGCTGGACCGGGATTTTGCCCGGTCCAGCCTGTTTTCATACGATCCCGCCCCGGATTCGATCCGGGACATCGTCACATCGGCGAGAGATCCCGGATCACGTCCGGGATGATCCCGCCGACGCCGGGATCACTTGAGTTCGACTTCGGCGCCAGCTGCTTCCAGCTTGCCCTTGATCTCGTCGGCTTCGTCCTTGGAGACCTGCTCCTTGACGGCTTTGCCACCGGCTTCGACCAGGTCCTTGGCTTCTTTCAGGCCCAGGCCGGTGATCGCGCGGACTTCCTTGATCACGTTGATCTTGGAGGCACCGGCCGACTTCAGGATGACGTCGAATTCGGTTTGCTCTTCAGCCGCCTCGCCAGCGTCGCCGCCAGCAGGGCCCGCCATCATGACCGCGCCGCCGGCTGCGGGCTCGATGCCGTACTCGTCTTTCAGGATGGTTTTCAGTTCTTGTGCTTCGAGAAGCGTCAGACCAACGATCTCTTCAGCAAGTTTTTTCAGATCAGCCATTTTTCAGCTCTTTCCGTTCTAAGATGTGTTCCAACGTCGGTTTTGCAACCCGATACGCAGGACTTGCAGTTGCTTACGCTGCTTCCGCCTTCTCTTCGATGGTCGAAAGGATGCTCGCGATGTTGCTTGCAGGTGCGCCGATCGCACCGGCGATGTTCGAAGCGGGTGCGCCAATCATGCCGGCGATGGTGGAGATAAGCTCCTCGCGCGACGGCAGTTTCGACGTGGCTTCGACACCGGCCCGGTCCAGGGCCGTCTCACCCATTGCACCACCAAGGATTTCAAACTTCTTGTTGTCCTTGGCGAAACCTTCCGCGACCTTGGCTGCTGCCACGGGGTCTTCGGAAAAGGTGAGCACGGTCATGCCCGAGAGGTAATCCGCAATGCTTGCGCATGGCTTGCCCTCAAGGGCGATCTTTGCGAGCCTGTTCTTGGCAACGCGAACAGATGCTTCGGCCTCGCGCGCACGGGCGCGCAGGTCTTGCATCTCCGCAACTGTAAGGCCTTCGTAGTGGGCAACCACAACGACGCCAGAGCTTTCGAAGATCTGGCCGAGTTCGTCGACCACTTTCTCTTTCTGGGCTCTATCCACAGTTTCACTCCAAATTTGGGGGTGTCCCCCGGCTCAGTACCACCGGGCCACTGAACGACCCGGCAAAGGGTCCGCTAACGGGGCTGAGCCAGTCGGGGCACGCCTTGATACCAAGGAGAACCTCGAGAATTCTGGTCTTTCCCGTCTCGGGCAGGATTTATGACCGGCATATCCCGGCCACCCACCGTCTCGGACGAAACACAAATGGCCCGACGAATCGAGCCATACGCGCAACGCCGGGTGTATGCCGCATGACGGCAAATGCCAAGGGGGAATTTCATCGCCTGCCACAACAAGCGATTACGCGCGGGCCGACGACCGGCCCGACGCGTGATACTGCGCAGTCTGCCACGACGCCGGTCTTTCCGCAAGTCTGGACCTGCGCGCGCCCCGTGCCTAGCTCTGACCCAGGAGCATTCCCCGAACAGGAGACCTTCCGATGCACACCCATATCGTCCATGCCCACCCCGAGCCGACCTCCTATAACGGTGCGCTGACCGACACGGCGCAGCAGGCACTGACGCGTTCGGGCGGCACCGTGTCGATCAGTGACCTCTGTGCGGAAGGCTTCGACCCGGTCGAGCGCGCGGCGCATTACACCGACCGCGCGGATGCCGACGCCTTTGCCGCGCTCAACGAGCAGCGCAACGCCTGGAAAACCGGCACCGTGCCCGGCGACGTCGCCACCGAAATCAAGCGGCTCGAAAGCGCCGACCTTCTCATCCTTCAATTTCCGCTGTGGTGGCATGGTCCCCCGGCCGTCCTGAAAGGCTGGATGGACCGCGTCTTCATGAGCGGCGGACTTTACACCAGCCGGATGCGCTACGACGCCGGCTATTTCCGGGACAAGCGCGCGATGGTCTCGGTCACCACCGGCGCGCCCGAAAAGGCTTTCGGCCCCGACAGCCGGGGCGGCGATTTCGACGTGATGCTGTGGCCGGTGCAATACTCGCTGCACTACATGGGCTTTACCGTTCTGCCGCCCTTCATTTCCTACGGGGTGCAAGGGCATGGCTACAGCTACGAGGGTCGCGACAGCCTGGAAGCACGGCTCCGGGACAATCTCGACGCCTGGGGCAAGCGCCTGTCGAACCTCGACAGCGACACACCGCTGCACTTTCCCGGCTGGGACGACTGGGACGAGGGCGGTGCCGCAGCCCGCGCGTGACACGCGCAACGCAACCGGCACAACGAAAAAGGCCCCCGCTCATGCCGGGGGCCTTTCCAATCTTGATGCGGAACCGGCTTACTCGGTCACGGCGCTTTCGATCGCGATGCTGACGCCCGGACCCATGGTCGAGCTCAGCGCCACCTTCTTCATGTAAGTGCCTTTCGCCCCGGCGGGCTTCGCCTTTTGAACGGCGTCGATGAAGGCGCGGACGTTCTCTACCAGCTTGCCCTCGTCGAAGGACGCCTTGCCGATGCCTGCGTGCACCACGCCGGCCTTTTCGACCTTGAACTGCACTTCACCGCCCTTGGCGGCCTTGACGGCGTCGGCCACGTCCATCGTCACCGTGCCGACCTTGGGGTTCGGCATCAGGTTGCGCGGGCCCAGCACCTTGCCCAGACGGCCCACGATGGGCATCATGTCCGGGGTCGCGATGCAGCGGTCGAAATTGATCTCGCCGCCCTGGATGGTTTCCATCAGGTCTTCGGCACCAACGATATCGGCCCCGGCTTCCTGTGCCTCGTCCGCCTTCGCGCCACGGGCGAAGACGGCAACGCGCACGTCCTTGCCGGTGCCGTTGGGCAGGCCGACGACGCCACGGACCATCTGGTCGGCGTGACGCGGGTTCACGCCCAGGTTCACGGCAATCTCGACGGTCTCGTCGAATTTCGCGCTGGCGTGGTTCTTGACCATTGCGACAGCCTCTTCGACGGTCACGTTGTGCTTGTCGGCGAATGCTTCGCGGGCGGCGCGGGTACGTTTTCCAAGTTTCGCCATCTTATTTCACCTCGATGCCCATGGACCGCGCGGAACCGGCGATGATCTTCATCGCGGCTTCGACGTCGGTTGCGTTCAGGTCTTTCCACTTGGCTTCCGCGATCTCGCGCAGCTGCTTGGGGCTCACCGTGGCGACGCTTTCGCGGCCCGGGGTCTTGGAACCCGATTTCAGCTTGGCAGCCTTTTTCAGGTAATAGGACGCCGGCGGCGTCTTGATGTCCATTTCAAAGGACTTGTCCTGATAGTAGGTGATCACGGTCGGGCACGGTGCACCGGGCTCCATCTCCTGCGTCTTGGCGTTGAACGCCTTGCAGAATTCCATGATGTTGATGCCGCGCTGACCCAGGGCCGGACCAACCGGCGGGGACGGGTTCGCTTGTCCGGCGGGCACCTGAAGCTTCATGGTGCCGGCAAGTTTCTTGGCCATTGGCCTTCTCCTTTTCAAACAGCCTCGGGACGCGTCCCTCGGCCTATGTTGATGTGGTCAGGTCTGAGCGGTCGCGACCGCCGCGCCTCCCACATGGAACGCACCCCGGCCCGGTCCGGGCAAAGGTACGAGGGCGCCGCGTACACCCTCCATTGGCGTTTGGCAAGCCCCCGCCTGGCCTGCGGGCCTATTCTTGGCGGCAATACTGCGCGTCCAGAGCGCAAGACTGTTCACGATAGTCGGCCGCCTCTTCCGGCGCCGTGGCCTTCTTCAACTGCGCCATGTTGCGGCAGCCAAGCGCGACCTCGTTGTTGCACGCGATCACGAAGTACCGCGCCGCCTGCCCCGGATCCGCAGCAACACCGCGCCCATGCTGGTACGAGTCCCCAAGATTGTTGCAGGCCGTCCAGACCCGTAACTCGCACCCCATCCGATGATAGCCGACCGCCTGCTTCAGCGCCGCCTCCGTGCCGCGATCAAGCTTGAGCAGGTTGCCCACCACGAGGCATCCCATCCCTTCCGACAGGGCGCAGGCGGCGGTGGCAAAGCGCTCGGCTTTCACCAGATCACCCATCGCCCGTGACAGCGTTCCAAGGTCGGCGCAGGCCCGCACCCATCCGTCCTTGCAGATGCGTTCGAGGTCTTGCGCAAAGGCCGCCATCCGCGCCTTGTCCTCTTCGGTGCGCGGTGCGGTCGTGATCGGCGCAAACGCGTGTACGGCGTAATAATGACACGCGCTGAAATCCCCCGCCTCGCAGGCCTTCTTCATGGCCAGCAGGTTATCCGTTGGCCGCCAGTAGGTCTCGCGGTTGATCTCGTCGCACCCGTAGCGGAACCCGCCGCGACAGGCCCGCACGTAATACTCTTGGGCGCGCTTCCAGTTCTCATTGACGGCCTGTCCCTCGTCATGGGCCAACCCGGCATTGTAACACCCCACCGGATTGCCAAGCCCACAGGCTTTCTCGGCATCCCAAAGCGCATAGCGCTGCTTGTTTTCCACCTCGTCCGGAAAGCCGGGGTCGAACACGGCATACTCCTCGGCGCCGGCGTGGCTCTGGATGTAGGACATCAGCGCACAGGCCCGCGCCGCGTCTTCCTCATCGCACAGCCGGCGCAGCTGGTCGAACCAGATCGCCCGGTCCGGCACCGCCTGCGGCACCAGCACATTCAAGCGCGACTGCGATATGCAGGCCGTCACGTTGCCTGTCGCGCACGCCTCCGCCTGCTCGGCGTAAAACGCCTCGTAGGACGTCCCGGCAAACCCAATCAGGGAAAAGTTCAGGTCCGACAGCAAGGCGCAGGCAAACCCGTCGCCCGCGTCGCATCCTTCCGCCCACAGCGCGTAAACTTCGGGCGCATCCGTGCCCTCCCGCACATGCACCAGCGACGCATAGTCGGTGCACGCCTCCTGCCCGCCCGCGTCGCATCCCGCGGAGGCCTCCGCCAGCGCGGCGGCGTAGTGGCGCTCGTATGTCCCGGACACCATGCCGGCATCATTGTAATGCGGATAGCTGGCCACCAGCGCGGCACAGGCCGCCTCGTCGCCCGACTGGCAGTCGAAGACCGCCAGTTGCCGCTCCGTCGCGCTCATCCGCGCCTCTGCCGCGTCCGGGCTCCAAAGCAGGGCCGCGAAGGGTATCGACAACAGTCGAAGCGAAGTCATGCAGGTGTCTCCGGGCAGGTCAGAACCGCGTCCAGTCTCCCCCAACGAAAACGGCCGCGCAATATGCACGGCCGCAAAATCGTCTGTCCGGTCAGGGCCCGCATCAGCCCTGCTTGGTCACCTGGGTGAATTCCAGCTCCACCGGCGTCTCGCGGCCGAAGATCGACACCGTCACCTTCAGGCGCTGGTTGTCGTCGTCCACTTCCTCGACCATGCCATCGAAATCCTCGAACGGGCCGTCGTTGACCTTGACCTTTTCGCCGACCTCGAAGCTGACCAGCAGTTTCGGCGCATCCTCGCCCTCCTGCACGCGGTTCAGGATCTGGTTCACCTCGGCATCGCGCATCGGCATCGGACGCCCCTGCGGCCCCAGGAACCCGGTGACGCGGTTGATCGAGTTGATCAGGTGATAGCCCTGGTCCGACATTTCCATGTGCACCAGCACGTAACCGGGCATGAAGCGCCGCTCGGCGGTGACCTTCTTGCCCCGGCGCACCTCGATGACCTCTTCGGTCGGCACCAGAACCTCGTCGATATCTTCCTCAAGGCCCTGTTCGGCCACGGATTGCCGGATCTGCTCTGCGATCTTCTTCTCGAAATTGGAAAGAACGCTGACCGAATACCACCGTTTCGCCATGCTGAGCACCATCCCTCTTTGCCCGGGCCCTGCCCGTGAAATTCATGTTCCGCAGGGCTTTTGCAGCCCAAAACACCTTCCAGAAACAAATCAGCGCGCGGGCTCGAATCGCCGCGCGCTGCTGGAAGTGTCGGGTCACCTACCGCCCTTTGCCCTTGATTTCAAGGCTCAAGGGGCAAAATTTGCAACCCTTAGCCGAAGAGGCCAAGCAAGCCTTCCAGGCCGCTGCGGATCGCAAGGTCGACCAGCGCAAAGAAAACCGCCGTCAGTGCCGCCATGATGAACACCATGACCGTGGTCAGCAGAACCTCGCGCCGGGTCGGCCAGACAACCTTGGCAATTTCCGCGCGGACCTGCTGAATGAACTGAAGCGGGTTTGTAACAGCCATGGGTGCGACACTCTCGTGGTTTGAACCTGTCCGCGGCACATACGCCGCGAAATAAAGGAATTCAAGGGCCGAGGCAGCCACGGGCGATTTCGGTCGGCCTCATGTGGCGCGGGTTCCTCAAGCGGCGCGTCAGGTCTCGCGCGCCTCGGCGGCCAGCCGGTCGAACGGATCGGGCTTTTCCGCGTCGGCGGTCGCGCTGGCCGAAAAATCCGGCAACGCCAGCCGGTCGGCCCACGCCTCCGGCAAGCGGTCCAACACCCGATCAAACCGTTCGGCGAACCGATCGGCGCGTTGGCGGATCCTCTCGGCCAGTTCCGGCTTGCGGGCGTGCAGGCGCTGCCATGCCCCGCCCAGGATCTCACCCCACCGATCGGGCCCCAACGTCAGATAGGCAATCAGCACCAGCCAGACCAGCAGCAACGCCACCAGCGGCACCATCAGAGGACGATAGAGCACCAGACCCGCCACGACGGCCCAGGCGACATGCTTGCGCGTCGGGCGATACGAACGCAGCCACCGGGGCAAGCGCAGCCTTCGGTGTATGGGACCCGAAGCCGTGGGGGCACCGCCCGCGTTCTTGGCGGATCGCGCCGTCATGCGACACATCTGCGGCATCCGCAGCCGCGGCAGGCTCAGCGCGGGAAGGCGCGGCCTCGCCCGACCGGCCCCGGTCGGCCGGGCCGTCGGCGCCCGTTCCGCCTTCAGGATCTGTGCAATGGATTGCTGGGCACTCTGCTTGCGGTCCTCCGGCGATACCGGGTCGTAGGTCAGCACCTCTTCCTGCGGCGCGATCTGCGGCAGGCGCTCTGGGATGGTCCGGCGCTTTTCCTCCAGCAGAAGTTGCCGGACAAGCTCGTCGGCATCGCTTTCGACGGTCTGGCCTTCGGTCATCTGGTCGGCAGGCGTCCCCGTCAGTTCTTCGCTACGGATGTAGAGATCGTTCCGAAGCGCCGGACGGCGCATATCTGTCATGGTCATGGCAGCACTCATTCACGGTTCCACGCCCCCACGCGGTGATCGGCCTGGCGTCCCCTTGCAGGGCGCCAAGCGCGATTCATGGTGATGCTAAGGCTGGAATGTGGCCAAATCATGGCAGTGCTCGGGCAAGGGCATGTCCCTGCCCTTGCCGATCTCGATACCGGGCAGCGGACTGGCTTGCGCGCGCCGAGCGTGCCCCGACCAGGGCGCGCAGCCCGCCAGCCAATACTCGGCCGTCCCGGCGCGCAGCGCGCGCACCTGCGACGACCTTCATCCTTGCCGGGGCTTCACTCCGATTTCGCCTTGGACGGCCTGCTGTTCCTGAAAATCCTGTCCTGTACCGATGCGATCGGCGGCAGGAGCGTGTCGGTATTTCCTCCCAGGTTTCCGACGAACCGCCGGATCAGGCTGATCGCGATGTCCGACGACAGCATCCGCTTCTGCGACAGGGCCGAAACCTTCAGTTCAAGGTCCCCCGGCGCCAGAATCCGGTGCCCGGCCAGATACGCGCGGAAAGCGTCGCGCACGCGCGCCTGCAGCAGGTTCGGCACGATATGGTTCCGTACAACCACCAGGCAGATGAACTTGCCATAGCCGACATAGGACATCGTCGCGCCGCTCGCCGGCAAGGTCTTTCCGATGATGTGCGCCACAGCCTCGATGACTTCCAGGAATTCCCCCTGATCCAGGCGTCCATCCAGAGCGTCGACACCTTCGATCTCCACCGACAGCAGGGTCAGGGCATAGGTGCCTTCGTTGAGGCGCAGCAGCCGGTTCTCCAGCTGGAAATAGTCGCGCATGTTGGGCACGTCGGAATAGGTGATCCGCATCGAAGGATCGAACCCTCGTGTTTCCGGGGCGCTTGTCAGCAGCGTCTTCAGCGCAAGCCGGCTTTCCGCGTCGCTCTTGACGGTCTCGACCAGCAGCATCGCGACCTGGATACGCACGCGCAGGTCGATTTGCTCGATCGGCTTGGGCATATAGTCGGTGGCACCCGCCTCGAACGCCTCGTTCATGTGCAGCTTGGCCGCCGCCGACGTGATCATGATGATCGGCGCGATCCGGTATTGCGGCATTTCGCGGATCTTCGAGCACAGCTGGATCCCGTCCATGCCTTCCATCTTGATGTCCAGAAGGAAACAATCGAACGGGTGAGCCTGTGCCGCGATGATCTCCATCGCCTCTTCTCCAGACGTCGCCGTCGTGACGTCGTTGAACCCCATTTCGCCGAGGTGTTCAAGAAGCAGCGCCACGATGATTTCTTCATCGTCCACGACCATGATTCTCATGGGTAACATCCCTTCATTCGCATTCGTTCGCCTGTCAGAATACAATTAGAGGGAGAATGCGGTAACATTGCGACGGCCCAAGGTTAATTTCGTGAAAGGCAAAAATCCGCCACATCGAACCGCAGGCGCGCCGGGACGGTGGTGCGCCGCGGCAAATGCGTTTGAAATCAGGAGGTTTTGGCAGGGGCAGCAGGGCTCGAACCCGCGACCTACGGTTTTGGAGACCGTCGCTCTACCAGCTGAGCTATACCCCTAAGGCCGACGCCTCAGGTACGGCACATGTGGGGCGGAATCAAGTCCCCTTGCCTCCGCGCGCGCGGATTTTTCGACATTTTTCTCCTGCGTTCAGGCCGCCGATTTCTTGCGATACTCGGGGCTCGCAACGATCCCGTCGTCGAAAAGCCTGGAAATCTCCGTGTCGCTCAGCCGCGCGACATCGCCCAGCACTTCCTCCGTATGCGCCCCCAATGCGGGCGCAGGCGCGGGGCGCACGCGGCCATGACTGCCGAATTCCGCCGGATGCCCGGGCACCGGGAACCGGCCCATGCCGGGCTGCTCGGTCATCGAGAACATCGGATTCGCCTCGCCAAAATCCGGATCCTCGCGCACCGCCTCTTGCGTGCTGCGAAACACCGACCACGTCAGGCCCATCGCGTTGAAGTCATTCGCGAAGTTCTCGATCCGACGCTCGGCGAACCACGGCGCCAGGATGACGGTGATCTCATGCCGCAACCGCCAGCGCGCGCCTTCGTCGCCCAGGTCCACCTTGTGGCGCCTGGCCAGCAGTTTCATCTGGTCGGCCGTACCCGTCGCCTTGACCAGTCCTTCCCACTGTCGCTGGGTCAGTCCGATCACCATCACGCGCCCTCCGCAGGCGCAGACGAAATCCTGTCCGTAAGCCCCGTACAGCGCGTTGCCCGACTTCTCCCGCTCGTGACCGTTCACATGCACGTCACCAACAAGCCCCAGATGGGCCATTGTCGCCGCCGCGACGTCCTTCAGGGTCAGGACGACCTCCTGCCCCTCGCGATAGCGCAACCGATGCCGCTCGGCAGCCAGCAGACTCGATACGGCCAGGTTTCCGGCAATCAGGTCCCACGCGGGCAGCGCGCTCGCCACCGGGTCCTCGTGGCCCTCGGGTCCGGTCATGTGCGGCACGCCGATGGCCGGGTTCACCGTGTAATCCACCTGCGGCCGCCCCTCGCGGTCGCCCAGCAGGCTGACCATCACCAGGTCGCGGCGCATCTTGCTCAGCGTCGGATAATCCATCCATCCGCGCACCCGCAGGTTCGTCAGGAACAGCCCCGCATCGCGCCCCGGCGCGGTGATGATCCGGCTGATCAACTCGCGCCCCTCGCGCGACCGCATGTTCACCGCGACCGATTTCTTGCCCTTGTTCAGCCCCGCCCAGAACAAGCTCTGCCCGTCCGGCGCCAGCGGCCAGCGCCCGTAATCCAGACCGCCCTCCAACCTGTCGAACCGGATCACCTCGGCCCCCATCTGCGCCAGCGTCATCCCCGCCAGCGGCACGGCGACAAAGGCCGACCCTTCGACCACCCTCATGCCTTTCAGGATCTTGTTCATGTGCTTTCCTCCCATGTGGCGGTGGCCTGCATGCATTGATGCCCGGCCTGTCCGGTATGAAGTGTCAGCCCCTGCGCCTCCTCCTGCGCACAGGCCGCGATCGTCATCTCGTTGCGGTCCCCGGGGATCAGCAGCATCGGATGCACGCCCCGGAACGCAAAGCTGTCGGGCCTGCGCCCCCGCAATTCGGTTGCTCGGCGCATCAGCCATGCGGCCTGCATCGGCCCATGCACCACGAGGCCCGGATAATGCTCGACCTCGCTGGCATAAGGCAGGTCGTAATGAATGCGATGCGCATTGAAAGTGATGGCCGAGAACCGGAACAACAGCGCTTCGTTGACCGTCTGCGTCCAGGTCGCCAGTGCCTCCTCCGGCATCGGCTGTTTCGCCGGCGGGCGAAACTCGGTCGGCAGGTCCAGATAGACGATATCCTGCCGTTCCGTGATCACCACTGCCCCTTCGGCTCTGAGTTCGTGATCCACCGAAACGAAAACCATGCGTCCGGTCCTGCCCGATTTCTCGGTCACGCGCGCGATGACAGAGCGGCTCGTAAATGGCACTCCCACGCGCAGCGGCGCCCCGAAGCGCAGCGTGCCTCCGGCCCACATCCGCCGTCCCAAGGGCACCGGAGGCAGGAAGCCGCCCAGCTTGGGATGTCCGTCGCTTGCCAGTTCCTCCAGCGGGCAGACGGGCGGAAAGGCGCACCAGTGCCAGAGCGGTGGCATGTCGGCGCCCATCTCCGGCGCGTCCTGCGCCGGGTCGCCGATGGTGGCATGAATCTGCGCCGCCTGCGCCGGGGCAATCACGCCCTCGCGCATGTCCGTCCGGCCTTCCCATGCTGACAGGTTCACTTGATCCAAGGCACGCTCCTCCACGGTTACAAATGTGAACGGAGGGCAAAAAATGTCAATATTTCAATAATTTAACGGGATACAACGGTATGCCATGCCCATGCTGCAGCTGCAGAAACACGCGCTGGCTGTTGATTTCACGACGCTTTCCGCCCCGCACCGACCCGGCTTCGCCCCTGCGACCCGGCCAGGACCGGCCCTGGCAGCGCGTGTCCCGGTTTGCGGCAGATTGCCTCAGCCCGCCCTAGGGCGCGGCCCGCTCCAGCGCCTCCATGTCCGCGCCGCAGATCGCCGCCTCGTGTTGCAGGATGCGCTCGATGGGCCAATCCCACCAGGCGATGTCGTTCAAACGCGCGATGGTCTCGGGGTCGAACCGCATCCCGACCACCCGCGCCGGGTTGCCCGCGACCACCGCGTAATCGGGGATCCCGCCCCGCACCACGGCCCCGGCACTGACGATCACGCCATTGCCCAGCCGCGCCCCCGGCAGCACCCGCACGTCCTTGCCCAGCCACACGTCATGCCCCAGCACCGTGTCCGGCCCGGACCACTCCGGCAGGCTGGGCCGGCCCGCCGCCGTGGCGTGATCGAAGACGGCAAACGGAAAGGTGGAGAACCCGTCGCGCCGGTGATTGGCCGAGGCGGTGATGAACACTACCCCGTCGGCGATCTGGCAGAACTTGCCGATCACCAGCTTTTCGTCCGACACGGGAAACAGATACGGCGCCAGGTGCGTCGCCCAGTCCTCGGGCGGATAGGTCGCACTGGCATAGCTGTAATCGCCCACGATGAACCGTGGATGGTCGATCACCGCTTTCAAAAAGACGGTGCCGGCATGGGCGGTTCCATCGGGCAGGATCAGCGGATTGCGCGTGTCAGGGGCGGGAAAGGGATGTGCCATATATCTTCATCTCACCCCGCGCGGAAAATGGGAAGGCCGCGCACGAAAATGGAAAGGGCGCCCGTGGCGGACGCCCTTTCCAATATTCACGGAGATCCCGGATCAAGTCCGGGATGACGCGCCGCGTCAGATCACTCGAGGATTTTGGACACAACGCCGGCGCCGACGGTGCGGCCGCCTTCGCGGATGGCAAAGCGCAGGCCGTCTTCCATCGCGATCGGCGCGATCAGCTCGACCTCGAACTTCAGGTTGTCGCCCGGCATCACCATCTCGGTGCCCGAGGGAAGCGTCACCGTGCCCGTCACGTCCGTCGTGCGGAAGTAGAACTGCGGACGGTAGTTGGCGAAGAACGGCGTGTGACGGCCACCCTCTTCCTTGGTCAGGATATACGCCTCGGCCTCGAACTTGGTGTGCGGGTTCACAGACCCCGGCTTGCACAGCACCTGGCCGCGCTCCACACCGTCACGCTCGATCCCGCGCAGCAGCAGACCCACGTTGTCGCCGGCCTCGCCCTGATCCAGAAGCTTGCGGAACATCTCGACGCCCGTGCAGGTCGTCTTCTTGTTCTTGTTCAGGCCCACGATCTCCATCTCTTCGCCGACCTTGATCTGGCCACGCTCGATCCGGCCGGTGGCAACCGTGCCGCGGCCCGAGATCGAGAACACGTCCTCGACCGGCATCAGGAACGGCTGGTCCACAGCGCGCTCCGGCGTCGGGATGTAGTCGTCCACCGCCGCCATCAGCTCGCGGATCTTGTTCTCGCCGATCTCCGGGTCACGCCCTTCCATCGCCGCCAGCGCCGAGCCCGCGACGATCGGAATGTCGTCGCCGGGGAACTCGTACGAGCTCAGCAGCTCGCGCACTTCCATCTCCACCAGTTCCAGCAGTTCCTCGTCGTCGACCTGATCGACCTTGTTGAGGAACACCACCAGCGCGGGCACGCCCACCTGGCGCGCCAGCAGGATGTGCTCGCGGGTCTGCGGCATCGGGCCGTCGGCCGCGTTCACCACCAGGATCGCGCCGTCCATCTGCGCCGCACCCGTGATCATGTTCTTCACGTAGTCGGCGTGGCCGGGGCAGTCGACGTGGGCGTAGTGACGGTTCTCGGTCTCGTATTCCACGTGCGCGGTCGAGATCGTGATCCCGCGCGCTTTCTCTTCCGGTGCGCCGTCGATCTGGTCATACGCGCGGAAGTCACCGAAATACTTCGTGATCGCCGCCGTCAGCGTCGTCTTGCCGTGGTCAACGTGACCAACGGTCCCGATGTTCACGTGCGGTTTCGAACGGTCAAACTTTTCCTTTGCCATCTCGTGGGGCGCCTTATCCTATTGGGGGCCTGTCGCGGCCCGAATTGCTACTGGCCGGGCATTTATTGGGTTCAACCGGGAAAATCAAGCGCTTCATGCCCGCGTGGTGGCAAGGTTGCGCGAACCGCGACGCACCGGCGGCGTTGGGCGGCGGTGGCGCTATTCCGCGGTCTGCGTCTGCGCCTTTTCCAGCGCTTCCTTCGCGGCGGCCTGCATCCGCTCTTCCTCCGATGCCGCCGCGCGCGCCTCTGCCGCGCGGGCCCTGGCCTTGGTACGTGCGGGCCGGCCGTCATCCTCGAACCAGCCTTCGGCGTTGTTCTGCCGCACCAGCCAGTTCTCGATGAGCTTGGCCCCCTTCCGGGTCAACACTTGCATCTGCTCTTCAGCCGTCCGCGTCAGACCGGACCCCACGACGGTGTCCCCCGACAGGCCCTCGATCACGGTGATCAGCTCCGGCGTCTCGTTCAGCCGCGCCTTTTTTGCGTCGTCCCAGGCCGTGACCTTCAGCACCAGTGCCGATTTCGGCGCGGCCACCACCGGGATGCCCGCCTTCGCCAGAACGTAGGCTTCCAGCGTGATGCCCAGGTGATAGAGCCGCGTGCCCTCCTGCCGCGAGAACCGTTCGTTCACCGCCTGTGTCATCGCCGCGATCCAGTCGGCCTTGCTGGCCTCGCGCGACAGCGGACCCTTCTGCAGGTTGGGCGCTGCGACGACGTTATGCCCAAGATGGAAATTGCCGAGATAGACCGGCGCCTCGTCAAGGTCGTCCACCTGCGTGCAGGCCGACACCCAGGCGACCACCAGCCCCCAAGCCAGAAGTCTCAGCATTTCCGTACCCCCGCAACTGTCCCGTTTCAGCGATACCAAGGCCGCCCGGCGCTGGCAATTCCCGCCCTGCCCATATTGCCGCAGATGTCCGCCGCCGATTTGCCGCCTGCCCGACGCGTGCCTATGTTAGAGAGAGCCAGCACCGGAGGCCCCATGTCCCACGCCGACACCCCCGTCAAAGTCGCCCTCGTCACCGAGCCGATGGGCATCCTCGGCAGCCTCGGCGCGGCACGGCGCAACGTGCTCAGCATCATCCCCGAGCTGGCCACCCGGCAGCCCATGGTGTCGGGACGCACCGGCAAGCGCTGGCACATGGTGATGGATCCCGGCGCCATCCGCGAAATGCTGCTCGAGCGGGTCGATACCTACCCCAAGTCTCTGGTCACCAAGAACCTGCTCAAACCCGCCATCGGTGAATCGCTCTTCATCGCCGAAGGCGCGCACTGGCGCTGGCAAAGGCGCACCGCGGCGCCGGTGTTCTCGCACCGCAACGTGATGAACCTCGCACCGATCATGACCGCCGCCGCCCAGCGCAGCGCCGACCGCGTGGCCGAGGCCGGCCCCCGCGCCATCGACATGGCCGCCGACATGGTCCGCACCACCTTCGACGTGATCGCGGACGTCACCTTTTCCGGCGACGGCATGTTCGACGCCGACGCGGTGCATCGCGGCATCGACGCCTATATCTCCGAGGCTGGCAAGATTTCCCTTCTGGACGTGCTGGGCGCGCCCGACTGGGTGCCACGCCCCGGCCGCCTGATATTTTCGCGCAACGCCGTGGGCGACATGCGCCGCATCGCCGACGAGGCGATCGAAGCCCGCCGCCAGCGCGGCCCCGACGGCGTGCCCGACCTGCTCGACCTGCTGATGGACGGCGAAGACCCCAAGACCAAGCGCCAGATGAACACTGCCGAGCTGCGCGACAACCTGCTGACCTTCATCGTCGCGGGCCACGAGACCACGGCGCTCACGCTGGGCTGGTCGCTCTACCTCTGCGCCTTCGACCAGGACGTGCAGGACCGCGCCCGCGCCGAGCTGCGCGCGGTCTGCGGCGACGGCCCGGTGACGGGTGAGCATGTCGAAAAGCTGCCCTACCTGCGCCAGATCATCGACGAGGCCCTGCGCCTCTACCCGCCCGCCGGGATGGTGTCGCGCACCGCCATGGCCAACGACACGCTTTGCGGGCGCGAGATCCGCAAGGGCGACACGGTGATCCTGCCGATCTATGCGCTGCACCGCCATCACATGTTATGGGAGGACCCCGACGCCTTCCGCCCCGACCGCTTTGCCGACCGCAAATCTGTGGAACGCTACGCCTACCTGCCCTTCGGCGACGGCCCCCGCATCTGCATCGGCGCCAGCTTCGCCCTGCAAGAGGCGGTGATCATCCTCGGCACGCTGCTCAACCGCTTCCGTTTCACCCCGGTCGCAGGCCGCGACCCCAATCCGGTGATGATCCTCACACTGCGCCCCGAAGGCGGGGTCTGGCTTGAGGCTGAACCGGTCTCGACGCCCCAACCGGCCTCCGTCGCCTGACCAATCCGCGCGCGCTGACGTGGCGTAGGGTGGGTGAAAACCCACCTTTGGTGGGTAAAAACCCACGCACACCGACGCTAACCACCCAAGACCGTCGGCCAGTTCGCATCGCCCTTTGACACGTTGCCGGGGACATCCCCCAACCAACGCTGGCGCACCGATTTGTTGTAATTGAGGTAAAGCCTGCCCTGATGCACCGTCCACGCATCCTTGTCGCCATGCGCGGTGTAGCCCTGCGAGACTGCCCAGGCGCAATACCCACCAAAGGCCGGCGCATATTTCTGCGGGTTCGCCTCGAACGCCGCCTGGTTCTCGGCCGACGAAAAGCGCCACTTCGCGCCGTTCCATTCGGTCACGAACTTGTCCGAGCCGGCCACCCCGTTGGCCCCCGGTTCCAGCCCGAAATACGCCACCACGTCCGCGCCATCCGCCGCATAGGCCCGGTTCTGGTACCAGCGCGGCTCGCCGGCCATCCCCGGCCGTGCCAGCAGCGCCGCCGCACCGCTTGCGATCAATACCCGTCGTGTCAAAAGCATCTCGATCCTCCTTGCATCCATCTGCAAGAAAGCTAAGCGGTCCCCCCGCACACGACAAATCAATCTCAGGTGAAACGGTTGTTACGCGGAAAGGTCCTTTGCGCTCAGGAGCCCAGCACACCCGGCCAGTTCCGTTCCGCGGCCCTGATGTTCTTGTTGATGGCACGGCGCCACCGGCTTCGAGCCTGCTTCGACCCGTTCAGGTAAAGGCGTCCTTGGTGAATGTGCCAGGCGTCTTTGTCGCCCGTCGAACTGCCGTTATTCGCAACTGACAACGCGCAGTACCCACCGAACTGCGGAACAAATCGTTCCGGGTTCGCCTTGAAAGCGGCCATGGTATCGGCATTCGCAAACCGAAAGGTCCCGCCTTTGTACGAGACAGCAATCTGGTTGCGACCTTCGATAGCCCGGTCATTCTTGCCCAGTCCGTGATACGCGACCACATCCGCACCATCTGCCGCCAGCCCCGTTTTGCGCGTCGACCAGTAGGGCTTTCTTGCGGCCCATGCTGGCGATCCGATGAATGCTCCGAGAGCTGTCATGAAAAGTCGTTTTGTAATCTTCACCTGAATATTCTCCGCTTCCAAAAATATTCATGAAGCAAACAAGAAGACTATCTCTCGGTCAAGTGAAGCGGTTGTTACGCGGAAAGCCCCTTGGCGCCATGCGTCCGGCACCCGCACGCCGCGCGGTCCATTCCTCCAGCGCCGTCTCGGTGCGTGTCCGTCCGGCGGGATCAAGCCAGCTTAGCCCCTCGGCCAAGGTGAAGGTCGTGGCATCCGACAACCCGCCATCCTTGTATTTCTGCAACCGCACGCCCTTGCCGCGGCCCATCTCGGGCAACTCGTCCAGCGGGAAGATCAGCACCTTGCGGTTCTCGCCCACGCAGGCCACGTGATCGCCCGTGACCGCCCGGCACACCTGCGCCCGCACGCCGTCACGCACGTTCAGCACCTGCTTGCCCGAGCGTGTCTGCGCCACGACCTCGTCCTCGGGCACGATGAACCCGTCACCCGCCGAGGACGCCACCAGCAATTTCCGCCCCGGTTTGTGGATGAAAATCGCCACGATGTCGGACTCGTTCGGCAGGTCCACCATCAGGCGCAATGGCTCGCCCATCCCCCGCCCACCGGGCAGGTTGGCCGCACTCAGCGTGTAGAACCGCCCGTTCGTGCCAAAGACCAACAGCCTGTCGGTCGTCTCCGCATGGAAGATGAACCGCCCTGCGTCGCCATCCTTGAATTTCAGCTCGCGGTCCAGGTCGATATGCCCCGACATCGCCCGGATCCAGCCCATTTTGGAACAAACGACGGTGATCGGCTCGCGGTCGATCATCGCCTCCAGCGGCACTTCCTCGACCTCGCCCGCCTCGGCAAAAGTCGTCCGGCGCGCGCCGCCCTCATACTCCTTGCCGAATTTCTTCTTCACGTCCTTCAGCTGGTCCGAGATCGCCTCCCACTGCAGGTTTTCGCTGTCCAGAAGGTCCTCGAGCCCCGCGCGCTCTTCCATCAGCGCGTCGCGCTCCTTGACCAGCTCGATCTCTTCCAGCCGCCGCAAGCTGCGCAGCCGCATGTTCAGGATCGCCTCGGCCTGCACCTCAGTCAGCCCGTCCTCGCCGCCCGCCTCAGGTGGGACGTAATCGGCCTCATCCTTCGCGCGAACGAACTCCCGCCCCCAATCCTCGCGCATCAGCGCCGCCTTGGGGTCGTCGTCATAGCGAATGATGTCGATCACCCGGTCGAGGTTCAGGAAAGCCACGATCAGCCCTTCCAGCACCTCCAGCCGGTGGTCGATCTTTTCCATCCGGTGCTCGCTGCGCCGGATCAAAACCTCGCGCCGGAAATCGAGGAATGCGCGCAGCACTTCCTTCAGGCTGCAGACCTTGGGGGTCACCCCGTCCACCAGCACGTTCATGTTCAGGCTGAACCGCACTTCCAGGTCCGAGTTGCGATACAGCGACTGCATCAGCACCTCGGGCTCCACGTTCTTCGAGCGTGGCTCCAGGATCACGCGGATGTCGTCGGCGCTCTCGTCCCGCACATCGGCCAGGATCGGCACCTTCTTGGTCTGGATGACCTCCGCCAGCTTCTCGATCAGCTTGGATTTCTGCACCTGGTACGGGATTTCCGTGACCACGATCTGCCACTGTCCGCGCCCCAGGTCCTCAACCTCGTAGCGGCACCGCAGCCGGAACCCGCCCTTGCCCGTGCGATACGCCTGCGCGATTGCCTCGGGCGGCTCCACGATGATGCCCCCCGTGGGGAAATCCGGGCCGGGCACGTAGTTCAGCAGCGTGTCGTCCCGCGCTTCCGGCGTCTTGATCAGATGCAGGCAGGCATCCACCAGTTCCGCGATGTTGTGCGGCGGAATGTTGGTCGCCATCCCTACCGCGATCCCGCTCGACCCGTTGGCCAACAGGTTCGGAAACTGCGCCGGCAGCACGACAGGCTCGGTCAGCGTGCCGTCGTAATTGTCCCGGTAATCGACCGCATTCTCGTTCAGCCCCTCCAGCAGGGCCTCGGCCACGATGGTCAGCCGCGCTTCGGTGTAGCGGCTGGCGGCGGGGTTGTCGCCGTCGATATTGCCGAAGTTTCCCTGCCCGTCCACGAGCGGATAGCGCACGTTGAAATCCTGCGCCAGCCGCGCCATCGCGTCATAGATTGCGGCATCGCCATGCGGGTGATAGTTGCCCATCACGTCGCCGCTGATCTTGGCAGACTTGCGGAACCCGCCGCTGGCGCTCAGCCGCAGCTCGCGCATGGCGAACAGGATCCGCCGGTGCACCGGCTTCAGCCCGTCGCGCGCATCCGGCAGCGCCCGGTGCATGATGGTCGACAACGCATAGGTCAGGTAGCGCTCGCCGATCGCCCGGCGCAGCGGCTCCGCCACGGAATTGCCTCCATTCTCGGGGCCTATGTTGGGGTCGTCGACCAAATCAGTCATAGATGGTGTGATACCCCCCGCATTTGCGCAGGTAAAGCACAGGTTGGGAAGATTCTGTGCCTTTTCCCATGCCGGCGGGAACCGAATCGTGTAAGTTGTGTTCTATTGTAGGAAATTGACTTCGCTGCCCCGGGGGATCCGCGCAATGTGGCGCTTTATTTTGGTAACGTTCGCTTTTCTTGGTTTCGCCTTCTGGGAACTCAGCGGCGGCGCCGATTACGCGCCCAGTGAAAACTCGATCCAGGCCCGGGCAAACGACCCCGCGCCAGAGGTGACCGTGGCCGAATCGCAGCCCGTCGAACCGCCCGCCCCGGAACGCATAGAACTGCCCGAGACCACCAAGCCCGAACGCTTCCAGATCACGCTGGCCTCCGTCGGCGAGATGGCAGAGGCCGGCGCCGCCCAGCAGACCGCCCGGACAGAGCGTGTCGAGGACAAGGCCCGGTTCCTGACCCGCCCGAAAACCAACGAAGACAATGCCGTCCTGGCCGCCCTGGAAGAGGGCGGTGCAGCCGCGGACCAGGTCAAGCGTCACTGGCCTGGCGCGATCGAGCTGTTCGAGCAGCAAGCCTCGCAGGCCGAGCTGCGCGAACAGGCCGAAGCGGCCGCGCGGTCGGCACGCGCCGACATGGCCTATTCCGACATTCGCTACATCACCGCCAGCTCTGCCAACATGCGTGGCGGACCGGGCACCGACTTTGCCCGCGTCGGCAGCCTTGGCGAAGGGGCCGAGGTGGCCGTGCTCGGACGTGCCGACAACGGCTGGCTGGAACTCGAGGTCGTCACGACCGGCGAAACCGGCTGGATGGCCGACTGGCTCGTCAGCGACCCGGCGCGGTAATTCGCACTCAAAGCGATTGCATATGACGCCGGCCCGCGCCAAGGTCCGGCCATGACGCGGAAATCCCTCCTTATTACCGGCTGTTCCTCCGGCATCGGCTATGACGCGGCGCACGGTCTACGGGCGCGCGGCTGGCGCGTGTTCGCCTCCTGCCGGCAGGAAAAGGACTGTGCCCGGATGCGGGCCGAAGGCTTCGACAGCCCCCTCATCGACTATCAACAGCCCGACACCATAACCTCCGGCCTTGCCGAAGTTCTCGACGCCACCGGCGGCACGCTGGATGCGCTTTTCAACAACGGCGCCTTCGGCTGCCCCGGCATGGTCGAGGATCTGCCCACAGACGCCCTGCGCGCCATCTTCGAGGCCAACTTCTTCGGCTGGCACGAGCTGACGCGCCAGGTCATCCCGGTTATGCGGGCCCAGGGGCACGGGCGGATCGTGCAAAACTCCTCCGTTCTGGGCTTTGCCACGCTGCGGATGCGCGGCGCCTACAACGCCACCAAGCATGCGCTCGAAGGTCTGACCAGCACCATGCGGATCGAGATGCGCGACACGCCCATTCACATCGTCCTGATCGAACCCGGGCCGGTGACGTCCAAGATCCGCGTCAACTCGATCCCCCATTTCGAACGCTGGATCGACTGGAAAAATGCCCCCGCCCGGCCGCTCTACGAAAAACGCCTCATCCCGCGCCTTTACCACAGCAGCGGGCCGGACACGTTCGAACTGCCTGCCCCCTCCGTCACGAAAAAGCTGATCCATGCATTGGAATCCCCACGCCCCCGCGCCCGCTATTTCGTCACCACGCCGACCTATCTGCTGGACGCGCTGCGGCGCATCCTGCCAACCAGCGCTCTCGACTGGATCCAGGCGAAACTGTAACCGGACGGCCCGAAAGGGCAGGCAAGCGGCCCCGCGTCACCTTACCCCATTCGCCTTTTGACACAGACGGGCTACCTCCGGCATTGACTGGAAAAACCAAGAGTCTCACATGCTCAACGACCCCCTCTTCATCATCGCCGCGCTTGCCTGCGCGGTCGTCGGCGTCATTCTCATCCTGGGCATTTCGAACTTCGGCAAGGAAGGCATCGACAACGCCAAGCGCTCGAACAAGTTCATGCGCTGGCGCATCATCGCCCAGTTCATTGCAGTGGTCCTCATCCTGCTTTTCGTCTATATCCGCCGCCAAATGGGAGGTGAATGAATATGGTCGTTCTCAACAAAATCTACACCAAGACCGGCGATCACGGCGAAACCGCGCTCGGCAACGGGTCTCGCGTGGCCAAGCACTCGATGCGCGTCACCGCTTACGGCACCGTGGACGAGGTGAACGCCACAGTCGGCCTCGCCCGCCTACATGCCGACGGCGAAACCGATGCCGCCCTGTCGCGCATCCAGAACGATCTCTTCGATCTCGGCGCCGATCTCTGCCGCCCCGACATGGAAAACGACGACAAGGCGGAATTCGCGCCCCTGCGCATGGTCGACAGCCAGGTCTCGCGCCTGGAAACCGAGATCGACACCATGAACAAGGTCCTGGAACCCCTGCGCAGCTTCATCCTGCCCGGCGGTTCGGCCCTGTCGGCGCACCTGCATCTCTGCCGCACCGTGTCGCGGCGGGCCGAACGCCTGGCGGTGGAACTCGCCACGATGGAACACGTGAACCCGGCGGCGGTGAAATACCTCAACCGCCTCAGCGACTGGTTCTTCGTCGCCGCCCGCATGGCCAACGATTCAGGCCGCGACGACGTGCTCTGGACACCGGGCGCAAACCGCTGAACCTGCGCTGAAATCTCTGGCGCGGGGCTGGCAAAAGTGACATTCTGAGCGCCAAATGCCGGGCGATCCAACGCCCGGTCCGAGCAGCCAGGAGAGGTCCATGACCCTGCCCACCATCGCCATGTTCTGGGACGGCCCGCCGCTGGGCTTCATCGAACGGCTGTGCGTCACGTCCTTCGTCGATGCCGGCCATCCCGTGGTGATGTTTTCCTACCACGGGGTCGAGGATTGCCCGAAAGGCGTCGAACAGGCCCCCGCCTCCGATATCCTGCCCGACCCCGATACCATCGTGCGCCACGAACGCACCGGCAGCCCCGCGATCCACGCCGACAAGTTCCGCTATCACCTGCTGGCCAAGAACGACGGTATCATCTGGTCCGACACCGATGCCTACTGCCTCAAGCCTTTCCTTCCCAAGGACGGCTTCTTCTTCGGCCGCGAAAGCGACAAGGTCGTGGCCAATGGCGTGATGGCCCTTCCGGCCGCGTCGCCCTCGCTGCAAAGCCTGATCGAGTTCTGCGAGGACGAGTATGCCATCCCGCCCTGGATGATGCCCCGCCACAAGGAGGAAATGCGCGCCCGTGCCGAGGCGGGCGATCCGATGCATGTGTCCGAAATGCCCTGGGGCGCGTGGGGGCCCAAGGCGCTGTCGCATTTCCTGCATCAGAACGACGAGTTCAAGCACGCGCTCGATCCGCACGTTCTGTACCCCGTCCTGTTCGAGGACCGGCGCATCTATTTCCGAGAGGCGTGGAAGGTCTGGAAACAGGTGCAGGAAGATACCGTCTCGATCCATTTCTACGGCCGGCGCGTGCGCGAACGGCTGTGGAACCGTTTCAACGGCACCCCGCCCGAGGATTCGGTGCTGCATGAACTGGCGCAGAAACACGGCGTCGCCCCCTGACACCGGCGCTTTGCGCACAGATTCCCCGCACCGTACCGGAAACGCGACGTCGCAAGTCGGAAACGTGACGATTTTACCCTGTTTCCCCGGCTAACAGTTCTGTATCAAACGCCCCACAGCAAGGGGCGGAGTCGCATCACGGCGGCTCTGCGCAATTTTTTAGGGAGACCATGCCGATGAAGGTGCTCGTGCCTGTCAAACGCGTGATCGACTACAACGTGAAGGTCCGCGTCAAGGCGGACGGATCGGGCGTCGATCTTGCCAATGTCAAAATGTCGATGAACCCGTTCGACGAAATCGCCGTCGAAGAGGCCATCCGCCTGAAAGAGGCCGGCAAGGCCGACGAGGTCGTCGCCGTGTCCATCGGCGTCAAGCAGGCGCAGGAAACCCTGCGCACCGCGCTCGCCATGGGCGCCGACCGCGCCATCCTGGTCGAGGCCGCCGACGACGTGCACACCGACATCGAGCCGCTGGCCGTCGCCAAGATCCTCGCCGCCGTCGTCAAGGAAGAAGAGCCCGGCCTCGTGATCGCCGGCAAACAGGCCATCGACAACGACATGAACGCCACCGGCCAGATGCTGTCGGCCCTGCTGGGCTGGTCGCAAGGCACCTTCGCCTCCAAGCTGGACATCGACGGCGACAATGCCGTCATCACCCGCGAGGTCGATGGCGGTCTGCAGACGATCAAGGTCAAGATGCCCACGATCGTCACCGTGGACCTGCGCCTGAACGAGCCGCGCTATGCCTCGCTGCCCAACATCATGAAGGCCAAGAAAAAGCCGCTCGACGAGAAAACCGCCGCCGATTACGGCGTCGACGTCGCGCCGCGCCTCGAAATCGTCAAGACCGAAGAGCCCGAGGCCCGCAAGGCCGGCGAAATGGTCGGATCGGTCGATGAACTTGTCGCCAAACTCAAAGAAGCGGGGGCCGTGTAATGTCTGTACTTCTTCTTGCCGAAGTCAACGATGGCGAACTGGCGTTCGACGCCACCGCCAAGGCGGTCACCGCCGCGTCCAAGCTGGGCGACGTGACCGTGCTCTGCGCCGGGGGCTCCGCCGCCGCCGCGGGCGAGGCCGCCGCCAAGATCGACGGTGTCTCCAAGGTCCTCGTGGCCGAGGACGCCTCGCTGGGCCACCGCCTGGCGGAATCCACCGCTGCCCTGATCGTGTCGCTCGCCGGCGACTACGAACACATCGTCGCCCCGGCCACCACCGACGCCAAGAACGTCATGCCCCGCGTGGCCGCCCTTCTGGACGTCATGGTCATTTCCGACGCCTCCGGCGTGGTCGACGCCAACACGTTCGAGCGTCCGATCTACGCCGGCAACGCGATCCAGACGGTGAAGTCCTCGGATGCCAAGAAGGTCGTCACCTTCCGCACCGCCACCTTCGACGCCGCCGGTGACGGCGGCTCGGCCTCGGTCGAGACCATTTCCGCCGCCGACAACCCCGGCCTGTCGGAATGGGTCGAGGACAAGGTTGCCGAATCCGACCGCCCCGAGCTGACCTCGGCGGGCGTCGTCGTCTCCGGCGGCCGTGGCATCGGCTCGGAAGAGAACTTCAAGCTGATCGAGAACCTCGCCGACAAGCTGGGCGCCGCCGTGGGCGCGTCCCGTGCGGCTGTCGACTCCGGCTATGCCCCCAACGACTGGCAGGTCGGCCAGACCGGCAAGGTCGTGGCACCGGATCTCTACATCGCCGTGGGCATCTCGGGCGCGATCCAGCACCTTGCGGGCATGAAGGACAGCAAGGTCATCGTCGCCATCAACAAGGATGAAGAGGCGCCGATCTTCCAGGTCGCCGATTACGGCCTCGTGGCCGACCTCTTCACCGCCGTGCCGGAACTGACCGAGAAACTCGGCTAATCCGTCCCGCACATGGCACTGAATTGACCCGCCCCCGTGGCGGGTCTCTTCGTTTTGGGCCCGTAGGGTGGGTGAAAACCCACGCTCCGCCGCCTGCAAGTGCTCACGGATCCAACACCCCCGCCAATACAGGGATCAACGCCTCCGCCACCGCGTCATGTGCCGCCTGCCCCGGCAGATCCCGCGGCACGCCCGCCTCATCCCCCGCCGCGTCGGATGGCGGACTCGCCACGCGCGCCCCGACCTGCGCCACCTTGCCGGCCTCCACGAACGCCACCGCGTGCCGCTGCAACCCCGCGACCATCTCGCGTCCCACCAGCACCGGCTCGCATCGGGCCTCGACCGCGTCCTCATCCCGATCCGGCGCGCGCTCGGAAAACCACAACAGGATCACCGGCGCCCGGATTCCCGCGATCAGCATCCGCATGCCCGTCTCCCAGGCGCGCGCCAGTTCCAGCCGCAACTGCCCGAACCGTTCCGGCGAAACCGCCTTCAGATGCATCAGCATGTGCCGCGTAAAACTGAACTCGCTGAAATCCACTTCCGGGAACAGCGCCCGCAACGGCGGCTCGGCCCGCAGAAAGCGATCGTTGCGCCGCGAATGCACCTTGTAGAACGGGTTCGACAGGTTCGCCGCGCACGGCACCTGCACCACCGCCGCCGCCGCCCCGGACGCGATGCGCGTCAGCCCTGTGTCGCCCAGCATCACGTCGATCCCCGCATTGGGCTGGCCGAGGTTCACGCAGGCCACGCCCGTCGCCGCCTCGATCCCTTGCGCAAAGGGGCGGGCGACGAACTTGCCATAGGTCTCGGTCCCACCCAGGAACGCCACATACTCATTCGTCAGGCTTCGCTTCGGCCCCCGAACCGCCAGCTTCGACACCCCGTACCGGCACGCCTCCGGCGCCGCTTTCCAGCGGCCCTTGCCATGAAAGGACATCTCGCCCACCTCATTATACTCACCCAATCGCCAGCTTTGGGCCGCAGGCCTTGCGATTCCGTTAAAGGCGCAATTCGTCCAGAATTTTAACGTCCGCTTTCCCTTGCAGCGCCCTCGGCACGGGGCATATGGTGTCGCAAAAGCGAAAGGGACCTGCATGGACATCCGCAAGGTGGGCGTCGTCGGCGCCGGACAGATGGGCAACGGAATCGCGCATGTGATGGCCGTCGCGGGCTATGACGTCCTGCTCAACGACATCAACCAGGAGGCGCTGGACAAGGGCCTCGGCGTGATCAAGTCGAACATGGACCGCATGGTCAGCCGCGACAAGATGAAGGCCGAGGACCGCGATGCCGCCTTGTCGCGCATCACCACCACGCTCGACCTGCCCGAACTGGGCAAGACCGACCTCGTCGTGGAATCCGCCACCGAGCGCGAGACCGTCAAGCAGGCCATCTTCGAGGATCTCGTGCCGCATCTCGGCCCCGACACGATCCTCACGTCGAACACCTCTTCGATCTCGATCACACGCCTTGCCAGCCGCACCGACCGCCCCGAGAAATTCATGGGCTTTCACTTCATGAACCCGGTGCCGGTCATGCAACTGGTCGAACTGATCCGCGGCATCGCCACCGACAAACCCACCTACGACGCCTGCCTCGCCGTCGTGGAAAAGCTCGGCAAGACCGCCGCCAGTTCCGAGGATTTCCCCGCCTTCATCGTCAACCGCATCCTGATGCCCATGATCAACGAGGCGGTCTACACGCTCTACGAGGGCGTGGGGTCCGTCACCTCCATAGACACCTCGATGAAGCTCGGCACCAATCACCCGATGGGCCCGCTGGAACTGGCGGATTTCATCGGGCTGGACACCTGCCTTGCCATCATGAACGTGCTGCATGACGGGCTGGCGGATACGAAATACCGCCCCTGCCCGCTGCTGACGAAATATGTCGAGGCCGGCTGGCTGGGCCGCAAGACCGGCCGCGGCTTCTACGACTATCGCGGCGAGGAACCGGTCCCGACCCGCTGACATGGCTGAAAACCCAAGCGACTTCGGCACCATATCGTAGGGTGGGTCAAAACCCACGCGCGTCACGTCTGTGGGTTGGGTGAAAACCCGTGCGCGACACCTTGCGTAGGGTGGGTGAAAACCCACCGCGGCCCTCACGTATCGCCCAGGCTCAACGTATGCTCACGCAACCACGCCATAAACCCGCGCGGGTCCTTGTCCAACAATTCCATCTGCTCCGGCGTGATTGGCGCGCCCACGACCGGCTTCTGCGGATTGTTGCACCCCCGCACCACCTCGTGCAGCAACAAGCTCTGGCGCAGCGTGGCCGAGATGCAGTTGGCCATCTGGTAGGCGCGTGAATTGGCGCCGGGAAAGTAGATCGGCACCACCGTGGCCCCCGACCGCCGGATCATCTGCGCGGTAAAGACATTCCATTCGCGCTCCTTGACCGGCCCGAACAGGCTGTCCGACGATGCCACCACGCCCGACGGGAACACGCTGATCGCGCCGCCTTCCTTCAGGTGCGCCATCGCCTTGGCGCGCATCTCCACCGACTTGCGCTGCGCGTCGGGTTCATGCGGAAACGGCACCGAGATCATGTAGGACGCCGCCACCTCGTCGATCCCGGTCAACAGGGCGCGGGTCAGGATCTTGTAATCGGTGCGCCGCCGCCCGATCAGGTCGGCCAGGATCATCCCGTCCACCAGCCCGTGCGGAT
The DNA here is from genome assembly GCF_009363655.1 of Roseovarius sp. THAF27. Classification (NCBI taxonomy): domain Bacteria; kingdom Pseudomonadati; phylum Pseudomonadota; class Alphaproteobacteria; order Rhodobacterales; family Roseobacteraceae; genus Roseovarius; species Roseovarius sp. THAF27. Next base: position 3,331,047 of record NZ_CP045393.1, read on the forward strand.
GGTTTGCCACGATCACGACCGGCCCGGTCTCGGGGATATTGTCGATCTGGTCCTGCGGCGTCAGCAGCGGGATGCCCATCGTATCGAGCGCCGCGCGCCAGAACGGCTGGCCCGTGGGCGCGCCGCGTTTCTCGAACGCCTTGATCATCTTGATGATCGTCAGCTTGCCGGTGACCCACTCGATCGCGCGGATGGTAAAGGCCGTGGCCGGACTGTCGAATGAATTGGCATAGGTCAGGCTGCGCCGGTCATACTTGGTGAAATTGACCGATCCGGGCTGCGCCTCACCGCTCTGATCCTGCGCCTTGTCCGCCACGTGGTCTGTTCCCGTCCCGCCGCGCATCGCGCGCCTACATGTCCTCGCCGAACCGGTCGGCCACCAACGCGCTCACGGCATCCGCCAGCGCCTCGGCGTCGGGCCCCCAGGCTCGCACGTCAATAGTCGTTCCACGCGACGCTGCCAACATCAAAAGGCCCATGATGCTGTCCGCGCCGGTGGTCTGGCCATCATGGCTGACCTCGGCCTGCGCGTCGAATCCCTCGACCACCTCCACCAACTTGGCCGCGGCACGCGCGTGCAGGCCCTTCTCGTTGACGATCTCGATCTCGCGGGTGACGGTGTCTGTCATGTCGGTCTTGGTCTTTCCGGGTCTGCCCCGCATCACGGGGTGTGGCTGTCGATATACTTGCGCCCCGCATCCAGCGCGGCGCGCGCGGCCTCGGGCACCGGCAGGTCGCGGCTCTTGGCCAGCTTCAGCAGCATCGGCAGGTTCGCCCCGTAAAGGATACGCCGGTTCTCCGGCTGGCACGCCTTGAGCGACAGGTTGGCCGGCGACGCGCCGAAGATATCCACCACGATCAGCACGCCATCGCCGGTGTCCACCTCGTCGGCCACCCGGCAGATCTCGTCCTGTTTCTCGCCGCGGTCGAAATCGCCCTCGATCGGAATGGCGCGGATACCGGACTGGCTGCCGACGACGTGCTCGATCGCCTTCAGATAGCCCTGTGCCAGGCCGCCATGTGCCACGATCACGATCCCGATCACGCCCCGATATCCCTTTCCTTCGCTGCCTCGGCCGCTGCGCCGGGGCCGGACGGCACGAGCAAGCCGCGCCGTTCCAGTTCGCGATGCCTTATAGACACCTGCCAGCCCGCCTCTGCAAGGGTTTCGGACAAGGTTTCTGCCATCGTGACGCTGCGATGCTGCCCGCCGGTACAGCCGAACCCGATCGCCAGATAGGCCTTGCCTTCCGCCTTGTAGGCCGGCAAGAGCTGCCGCACCAGATCGCCCACGCGGTCCGCGAAGCCCTTAAACATCGGGTCGTCGCCCACATAGGCCCGCACCCGCGCGTCCTGCCCGGTCAGCCCGCGCAGCCCGGCCTCCCAATAGGGGTTCCGCAGGAACCGGCAGTCCAGCACCATGTCCAGGCCCCTTGGCAGGCCCCGCTTGTAGGAAAACGACTGCACGGACACCGACATGTGCCCGCCTTCGCCCGGTGCGAACCAGCGCGACAGATCCGCCCGCAGGTCGTGCGGCGACAATTCGGACGTGTCGATCAGGATATCGGCCCGCGCCCGGATCGGGCCCAGCAGGTCGAACTCGCGGGCGATGCCGATATCGGGGGTCTCGGCCGGGGCAAGGGGATGGCGACGCCGCGTTTCCGAAAAGCGACGCGTCAGCACCTCGGCACTGCTGTCCAGATACAGCACCTGCAGATGCACTGTCGCATCGGTGCTCAGCCGGTCGATCACCTCGATCAGCGCATTGGTGGAAAAATCCCGGTTGCGCGTGTCCACGCCCAGCACCAGCGGCTTGTCCGGGCCCTCGCCCTCGATCAGCCGCGGCAACAGCGACAGCGGCAGGTTGTCGATCGCCTCGAACCCCATATCCTCCAGCGCGCGGATCGCAGTCGTCCGCCCGGCTCCCGAGGGGCCGGTCACCAGAACCAGTCTTTTCGTCACCGGACCTGCCGGCATCGCGGGCCACTCCTCATTCCCGGCATGTCTGCCTTAGATATACTGCAACCGCAGCAGAAAAATGGGCGCTCTCGGATTTGTTAAGAACCGGCAGCGAAACGCCCATCATCACCACCGCGCGGTCTTCGGGAAGACGCGCGGTTTCGACCGTGTCCATGTCGACGATCAACGCAACGGGCACGGGTCCCACGGCGCCGGGGCGCAGGATGCCCACGCCCCGCGCCTCGATTTGGCCGCGGATGGTGTCCGGAGCGTCGGCCCAGAGCGTGCCGCCCTCGGCCCAGACCACCGTGCGGTCGTCCGCCACCAGCCCTGCGCCCATCGCCAGAAGCTGCAGCGCAAGGCCCGACTTGCCACTGCCAGACGCGCCGCGGATCAGAACCGCACGGCTGTCGATGGCGACGGCGGTTGCGTGGAGTGTCTGCGTATCCGTCACTCCGGCGGCTCGGGACATGTCAGTGCAGGTAACGCGCCCACCGGCTCAGACCGGCAGACCCACGACGAAACGTGCGCCAAGCGGGTCAGAGGTGACGTCGGCATCGGTGGGCCGGATGTTCTCGGCCCAGATCACGCCTTCATGCGCCTCGACGATCTGCTTGGAGATCGACAGGCCCAGGCCCGAATTGTTGCCGAAATCGTTCGCGTCCCGCTGCGAGTAGAAGCGGTTGAAGATCTTGGTCAGCGCCTGTTCGGGAATGCCGGGGCCGGTATCCTCGACCACGACCACCACGCGGTTTTCCCGCTTGCGCGCCCAGAGACGGATCGCGTCGCCTTCCTCGCAGAACGAGGTGGCGTTGGTGATCAGGTTCACGAAAACCTGGGCCAGCCGCGCTTCCAGCCCCATGATGACAATCGGGTCCTCGGGAAAATCGGTGATGAATTCCACGCCCTTCTGCCGCGCCTGTTCGCCCAGGTAATGCGCCAGGTTCTCCAGCATCTGGATCAGGTCGAAGGCCTCCTGCTCCTCGCGCACCAGTTCGCTGTCCAGCCGCGACGCGTTCGAGATGTCGCTCACCAGCCGGTCAAGGCGGCGCACGTCATGCTCGATCACGTTCAAGAGCTTCTCGCGCTGGTCCTCGCGCTTGGCCACGCGCATCGTGCCCACCGCGCTGCGCAAGCTGGCCAGCGGGTTCTTGATCTCGTGCGCGACATCCGCCGCAAACTGCTCGTTGCCGTCGATCCGGTGGTAAAGGGCGGTCACCATGCCCCGCAACGCGCCCGAAAGCCGTCCGATCTCGTCGGGACGCGCGGTCAGATCGGGAATGCGGACGCGTCCGCCGCCATTGTTGTTTCCGTTGCGGTTGCGCGCGCCCCCCACTTCGGCGGCGGCAGCCAGCTCTGACAGCGGATTTGCGATGGTCGAGGCCAGGATCAGCGACAGGCCGACGGAGACCAGCGTCGCCACCAGGAACATCTGCAGCACGCGTTCGCGCTCCATCCGGCTCAGCTTGTCGATCTCGCCCGATGCGCTGGCCAGCGCGACCACGCCCACCGGCCGGTCGCCCTGCAGGATCGGCGTCGCGACGGTAAACACCGTCGCGCCATCGCTTTCGCCCCGGCCCACCTGCGTGCCCTCGTTCAGCGCGTCATCGACCATGCCTTGCGCCAGGGCCTCCACGCTGACTTCCGTCTCGGTGCTCAGGATCGCCGAGAACGGCGCCGACACCCAGTTCCAGACGTGGTTCAACGCGTCGGTGATCACCGTGGGCTTTTCCGGCACGCCCGCGTTCGGCCGTGGCAGGCGGCCTTCGGTCCGTCCGACCAACTGACCCGCGCGGTCGTAGACCAGCACGTCGATGCCCTGCTGGACATCCAGGCCGTCCAGCGTGCCCGCCACGTCCAGCCCGTCCATCGCCACAAGGCTGACGGGCGCACCCTCGGGCAATTGCGCCTCGAACACGTCCGCGATCAGTTCCACGTCGCTTTGCAACCCGTCGGCATGCTGCTGCGCCAGCCCGTCGCGCGACGAGTTCAGGTACAGGATGCCCGCGACCAGCACGTTCAGGGCAATCAGGTTGAACGTGATGATCTTCCGCGTGAGCGACCCGCCGCCGCTGCCGAAGTAGCCCCGGCGCGCGCGGCGCCTGCGGACCTCTTCCTCGACGACGTTCTCCGGCGCCACGAAATCATCGCCAAGAACGACGCCGTCATCGTCATTCAGCGAGTGATCGCGCACCTGGAAGCCCTCCGCCAATGCCATGTTTCAGGCCATCATTCCTCGTTGTAACGATACCCGATACCGTAAAGCGTTTCGATGGCCGAAAATTCCGGGTCCACCATCCGCAGTTTCTTGCGCAGACGCTTGATATGGCTGTCGATGGTCCGGTCGTCCACGTAAACTTGGTCGTCATAGGCCACGTCCATCAGCTGATCGCGGCTCTTCACGAAACCCGGGCGCTGCGCCAGCGCCTGCAACAGCAGGAATTCCGTCACCGTCAGCGAAACGTCCTGGCCTTTCCACGACACCGCGTGACGCAGCGGGTCCATGCGCAACTCGCCACGCTCGATCACCTTGGTTTCCTCGGTGTCGGCCACCACGTTGCCGTCGACCGCGTCCTGCCGGCGCAACAGCGCGCGGATGCGCTCGACCAGCAGGCGCTGGCTGAACGGTTTCTTGACGTAGTCGTCCGCGCCCATGCGCAGGCCCAGAACCTCGTCGATCTCGTCATCCTTGGAGGTCAGGAAAATGACCGGCATCGCCGATTTCTGCCGCAGCCGTTGCAGCAGGTCCATCCCGTCCATCCTCGGCATCTTGATGTCCAGCACCGCCATGTCGGGCAGCTTCTTGCTGAACGCCTCATAGGCTTGCTGACCGTCATTGTATGTTTCGACCTCGAAGCCTTCCGCCTCGAGAGTCATGGACACCGATGTCAGAATATTCCTGTCATCGTCCACAAGGGCGATTTTTGACATAATGATTTCCTTGTACTGCTCGATTGCCTGCTTTTTTCCAATACTATGATCCGTTTTCGCCTTTTTAATCAATCCCAAACTGCGAATCAGACACGCTTTCGCAGCCATCTGACGCGAAAATGTCTTAGGAATGGCTAAATTGACTCACTTTATCGGCCGGCGGTTGCAGGCCCGTTGCGGCGGCTCGCCGATGGTGGCGCTAACGATTGGCATGGTGGCGCTAACGCCTGATTTGATTGCGCTAACTGTGCATTTGCGTCCTGTTCAATCATAAAACCGTCATGTTAAGAGGCCCGCGACACATCCGGCACGGGCCGGAGTCTCGCCGCCAATTTCGGCGGACCTGCATGGCCAGAACCGCCACGATGGCGGACGGCCGGAACTCAAGGAGCGCACGCATGTCAGCAGGACGGGTCAATCCCAACTTTACCCTCGAGCACCAGGGGATCACGGGCCTCGGCCAAGTGCATTACAACCTGATCGAACCCGCCCTGATCGAAGAGGCACTCCGCAAGGGCGAGGGGCGCCTCGGCAAGGGCGGCACCTTCCTCGTCTCGACCGGCCAGTTCACCGGCCGGTCCCCCAAGGACAAGCACGTCGTCAAGACCGACAGCGTCGCCGACAGCATCTGGTGGGAAAACAACGCCCCGATGACGCCCGAGGCGTTCGACCAGCTCTACACCGACATGATCGCCCACATGCAGGGCCGCGACTATTTCGTGCAGGACCTCGTCGGCGGCGCCGATCCGGCGCATTCGATCAACATGCGCATGGTCACCGAACTGGCCTGGCACGGCCTCTTCATCCGCCACATGCTGCGCCGCCCCGAGCGCGAGGCGCTGGACAGTTTCACCGCCGACTTCACCGTCATCAACTGCCCGACCTTCAAGGCCGACCCGGCCCGGCACGGCTGCGTGTCGGAAACCGTGATCGCCATCAACTTCGACCGCAAGCTGATCCTGATCGGCAACACCGAATACGCCGGCGAGAACAAGAAATCGGTCTTCTCGGTGCTGAACTACCTGCTGCCGGAAAAAGGCATCATGCCGATGCACTGCTCGGCCAACCACGCCAACGGCAACCCCGTGGACACCGCCATCTTCTTCGGCCTCAGCGGCACCGGCAAGACCACCCTTTCCGCCGATCCCAACCGCACGCTCATCGGGGATGACGAACACGGCTGGTCGGATCGCGGCACCTTCAACTTCGAGGGCGGCTGTTATGCCAAGACGATCAATCTCGATCCCGAGGCAGAGCCGGAAATCTACGCCACGACCGAGAAATTCGGCACCGTGATCGAGAACATGGTCTACGACGAGGAAACGCTGGAACTCGACTTCGCCGATGACAGCCTCACCGCGAACATGCGCTGCGCCTACCCGATGAGCTACATCTCCAACGCCTCGGAAACAGCGCTTGGCGGGCACCCCAAGAACATCATCATGCTGACCTGCGACGCGTTCGGCGTGCTGCCTCCCATCGCGCGTCTGTCGCCGGCGCAGGCGATGTACCACTTCCTGTCGGGCTTCACCGCCAAGGTCGCCGGAACCGAGCGCGGCCTGACCGAGGCCGAGCCTACCTTCTCGACCTGCTTCGGCGCACCCTTCATGCCCCGCCGCCCCGAGGTCTACGGCAACCTCCTGCGCGAAAAGATCGCCAAGCACGGCGCGACCTGCTGGCTGGTCAACACCGGCTGGACCGGCGGCGCCTACGGCACCGGCGAGCGGATGCCGATCAAGGCCACCCGTGCGCTGCTGACAGCCGCGCTTGACGGTTCGCTGAACGAGGTCGAGTTCCGCAAGGACCCCAATTTCGGCTTCGAGGTTCCGGTCAGCGTGCCCGGCGTGCCCGAGGTCCTCCTGGACCCGCGCCGCACCTGGGACGAGGGCGCGGCCTACGACGCGCAGGCCGACAAGCTGGTCAAGATGTTCGCCGACAATTTCGAGCAGTACGTGCCCTATATCGACGAGGACGTGAAAGCCGCCGCCATCGGCTGAGGCTCACACGCCCCGCCCGGGCCGACATTGCCCCCGTGCCTCCGGCGCGGGGGCTTTTTCAAACCGGGCGTTCGTGGCTGCCCGGCGCTGTCGCGGCTGATCTTCATACTGAACGGCTGGCCCGCCGTCCCGGACCCAATTCGGGACCTCCTCCCACAATCCTCCAGCGTAGGGTGGGTGAAAACCCACGCGTCTCCCCGGCTGGAATGCAAGAACCCACGCGCCCCGCCCCCGTAGGGTGGGTGAAGACCCACCCGGGCGCCACGCTACTTCGGCGCCGCCTTGTTCAACGGGCTCTCCACCGGCGGCGGCGCCACGTCCATCACGCCCAGCGCGTCGAACCCGCCCAGCACCGCATCCACGGCAATCGTCGCCAGCACGATCCCCATCACCCGGCTGATCACGCTGGCCCCCGTGCTGCCGATCACGCGGTGCACGTATGTCGCCGCCAAAAGCAGCCCCAGCGTCATGAGCAGCACCAAGAGAAGCAGCCCCGCCGTGATCGCCTGGTTGGCCAGGGACTCTGTGTGGTTGTCCGTCAGGATCACGATGGCCAGCATCGCACCCGGCGACGCGATCGACGGCATCGCCAGCGGAAACACCGCGCCCGCCAGATGGTCGCGCTCGGCCTCCTCGATCTCACGCGCGGGCTTCGACTCGCCGAAGATCATCGTCATCGCGAACAAAAACAGGATGATCCCGCCCGCGATCTGGAACGATCCCAGCCGCAGCCCCAGCGATTCCAGCAGGAACTGCCCGCCCACCAGGAACGCCAGCAGCACCAGCGCCGCAATCGCCACCGCCCGCAGCGCAAAGCGCCGGTGCAGCGCCCGCGGCACGCCCTGAACCGCAAACAGGAACACCGGGATCGACCCCACGGGGTCGATGACCACGATCAGCGTCACCAGTTCTCTTGCAAGGGCAGCCCAGTCCATCGTGTCGGATCTTTCCGGTTGAATGTGACGCGCGAACGCAGCGCGGCGGACCATCGCTCCGCGTCTCACACTTATCCCATGCCGAAGCGGGATTGAACCTCGCAGGACGCCCGGAGCACCGCCAAAGCGCCTTCCGGGCCCCTCGCTGACGCTTTCTTGATCTCCCTTTTGGCGCACGGCGTGCCAACTCACCCCCAACGGGGTCGGCGTGCTGGCCCGCGACCTCAACCTCCTTCTCGACCGGATCCCGACCATCATCGGCAGACTGGACACGGCCCCGGGCAAGGTCGTCGCCGCAACCGACGACGTCATCGCCCTGCAAGCCGAGCTGCCCGGCTCCCTCGACAGCGTGGTCCCGGACATGCGTCGCCTCGGGCAGGCACCATAGGGTGGGTGAAAACCCACGCCACCCCGCGCCGCCGCTACTTCGGCAACGTCCCTTCCAGGACATAGCGCAGGATCTCCACCACCTGCCCCGGCTCGCGCGTCACGGCCAGCGCCGCGGCGTCCACCTCCTTCAAGGCGTGGTCATGCTCCGGCGGCTGCAGAATGATCAGCGACTTGCCCATCGCGCTGGCATAGCCTGCGTCAAAGGCCGCGTTCCACTGCTTGTACTTGTCGCCGAACCGCACGACCACGATGTCGGCTTCCTCGATCCCCTTGCGGGTCCGGATCGCGTTCACCATGGCGCCCTTGTGGTCGTGCCAGTACTTGTTCTCTTCCGCTCCCAGGATCGTCACGCCGCAATCGTCGCTGGCGCCGTGATCCGTCACCGGCGCGGAAAACTCCACGTCGAGGCCCCTGGCCCCTTCGATGATCTGCTCGCGCCAGTCGGTATGGATCTCGCCTGAAAGATATACGCTCAGCATCTGATGTCCTCCTTGTTCAGTGTCGCCGCACAATCTGCATGCCGCGCCGCGGATGACAAGGCGAACGCGGCACAACATCCACTCGTAGGGTGGGTGACAACCCACGCGCTTCCGCGTGCGCCGTACCGCGATCCAGTCTCACCCGCGCAGCATGCCGCCCGTGGCCTTAGTCACCTTCTCGACGATCCTCGCCGACACCGCCTCGATATCCGCGTCCTTCAGCGTCTTCTCGGTCGGTTGCAGCCGCACCGTCAGCGCCAGGCTCTTCTTGCCCTCGCCCAGGCTGCCGCCGATGAACTCGTCGAAGACCCGCACATCCTCGATCAGCGCCTTGTCGGCCCCGGCGGCGGCATTGACCAGCGTCAGCGCCTCCACATCGGCATCCACCACGAAGGCGAAATCGCGTTCCACCACCTGCAGGTCGCTGATCTTCATCGCGCCCCGGTTTGCGTCGGTGTTCCGCGGCTGCGGAATTTCCTGCGGGTAGAGGGTGAACCCCACGACCGGCCCCTTCACATCCATCTCGCGCAGGATCTTCGGATGCAACTCGCCAAAGACGCCCAGCACCTTCTTCGGCCCCAGGCAGATCATCCCGTGCCGCCCCGGGTGCCACCATTCGGACGCCCCGCGCAGAATCTGAACTTTCGCCGGCGCGTCCAGCGCCCCCAGGACCGCCTCGGCATCCGCCTTGGCATCGTACAGATCCACCGGACGGCTCGCCTTGTGCACGTCCTTCGGCCCGGTTCGGCCCACCAGGATACCGCTCACCTGCACGTGCTGCTCTCCCGGTTCGCCACCGTGAAACGCGTGGCCCAGCTCAAAGAGCGCCAGGTCCATCGCCCCCCGCGCCTGGTTGCGTGCCGCGGCCCGCAACAACCCGGGCAGCAGGTCCGGCCGCATATGGCTCATCTCGCTGCTGATCGGGTTGGCCAGCATCGTCGCGTCGCCGCCCCCGCCGAACAGCTCCGCACTCGCCTTGTCGATGAAACTGTAGGTGACGCACTCGTTATAGCCCAGCGATGCCGCCATCCGCCGCGCCGCCCGCTCGCGCTGCTGCGCGGTGCTCAGGATCGGCTCGGGCACGCCCGCCTGCATCCGCGGCATCGGGCGACCTTCCAGCTTTGTCAGCGAGGCCACCCGCGCCACTTCCTCCACCAGATCCGCCTCGCCCATGATATCGGGCCGCCAGCTTGGCACGTGGGCGGTGTTGCCCTCCATGCGAAAGCCCAGCCGCGTCAGCGTCTGGCGCTGCTCGGATTCCGGGATCTCCATGCCCACCAGCGACTGCACCCGCGCGGCATCCAGGCGGTACGCCCGCGCCACGTCGGGCACCTCGCCCGCCACCACCAGGTTCGACGCCTCGCCGCCGCACAGGTCCAGGATCATCTGCGTCGCCAGGTCGTGCGCTTCCATGTTGAACGCCGGGTCGATCCCCCGCTCGTTGCGATACCGCGCGTCCGAGTTGATCTTCAGCCCCCGGCCCGTATGCGCGATCTGGATATGGTCCCAGACAGCCGCTTCGAGGAACACGTTCGTCGTCTCGGCCGTACAGCCCGTCGCCAGCCCGCCCATGATGCCGCCAACGCTCTCGATGCCGTTCTCGTCCGAGATCACCACCTGCCCTTTCGAGAAGGTGTATTCCTTCTCGTCCAGCCCCACCAGCGTCTCGCCCCCACTGGCGCGATGCACCCGCAGGTTTCCCGCCACCTTGTCGGCGTCGAACACGTGCAGCGGCCGATTGCGGTCATAGGTGAAGAAATTGGTGATATCCACCAGCGCCGAAATCGGCCGCAGCCCGATGGCCCGCAGCCGGTCCTGCAACCACTTCGGGCTCGGCCCGTTGGTCACACCCCGGATCAGCCGCCCGGCAAAGACGAAACAACCGTCCGTCCTGGTATCCTCGTCGATGCTGACAGTGATCGGGCACGGAAACTGCCCCTCCACATGCGCGCGCGGCGCCTCCTTCATGGTCCCCAGCCCCCGCGCCGCTAGATCCAGCGCGATCCCCCGCACACCCAGCGCGTCGGGCCGGTTGGGCGTGATCGCGATCTCGATCACCGGGTCCACCTTGGCCGGGTCGTTCTCGGCCAGCCAGTCGACGAACCGCTCACCGACCTCGCCCGAAGGCAGCTCGATGATCCCGTCATGCTCGTCCGACAGCTCCATCTCGCGCTCCGACGCCATCATGCCGAAGCTCTCGATCCCGCGGATCTTGCCCACCCCTATCGTGGTGTCGATCCCGGGCACGTAGACGCCGGGCTTGGCCACCACGACGGTGATGCCTTCGCGCGCATTCGGCGCCCCGCAGATGATCTGTTTCACGCCCTCGTCGGTGTCCACCTGGCACACCCGCAGACGGTCCGCATCGGGATGCTTTTCGGCGCTCACCACCTTGCCGATGGTAAAGTCCGCAAGCGTCTCCGCCGGGTTGGAAATCTCTTCCACCTCGAGACCAAGATCGGTCAGCGCCTCGGCGATCTCCGCCACGCCGGCAGTGGTCTCAAGATGGTCTTTCAGCCAGGACAGGGTGAATTTCATCGTCTCTCATCCATGCGGGTTCAAACTTGTCCCGGGCGCTTTACCGGATATGTCCCGCGCTTGAAAGAGGGCACCGCAGCGGGGGGCCAGCCCCCCACGTCGAAACCCCGGTTTCGACGCCCCCCCGGGATATTTCCGGCCAGAGGAAGAAGAGTGTTGCACACACCTTCCCCTGGCCGCAAGATATCTTCGCCGGAGGCCCCCACCTGCCAGGAGGTGCATCGCCGGGTCAGCCCGTCGCACCGGGGCTCCCGCGCCCGAGGAGCCGCCCGGAGGGCGGGCGACGAGACATCCGGCGCGGCGCAGCCGCACCACCTTTCTAGAAGCTCATGATCCCGCGCCGCACAAGGTTCAGGCCCGCGATGACCAGCACCGCCAGCGTCAGCCGCCGGAACAGGCGCTGGTCGATCCGGTCCTGCAGCATGAAGCCGATCCCGAGGCCAATCAGCGCCGGCACGATCAGCGACAGCGACAGCGGCAGCGTGGCGCGGTTCAGCACGCCCGAGACGGTATGCGCTCCGGTCAGCAACACCGCCCCCATGCCGTAGATCACGCCCTGTACGCGCATCTGCTCGGTCTTCTCGGTGTCCAGCGCGGTCAGCATCGCCACGGTCGGCGGCCCCCACACGCCCGAGATCCCGCCGAAGAACCCGGCCACCGCACCGATCCCCGCTTCCACGCGGCGGCCGGGGTTGGGCGGCAGCCGCAAGGGCCGCCCGGCCAGCGCAAAGCCCGCGTAGATGATGATCGGCACCCCGATCAGCAGCAGCATCACCGCCTCCGGGATCGCCCTCACAAGCTGTGCCGAAATCAGCATTACCGTCATCCCGGCCAGCAGGAACACCCGGAACCGCGTCAGGGACCCCCAGGCCGCACGGACTCCCTGCCGCAGCGCCTGCCAGCCGTTCGAGGCCAATGTCGGCAGGATCAGCCCCGCCAGCGCCACCTCGGGCGGCATCACCGTGCTCAGCCCCGAGATCACCACCATCGGCATGGCGAATCCCACCACGCCCTTGACCAGTCCGCCCAGCACGGCCACGCCCCAGGCGAACGCCATCACCATCAACCAGTCAGGGCCGAGCAACGCATCCATGCGCCTCTCGTACCACTTTTCCCAGGGCGCGCACGGCCTAAATCACCGCCATGACTGCCGGAAATCCATGCGGACCCACCGCACCCCGCGACACGACAGCGCAATATTCGACCAAATTGCACGCCGCATGAGCATAATAGTTGCGCTGCACCTGCGAAATGGCTATGCCGGTGCGGCGAAAACCGAAGGAGCTACCCCATGGCGCATGACGGACAGGACGTTGACCTTTCGACCGAGATCCTCCTGAAGGACCTGCTGGAGCTGACCGGCAAGGCCGTGGCCCCGGCCGAACAGATCCTCGACAACGCCAGGGACGCCCTGCGCGACCTCGTCACGGTCGAGGGCCGCGTGTCTTCCCGCGCCGTGGAACAACACCAGACCGCCAGCCACGGCCTCGCCTGGCTCGCCACCTACGTCGAATCCCTGCGCCAGATGCAGGGCTGGGCGACCCGCCTGCAGGACGAGGGAAAATTTGGCGAGGTCGAGCAACTCATTCACCAGATCGCCTTCGGCGAGTACCTTTGGCAGATCTACGGCGGCATCCCGATGAACCAGGGCGAATTTCTGCGCCTTCAGGACATCGGCCTTTCCCAGGATGACATGCGCGTGCTGATGACCCCCGAGGTCCAGACGCTCACGCAGTCCGGCAACACCCAGGCCGCCCGCATCCGCCTTGTCGAACTGATGCGGGAACGCGCCGCCGAGATCACCGTCGGCGCCACCGGCCTCGACGAAGAGCTCGAGATGATCCGGGAGCAGTTCCGCCGCTACGCCGTCGACAAGATCCTGCCCGAGGCGCATGAATGGCACCTCAAGGACGAACTGATCCCGATGGAGATCATCGAGGAACTCGCGGAAATGGGCGTCTTCGGCCTGACCATCCCCGAGGACTTCGGCGGCCTTGGCCTGTCGAAAGCGTCGATGTGCGTCGTCTCCGAGGAACTCAGCCGCGGCTATATCGGCGTCGGCTCGCTGGGCACCCGCTCGGAAATCGCCGCCGAACTGATCATCGCCGGCGGCACGCCCGAGCAGAAGGAAAAGTGGCTCCCCGGCCTCGCCTCGGGCGAGATCCTGCCCACGGCCGTCTTCACCGAACCCAACACCGGCTCGGACCTCGGATCGCTCAAGACCCGCGCGAAACAGGACGACAACGGCGACTGGATCCTCAACGGCAACAAGACCTGGATCACCCACGCCGCCCGGACCCACGTGATGACCGTACTGGCCCGCAGCGTACAGGGCACCGACGATTACAAGGGCCTGTCGATGTTCCTGGCCGAAAAGACCCCCGGCACGGATGAAGAGCCGTTCAAGGACTCCGGCATCTCGGGCGGCGAGATCGAGGTGCTGGGCTATCGCGGCATGAAGGAATACACGGTCAATTTCGACGACTTCAAGGTGAAGGGCGAAAACCTTCTGGGCGGCGAAGAGGGCAAGGGCTTCAAGCAACTGATGGAGACCTTCGAGAGCGCCCGCATCCAGACCGCCGCGCGCGCCATCGGCGTGGCGCAGAACGCGCTCGACCTCGGGATGCAATACGCCCAGGACCGCAAGCAGTTCGGCAAGGAGCTGATCGAATTTCCCCGCGTCGCCAACAAGCTGGCGATGATGGCCGTGGAAATCATGGTCGCCCGCCAGCTGACGTACTATTCGGCCTTTGAGAAGGACGAGGGCCACCGCTGCGATGTCGAGGCCGGCATGGCCAAGCTCTTGGGCGCCCGCGTCGCCTGGGCCGCCGCCGACAACGCGCTTCAGATCCACGGCGGCAACGGCTTCGCGCTGGAGTACCCCGTCAGCCGCGTGCTCTGCGACGCCCGCATCCTCAACATCTTCGAGGGTGCCGGCGAGATTCAAGCACAGGTGATTGCACGAAGATTGCTCGGCTGATGTTTTCGCAGACCGTCCGGTGGACGGTCTGCCTCGCCGGCACGCGAGATCCAGGCACAGGTGATTGCAAGACGGCTCCTCGACCGACACCCGCGCAAGCCTGCGTAGGGTGGGTGAAAACCCACGCCGCGCCGCCCCCCACCCGTTTCACCCAAACGCCCTTGCCATGCCTGGCACACCCGCCGACGCAACGCTCAGGCCGGTCCCCCAACTCACGCCCCTCACGGGATCAAATCGTCCGTCTCCAGTTCAACCCCATTTTCTTCGTACGAAGAAAATCCCCCAAGAAAATTCGTACGAATTTTCTCCAGCCGCCGGTCCGGAAAATCGCGGCGTCGTCAGCCCGCGCAAGCCACCTGCACCTGTTGCAACCCCGCGCCCCCGCCGCGCAGACGAAAGCCCGGCCTCCCCGGCTCCACATCCGCAGGCGTGCCGGGCACATTCAGGTCCCCCACCTACAGATGGTAGAACCGCGACAATCGCGCGATGATCCGGGGCGCGCCCCACACCCTGTCGGCCAGCCTTCCGCCCGGCCCCCTTGCCCCGTCATGATCCGGCCAGATCGCCGATCCCGCCAAAGGCATCGGCCCGCGTCAGAGGCCCCGGGATCGCAGCAGTCCCGCAATCCTTGCCCATGTCGCAGGGCCACCGCGGACATCATCTCACGGTGGCAACGCTGCCGCCACATGCGCATTGCCCGCTCGCGTAGAGTGGGTGAGACCCACCTTTGCTTAACAAAACCCACCTTTGATGGCCGAAACCCGGCACGCGGCCAACGGCCCGGATCACGCCACCCGGTTTCCCCGGCTCCACACTGCCCGCAAGGCCGGCACGCCGCCGCGCAGGTCGAACCGGATCAGGTCCGCCCGCTTGCCGACCGCGATCTCGCCCCGGTCCTGCAACCCCACGGCCGTCGCCGGCGCCGCCGTCACCGTCGCCAGCCCCCGCGCCATGTCATCCCAGTCCTGTCCCAGCTTGACCGCCGCCAGCAGCAGGGCCGAGGGCACGTAATCCGACGACAGGATATCGAGAAGCCCCGCGCGGGCCAACTCGCCCGCCGCCACGTTGCCCGAGTGCGACCCGCCCCGGATGAGGTTCGGCGCCCCCATGATCACCGCGATATCCCGCGCGTGGCTGGCCTCCGCCGCCTCCACCGTGGTCGGAAACTCCGCCATCGCCACGCCATACCCTTTCGACACTTCGACCTGCTCCGCCGTCGTATCGTCATGGCTCGCCAGCACCGCGCCATAGCGCGCCGCCTCCCGCACCGCCGCCGCCTCGTGCCGGTCGCCATTGGCATCGCGCAGCGCCTTCAATTGCGCGACATGCTCTTCGAATTCCGCATCCGACAGCGCGTGCTTGCCCTTCATGTAATCCGCCAGCTTGGTGATATCCCGGAACTGCCTCTGCCCCGGCGTGTGGTCCATCAGGCTGACGATGCCGACACGGTCTTCCGGGCCGAACTCCGCCATCTCCTCCTCCAGAGTTTCCGAACACACCTCCGCCCGCAAGTGCAGGAAGTGACTGATCTTCAACGCATCCTCCTCGCGCAGCGCCCAAAGCTCGCGCGCCAGTCCCCGCGCATAAGCCTTGTACCGCCCCCGCCCCGTGGGGATCGACCCCACCCGCATCGCGTCGAACACCGTGGTGATCCCGGTGCTCGCCAGTTCCGCGTCATGCGCCAGGATGGCGGCATTGTGCGGCCAGTCCACCTTGGGCCGCGGCTGGATATGCCGCTCCAGGTTGTCGGTATGCAGCTCGATCAGCCCCGGCGCCACGAAACCGGCCCCGCAGTCCACCGCCCCGGCGGGCACCGCGTCGCCCTCCTCGATCCCGGCGATCGCACCCTCCTCCACATGCACGGCCCCGGTCATCACCCGGTCGCGCAGGATCACTTGCGCATTGGCAAGGCAAAACGTCTCTGTCATGGAACCATCACTTGTCTTGAAGTTGAAACAGGGGCAGACCCGGGCACATGGCATTCCAACGCTACGCTGTCTACCACACACCGCAGGGCGCCCTGGGCCGGTTCGGCGCCGATTGGCTCGGCTGGGACTTGGAAAGTGGCCAACCGACCACCCCGCCCGACATCGACGGCCTTCCGGCCCCGTGGGACGACATCACCGGCACCCCCCGCAAATACGGCTTTCACGCCACCGTCAAGCCGCCCTTCCGGCTGGCCGACGGCTGGACTGAAATCGACCTTTTGACCGCGTTCACCACCCATTGCGATCTTGCCGCACCGATTACGCTCGACGGGCTGGAACTGGCGCAGCTCGGCCGCTTCCTGGCCCTCGTGCCGACTGGCGACACCCACGCCCTGAACGCCCTCGCCGCCGACACCGTCCGCGACCTCGATGCGTTCCGCGCCCCCCTCACCGACGCCGACCTCGCCCGCCGCCGCGCGTCCGGCCTCACGCCCGAACAGGACGCGCTCCTGCTGCAATGGGGTTATCCTTACGTGATGGACCAGTTCCGCTGCCACTACACCCTCTCGGGCAAACTGCCCAAGGCGCAGGCAGGCCAACTTCGCGCGGCTCTCGATCCCGTGGTCACCCCGCTTGTCCCACAGCCTTTCACTCTCGACACGCTCAGCCTCTGCGGCGAGGATGCCGAGGGCCGTTTCCATCTCGTTCATCGCGCCACCCTTTCGGGCTGAAGCTGCGCCCAGACCGCCTCTGCCGCCTCCTCCAAGGTGCCGGTATTCTCCACCCGGATCACTTGGCCCATCCCCTCCGGCAAGGCAAACCCCGCCCGCGACAGCCGCGCCGCGATCACCTCGGCACTTTCGCGCCCGCGTGCCGCCAGCCGGTCCGCCAGCACCGGCACCGGCGCCGTCAGGTGCACCACGGCAAAGCCGGGATACATCGCCTGCGCCTCGCGCAACACCGACCGCGACAGGTTCACCAGGCACAGGTGCCCCGCCGCCAGGTCCTCATTCACTGCCACCGGCACGCCGTATCTCAACCCGTGCGCCCGCCAGTGCAAGGCGAACGCCCCGGACCGCACCCGCGCCGCGAACACGTCCTCGCCGACCGCCTCGAAATCCTCACCGCCCGCATCCGCGTCGCGCGTGATCACCCGCCGCACCAGCCGCACGCACGCGTGCCGCTCCGCCAGCACCTGCATCACGCTGTCCTTGCCCACGCCCGACGGCCCGACAACGCCAATGAGCCGCCCGCCATGGACCAGCGCGCACATTACGCCGCCTTCGGGGTAAAGACCGACACGTCGATTTCCCGGTCGCAGACCCTTGCCCGCGCCGCCTCGTCATGGAAAATCCCCACGATGGCCGCGCCCCGCCCCTTGGCCTCCTCGATCAGGCGCAAGACCGTCTCGCGGTTATCCGCATCCAGACTCGCCGTCGGCTCGTCCAGCAACATCGCCGGATAGCCATGCGCGAACCCCCGCGCGATATTCACCCGCTGCTGCTCGCCCCCCGAAAAGGTCGTCGGGCTCAACCCCCACAACCCCTCGGGGATGTTCAGCCGCCGCAACAGCTCCTCGGCCCGCGCCACGGCAACACCCTTCTCCACGCCCACGGCAAGCAGCGGCTCGGCCACCACCTCGCGCGTCGGCACGCGCGGCACCACCCGCAAGAACTGGCTGACATAGCCCAGCGTCTCGCGCCTGAGCGCCAGGATCTCTCGCGGGGCGGCGCGGGCCACATCCACGCCCGCCACCACGATCCGCCCCGAGGCGGCCAGGTAATTGCCGTAGATCATCCGCATCAGCGTCGACTTGCCCGCGCCCGAGGCCCCGGTCAGCGCCACGCATTCCCCCGCCCCGACGGACAGCGACGCCGCCGCCATCACCGGAATCACCGCGCCGCCTTGGTTGTGCAGCACGAAGTTCTTCGACACGTTCTCGATCTCGATCATGACCCGGCCTTTTTCCTGCCAAAAATACTCAAATCCCGCCGCCTCAAACCTGCAACACGCTGGAAACCAGCAACTGCGTATAGCCATGCTGCGGATCGTCCAGCACCTGGTCGGTCAGCCCGGTCTCGACGACATGCCCGTCCTTCATCACCATCAGCCGATCCGCCAGCAGACGCACCACCGCCAGGTCATGCGTCACGATGATCGCACTCAACCCCATCTCCCGCACCAGCCCGCGCAAAAGATCCAACAGCCGCGCCTGCACGCTGACATCCAAGCCCCCCGTGGGCTCGTCCATGAACACCAGCCGCGGCCCGGTCACCAGGTTCCGCGCGATCTGCAAGCGCTGCTGCATCCCGCCTGAAAAGGCCGTGGGCCGGTCATCCACCCGGTCCTCGGCAATCTCCACCCGGCCCAGCCAATCCACCGCGCTGCTGCGGATCTCCCCGTAATGGCGCGCGCCCACGGCCATCAGCCGCTCGCCCACATTGCCGCCCGCACTCACCCCCATGCGCAACCCGTCCCGCGCGTGCTGATGCACGAACGCCCAATCGGTGCGCCCCAGCATCCGCCGCTCCGGCTCCGACATTTTCAGCGTATCGCGCGGCCCGTCCACGGCCGTGTCGAAAATCACCTCGCCGGCATCAGGAGCCAGATGACCGGCGAGGCAGCCAAGAAGCGTGGATTTACCCGATCCACTCTCCCCGACGATCCCCATCACTTCGCCCGGAAAAAGATCGAAGGACACGTCCCGGCACCCCACCCGGGGGCCATAGAACTTCGCCACATCGCGCACCTGCAACAATGGAGTCATCACACCAGCCCTCCCGCACGCGGATTTTTCGAAAAATCCGCTCCAAAATTTTTCCATAAAATTTTGCGCGCCTCGTGTCTCACGCCGCACCCTCCTCATAGGGCACGCCCTGCGCCCCCACATGCCCCGCGGCCCGGCGCCCCCGGCAGTAATCCGTGTCCGAACAGACGAACATTCGCCCGCCCGCATCGTCCACGATCACCTCGTCGAGGTAACTCTCGACGGCCCCACACAGGTCACATTCATGCTCCGCCTTGCTTGGCTCGAACGGATGATCCTCGAAATCGAGGCTCACCACCTCGCACCAGGGCGGCAGCGCATAGATCCGCTGTTCCCGCCCCGCACCGAACAACTGAATGGCCGCCATCTCCATCTTCGGGTTGTCGAACTTCGGAATCGGTGACGGGTCCATCACGTAGCGCCCCTCCACCTTCACCGGATAGGCATAGGAGGTGGCGATCGCCCCGTGCTGGCTGATGTCCTCATAAAGCTTCACATGCATCAGCCCGTATTCTTCCAGGGCGTGCATCTTGCGCGTCTCGGTCTCGCGCGGCTCCAGAAACCGAAGCGGCTCGGGGATCGGCACCTGGTAGACCAGGATCTGGTCCTCGGTCAGCGGCTCTTCCGGTATCCGGTGCCGGGTCTGGATCAGCGTCGCGCGGCCGGTCTCCTCGGTCGTCTCCACACCCGCCGTGCGCTCGAAAAACTTGCGGATCGACACCGCGTTCGTGGTGTCGTCTGCGCCCTGGTCGATCACCTTCATCCGGTCCTCGGGCACCAGCGTGGCCGCACTCACCTGCACGCCGCCCGTGCCCCAGCCATAGGGCATCGGCATCTCGCGCGACGCGAACGGCACCTGGTAGCCGGGAATGGCAAGCCCTTTCAGGATGGCCCGCCGGATCATCCGCTTGGTCTGCTCGTCCAGATAGGCGAAATTGTACTCGTTCACAGCAGCCCCCGCTCCGTCAGGTCCCGGCGCAGCGCGTCGGGAGAGGTGAAATGATGCGCCTGCCAGCCCGCCTTGCCCGCACCGTCCGCATTCGCGTCACTGTCGTCGACCAACAGGCAGTCGCTCGGGCTCAGCTTGTTGCGCCGGCACAAGAGGTCATAGATCTCGCGCTCCGGCTTGACCGTGCCTTCACGCCCCGACACGACCACGTCCTCAAACGCCTCGCCCAACTGCGGATGCACCCTCAGGGCCACGGGCCAGGTATCGGCGGCAAAATTCGTCAGGCCATAGATCCCGTGCCCCTTGCTGCGCAGCCGCTCCATCAGCGACCACGTCTCACAGATCTTGTCCTGAATGGTCAGGTGGAACCGCTCGAAATACCCGTCCATCAACGCCACATGGGCCTCCGGCACCGCCGCCACGGCCTCTTTGCGGCTGCGCCCGCGATCCTGCTCCAGGTTCCAGGCATAGAAATCCGCATCCATCAGGAACGCGTCGATTTCCGCATCGCTGTCAAACGCATGCCGAAACGCCGCATGCGGATCCCACGCGATCAACACGTTGCCGATATCGAAGACGATATTCACGCCACGCCCTCGCGTCCGCGCGCATACCGCCCCAGCCGTTCCTCCAGCGTGCCGGTGTGCAACTCCAGCAAATGCCCATCCGGCGAATGAAAATACACCGACCGCCCCTCTCCCTCGACCCGGGACCGGGGTGGGCGCATCTCCAGCCCCAGCGCCTCGATCCGCGCCACGCGCGCCTCGAAACCGGCCTCGTCCACCTTGAACGCGACGTGATTATAGGTCCGCTCCGCCAGCGCCGCGCCTTTCATGATCGCCACCCAAACGTCGCCCACCATGAAAAACCGCTCCTCGGATAGTGAAAACTGCTCGGACCCGCTGGCATAGACACAGCGCGCCTCCAGCACCTCTTCCAGAACGCGCTGCATCCGGTCCAGGTCGGCGCAGACGAAGGTGATATGCGACAGCCCGGCGCTCATTCCGCCGCCTCGCGCGCCGGCTGGCCGTCCGCCGCGCGCCGCAGTTTCCGCACCAGTTCCAGCTCGCTCTGGAAATCCACGTAATGCGGCAGCTTGATATGCTCCAGGAACCCGGTCGCCTGGATGTTATCGGCATGCATCAGCACGAATTCCTCGTCCTGTGCCGGCGCGCCCTGGTCGTCCTCGCCCAGCTCCTTCCAGCGCAGCGCCCGGTCCACCAGCGCCATGGAAATCGCCTTGCGCTCGGTCTGCCCAAAGACCAGCCCATAGCCCCGCGTGAACTGCGGCGGCTCGGTCTTGGATCCCTTGAACTGGTTCACCGTCTCGCATTCCGTCAGGGTGATCTCGCCGATATCAATGGCAAAGCCCAGCTCGGGGATGTCCATCTCGACTTCCACCGTGCCGATGCGCAGCTCGCCCACGAAGGCGTGGTTGCGCGCGTATCCCCGCTGCGTCGAATAGGCCATGCCCAGCACGAACCCCTCGTCGCCGCGCGTCAGCGATTGCAGCCGCAGCGCCCGGCCCGCCGGCAACTCCATCGGCTCGCGTGTCAGGTCGGGCGGCGTGGCGTGACTCTCATCCTCGGTCTGGATCAGCCCCTCGCGGTTCAGAAACCCGGTGATATGCGGCACCGGCCCGTCCTCGGCCTCGCCCTCCGGCGCCTCCGGCACCGCGCCCTCGGCGGCCAGTTTGAAATCCAGCAGGCGGTGCGTGTAATCGAAGGTCGGGCCCAGAACCTGCCCCCCCGGTGCATCCTTGAACGTGGCCGAGATCCGGCGGTCACACATCATCTCGCCCGTTTCCACCGGCGCGGACGCGCCGAACCGTGGCAGCGTCGTGCGATAGGCCCGAATGAGGAAAATCGCCTCGATCAGGTCCCCCCGCGCCTGCTTGATCGCCAGCGCGGCGAGGTCCGGATCGTAGAGCGAGCCTTCCGCCATGACCCGGTTCACGGCCAGGCTCAACTGCTCACGGATCTGCGCCACCGACAGCTCCGCCACGGACGTGTCGCCGCGCCGCTCCTCGGCAAGCCACGCATGGGCATTTTCAATCGCCCGCTCGCCGCCCTTCACCGCAACATACATGGCTCAGCCCTCCACTTGCGTGGTGCGCGGCAATGCCGCCACGCGGTCGCCACAGGTGAAAAAGAAATCCAGCCCCAGCGGAAATGCCGACGCATTGCGCTGGAACGCCGCCACCTCCGGCAGGCTCAACCGCGCCGTCTCCCTGATGCCCGGCCCACTCAACACCGCCCCGTCGGCCACCAGTTCCGGCACCTCGACGATCAGAGTCGTCGACCGGTCCGGGTACTCCGGCGTGCCCACCGGATAGGCCTCCAGCGGCCGCAATGCCTCCCACGACCCAAGCGCGAACATCGCCGCTTCCGGCCCGGCAAACGGCGCGCCGGTGTGGAACGTGATCCACTCCCGCACGGCCGGCGCATCGTGATCGCCTGCCAGGTACACAGGCGTCTCCGCATCGCACAGCGTCAACACCAGCACCCCCGCCGCCACCGACAGCGGCGCAGGCGGCACCGCCCCGGCCAGGTCCTCGATCCGCCCGGGCCGCGCCATCGCGTTCATCGCCCCGCGAAAGGCCCTCGCCGCGTCCACCGGCGCATCCCCGAACCCGCCTGTCAGTGCCTCAGTGTGCATCAATCCTCTCCCCGCTGCATCGTGAAGAACTCCACCCTCGTTGCCGCCGCCTTGGCCCGCCGCTTCGCCTTCGCCGCCGCCAGCGCCTCGGTCAAAGGCGTCACGACGCCCGCGCGCACCCGGTCGGCCTCATCGGTCTGCATCAGCGCATCGATCAGCGCGGCGGTCTTGGCATGGGTCTTGTCGCGCCCCTGCACGTATCCATGCCCAACGGCCCCACAGCCCAGCCGCAACGAACAGCGCGTCACCGTCATTTCACCGAGGTTGAACGGCGCGCCCGTGGCCCCGGTGCGCCCCCGCACCATCACCGCGCCCACCTCCGGCGCGCGCAGCATCTCGTGCGCGGGGGCCAGCCCCAGCCCGCCCCACAGCCGCGCCAGATCGGCGGCGGGGGCCTTGGCCAGCGTGCTCATCCACGCCTGTCTCTCGATAGTTTCGGTCATCTAGACACCTTGCGAAGTTGTCTATGTTACTATACAACTAGACAAATCTATAGCGCATCGCATCCGAGTCGCCAAGCCCCCGCCCCGTGAAGGTTTCATGACATGCCGCCCAGAACCGCGCCACGTACCGCCACACGCACCCCGGTCTGGAAATCCATCCGTGACACGCTCACCGACGACATCGCGGCGGGCCGCTACGCCCCCGGCGACAAGCTGCCGACCGAGGCGGAACTGGCCCGCCGCTTCGGCGTCAACCGCCACACCGTGCGTCGCGCGCTGGCGGACATGGCCGAGGCCGGAACCGTCTTTCCCCGCCGCGGCGCGGGTGTCTTCGTGGCGCAGAAACCCACCGACTATCCCCTGGGGACGCGCGTGCGGTTCCAGACCAACCTCCGCGCCGCCGGGCGGCTGCCATCCCGCCGCGCCCACCTGATCGAGACCCGCGCAGCCGACGCGACCGAGGCCGAGGCACTGGCCCTCGCCCCCGGCGACCTCGTGCACTCCTACGACGGGCTGTCGCTGGCCGACGACCAGCCGCTGGCGCTCTTCCGCTCGGTCTTTCCGGCCGCCCGCCTGCCCGGCCTGCCCGACGCCCTGCGCCGGCACAATTCCATCACCGACAGCCTGCGCGCCATCGGCATCCCGGACTACACCCGCGCCTGGACCCGCGTGGCCGCCCGTCTGGCCAGCCCCACCCAGGCCGGCCACCTGCACATCCGCGAAGGCGCGCCGGTCCTGCGCACCGTCTCGCTCAACGTCGACCCGGAGGGCCAGCCGCTGGAATACGGCCGCACCTGGTTCTCGGGCGACCAGGTCACGCTGACCTTGGGCGACGTGCTGCCCGAAAATGAACCGGAAAAAGACACGCAGAATTAACGCTTTGTCACTCCGACGATACAAACCCACGCTACCTTAGCGAGAAACGAGCGAGAGCAGTACGATGGCCCCGAAACCCTGTGACATGCGCCTGACGGGCGCGCGCGTCCTGCGCGACGGCGAGCTGCAACGCCGCTCGGTCGTCGTCCGGCAGGGCGTGATCGGCAAGGGCCCCCTGCCCGCAGTCGACCTTACCGGCTATCTCGTCCTGCCCGGCATCATCGACCTGCACGGCGATGCGTTCGAGCGCCACATCGCGCCCCGCCCCTCCGCGCCCTTCCCGCTGGCCGACGCCCTCGCCGCCACCGACCGCGACGCCGCCTCCAACGGCATCACCACCGCGTGGCTGGCCCAAAGCTGGTCCTGGGAAGGCGGCCGCCGCGCCCCCGACCAGGCCGAGGCACTGGCCACGGCGCTCGCCACCGCCCGCCCCCGGCTGCTGACCGACCTGCGCCTCCAGATCCGCTGCGAGACGCATCTCACCGATTCCGCCGACCGCCTGCTGGCCCTGGTCGATGCGCATGACATCGACTACGTCGTCTTCAACAACCACCTCGACGACGCGCTCGACGCCGCCCGGGCCCGGCCCGTCACGCTTGCCCGCTGGGCCGAAGAGGCCCACCGCACGCCGCAAGAACACCTTGCCGCCCTGCGTGCCGCCAAGAAGAACGCCACCTTCGTGCCCCGCTTCCTCTGCCGCCTGGCCGAAGGCTTCGACCGCCGCGGTGTGCTCTACGGCAGCCATGACGACCCCGACGCCGAAACCCGCGAGACCTATTCCATGATCGGCGCCAAGATCTGCGAATTCCCCGTCACCCGCGCCGCCGCGCGGCTGGCCACCGCCGTAGGCGACCCGGTGCTGATGGGCGCGCCCAACGTGGTGCGCGGCGGCTCGCAGGCCGGCAATGCCGCCGCCGAGGACCTGATCGAGGCCGGCCATTGCGACGCGCTCGTCTCCGACTACCACTACCCATCTCTGGCCCGCGCGGCCTTTGCGCTCGTGGACAAGGGCCTGCGCACCCTGCCCTCCGCCTGGGCGCTGATCAGCAGCACCCCCGCGCGCATCATGCGCCTGCCCGACCGCGGCGTGATCGACTATGGCCGCCGCGCCGACCTCGTGGTGGTCAACGAAGCCACCCGCCAGATCGAGGCCACGATCTGCGCCGGCCGCATCACCCACCTGACGGGCGAGGCCGCCACCCGCTTCTTCGGCGCGGGCACCGAGCTTGCAATGGCCGCCGAATAGGCTGTTACCCAGATTTTATCCTGCCGACACATCCCTGTTGCACGACTCGGCCATACAGGCGGCGTTCACTTGTCCCTGAACATGCCAAGCTTATTTTCATGACCAATCCGGGCGGCCTTCGGGCCGCCCAATTTGGGTCGGGACACCCCGCGCCGTCCCGTGAACGTCATCCTCGGGCGCGACCCGAGCATCACACGCGCCACGCTCCGTAGGGTGGGGTTCCAACCCTCCACGCCGCTCAACCCTCGTATTTCTCCAGGAATCCCTCCGCCGGCAGGCCCCGGAAATCCTCCAGCGCCGCCCGCAGCCGATCATGGTCCCAATCCCACCAGCCCAGCGCCATCACCCGCTCCGCAACCTCGGGCGCCAGCCGCGCGCGCACGGGCTTTGCCGGCACGCCCGCCACGATGGTGTAGGGGGCCACGTCCCGCGTCACAACCGCGCCCGAGGCCACCACGGCCCCGTGGCCCACGGTAACCTCCGGCTTCACCTGCGCATTGTGCCCCAGCCACGTGTCATGCCCGATCACCGCCCGCCGCGCCCGGCGCTTGCCGAACCAGTCGGCATCATCCTCCGCATCGTCCCAGTAACTGGCCGAGCGATACATGAAATGATGCAGACTCGTTCGGTCCAGCGGATGATCCGAGGCCCCCACCCGCACGAAACTCGCGATGTTGGAAAACCTGCCCACGTCGGCATTGGCGATGTCGCACATCCGGTCGCAATAGGAATAATCCCCGAACACCGACTGAGCCACGCGGCTCCCCCGCCCCACCTCGCAATAGGCGCCAAAGGAACTCCCGGAAATCTCGCACTCGGGATGGATCAGCGGCGCATCGGCACTCAGCTTCGGCATTATGCCCTAATGCCCCGCATCGTCCGACTGGATCAGCCGCCGCCGCAACATTCCCGACACCCAATCCATGAAGATCACCATCAGCACGACCAGAACGATGTAATAGGTCACCTCTTCCCAGTCCTTTTGCGTGATGATCGCCTGGGTCAACAGCAGCCCGATGCCGCCCCCGGTGATCGCCCCGATGATCGTGGCAGACCGGGTGTTGCTTTCAAGGTAATACAGCACTTGGCTCAGCAGCACCGGCGTCACCTGCGGAATGACACCGAACCGATACCGCTGCACCGGCTTCGCCCCCGTCGACTGCACGCCTTCGATCTGCTTGTCGTCCACGTTCTCCAGCGCCTCGGAAAACAGCTTCCCGAAAGACCCCGTGTCCGTCAGCAAGATCGCCAGCGCGCCCGTCAACGGCCCCAACCCGAAGGCCCGCGTCAGAACGATCGTCCAGATCAGCGCATCGACCCCGCGCAGGAAGTCGAACAAGCGCCGGAACCCGAACCGCACCGTCTTCAGCGGGGCAAAGTTCTTGGCCGCCATGAACGCGATGGGCAGCGCCACGATGGCCGCGCCCATGGTTCCCAGGAACGCCATCAGGATCGTCTCGAAAATGGCCCACATCACGTCCGAATGCCGCCACATCTCGTTGTGCCAGAAATCCTCCCAGATCTCGCCCGCCTCGCCATCCAGCGCCCGGCCCAACACCTGCCCCACGCTCATCCCGTGATAGGGACTGTCCAGCGTGAAGAAAAACAGCTCCCAGCCGGTGAAATAGCGAAACACCTCAGACCGGTTGCGCGTGACCGACAGGCGACCC
The DNA here is from genome assembly GCF_009363655.1 of Roseovarius sp. THAF27. NCBI lineage: Bacteria > Pseudomonadati > Pseudomonadota > Alphaproteobacteria > Rhodobacterales > Roseobacteraceae > Roseovarius > Roseovarius sp. THAF27. The sequence goes on from NZ_CP045393.1 coordinate 3,357,793, forward strand.
GCCTCGGTCGTGATCGCCAGCCGGTTCTTGGAACTGTTGATCCACTCCGGCAGATCACCCGTCGGGAACTCCTGCACCACGCCCTGGCTGCGGCTCGGCGTCGCCCGGATCACGCCATAGCCCGGCACGTCATAGGTGACCGTCTCAGGGCCAAAGACCACCACGTGCCCATCCCCAAGGTCGATCACCGTGTCGCGCCCCAGCTCAACCCACTCAGGCGCCTCGCCCTCGGGATACTCGCCCTTGCGCTCGCCCTCGATGGCCACGCCCACGCTGGCGTCGCTGTTATCGCGCGTCACGTGCACCTTATAGCTATAGGTATCCGCCACTAGCGCCCGGGCATTCTCGGCACTCGCCCTCTGCATCAGACCCGGCACGTCGAAGGCGAAAAAGACATAGACGAAATAGGCCAGGATGAGCGCCGGCACGCCAAACGCCACCATCCGCTTGCGCTGAAACAGCGTGGCCGTCTGCGCCATCAGCGCGTCAGTATCGGTCATCTTGGTATTCATCGACGTCGCGCTCATCGGTGCAACTCCACCTTGCGTCCGTGCACCAGCCGGTCCCGGAAGTGGCTCGACAGCTGGTCGAACAGAATGATCGTGGCGAACAGCATCAGGAACATCGCCGCCGCCTCGTCATAGCGCCCCTGCCCCCAGCTGATCGCGTTCTTCAGCTCGTACCCAAGGCCGCCCGCGCCGACAAAGCCCAGGATCGCCGACGCGCGGATATTGATCTCGAACCGCATCAGCGCATAGCTCAGCCAGTTCGGCGCCACCTGCGGCACCACCCCCAGCATCATCCGCTGGCTCCACGTGGCGCCCACAGATTCCAACCCCTCCAAAGGCTTCAGCGACGCGTTCTCGTTCACTTCCGAGAACAGCTTGCCCAGCGCCCCCGACGTGTGAAACGCAATGGCGATCATCGCCGGCACCGGCCCGCCTCCCAGTACGAAAATCAGAATGAGCGCGATCACGATCTCGGGCACCGCGCGAGTGATGTCCATGATCCGCCGGAACACCGGCACCAGCCGGGGAAACCGCGCCAGCCCCCGCGTTGACAACAGCGACAGCACGACCGCCGCCAGCGCACCCACCAGCGTGCTGACCGCCGCGATGTTCACCGTCTCCAGAAGCGCGGGAAAGAATGTCACGAAATGTGCAGGCAACTCGCCCGCCTTCTCCACCGCTTCGGCCACCACCTCGCCGGGATAGTCAAAGAAATTGTCCAGCCCACCAATGAAGGAGCCGCCATTGCGTTCCTCCGCCAGCCGGAATCCCGACACCATCAGCAGGATGAAGACCAGCAGCGTGATCCCCGAATAAAGCCGCCGCTTCGACACCTGCGCCATGTAGGTCGCCTGCATGTCGCTCAGCCGCGGCGCGCCGCCGGATTGGGTCACATCTGCCATGAAGCCTCTCGGGAAATATGCAAATGGCGGGCCCGGTCATGGGGCCCGCCACCTATGCTGTCACGCGCTTATTGCGACGCGGACTTGCGCGCCTCGATGATCGACAGATACGCGTCGTGCGTGATCGGATCGAAGCCCAGGCTTTCGCCGGCCGAGATCGAGTAGGTGCAGTCCTTGTCGGTCTCGTACATGCCGTCGACCAGCGCCACCATCGTCTCTTTCACGTCCGCGGGCAGCGACTTGCGCAGCACGATCGGGCCTTCCGGGATCGGGTTCGACTTCCAGATTTCCACCAGGTCGTTCATGTCGACCAGGCCCGCATCCACGGCCTTGCGCAGCGCGCCCGAGTTATAGCCGTCTTCCCAGTTGCCCTGGCCGTCGGCCCAGGTCACGCCGGCGTCGATGTCGCCATTGTTGACCGCCACGATGGTCTGCTCGTGGCCGCCGGTGAACTTCACCTCGCCAAAGTAATCACCCGACTCCATGGTGATCTCTTCCCCCGCCTGCGGGATCTCGATCGACGGGATCAGGTAGCCACTGGTCGAGTTCGGATCACCAAAGCCGAAGACCTTGCCTTCCATATCGTCGAGCGACGTGATGCCGCTGTCCTTGCGGGCAAACCCGATCGAGTGATAGCCGTACGACCCGTCGAGGTTGATCTTGACCAGCACCGGCTCGACCGCCTCGGGGTCTTGCAGGTACGTCGCGGCATAGCCCGACGCGCCCAGCCACGCCATGTCCAGCGTGCCGCCAACCAGACCCTGGATCACACCGGCATAGTCGGCGGGCGCGAACAGCTTGGTTTCCACGCCCAGCGCTTCTTCGGTGTAGTTCTTCAGGCACTCGTGCGAGCTCAGACGGTCCTGGGCGTTCTCGCCCCCCAGGATACCGATGCGGAACTCTTCGATTTCCTGGGCCATGACAGGTGCGGTCATGGCAGTGGTGGCCGCAAGGGCAGCGATCAGTTTCTTCATCTTGGTCCTCCAGTCAGGTTTGTTGCCACCGGCCCCCGTGACCGGCGTGCAGATGAATTTCAGGTCGTAGGGTCAGGCGATCTCGCGCTCCGGCGTCTCGATCGCGGTCGAGGTCGCAGCCTCGGAAAAGCCTGCGTCGGCGCCGTAGATGTCGCGCGCCACGCCGGTGGTCAGCTGCTCGGGCGTGCCATCGAACACCATCCGCCCGTCCCGCATCCCGATCACCCGGTCACAGTATTTGCGGGCCGTATCCAGCGTGTGCAGGTTGGCCACCACAGTGCGGCCGTCCTCTTCGTGGATGCGGCGCAGGTCGTCCATCACCAGCTGCGCGTTCATCGGGTCGAGGCTGGCAATCGGCTCGTCGGCCAGCACGATCTTGGGCTCCTGCATCAGCGCCCGCGCGATGGCGACGCGCTGCTGCTGGCCGCCCGACAGCGCCTCGGCCCGCTTCGGCGCGTGCTCGGCAATACCCAACCGGTCCAGGATGGCGATGGCGCGATAGATATCGGCCTGCGGGTAGAGGTTGAACATGGTGGCAAAAGTCGACCGACGATTGAGCGTGCCGTGCAGCACGTTCGAAACCACGTCCATGCGCGGCACCAGGTTGAACTGCTGGAAAATCATCGCGCAGTCCGACTGCCACGCGCGCTTCTGGGCACCTTTCAGCGCGGTTACGTCGCGCCCTTCAAACACGATGCTGCCATTGCTGGCATCGGTCAGCCGGTTCAGCATCCGCAGCAAGGTCGACTTGCCTGCCCCCGACCGGCCGATAATGCCGATCATGGCGGGTTTCTCCACGCTGAACGTGATGTTGTCCACGGCCTTGTGCTGGCCAAAAACCTTCGTCAGCTTGGTAATCTCAAGCACGCTCATGTCCCCCGGTCGTTCGGCGCACACCTACGCAGGGTTTCAGAAGCTTCTGTGACGCTGCGGTAAAACTTTTGTAACGCAGGCCGGCCCGCGACACTTCGCGCGCCCATGCTGCATTGCGGCGGAACGCTTGCATTGCGCCCTGCGCGGGCGTATCCCGAAACCATGACACGCGCATCCACACGTCTGAAATCCAGCGACTGGCTTACCGCCGGGCTCGATGCGCTGTCCGAACTGGGCCCCACCGCGCTCAAGGCCGAACCGCTGGCGGTACGGCTGGGTGTGTCCAAGGGCTCGTTCTACTGGCACTTTCGCGACGTGCCGGCCTATCACCAGGCCCTGCTGGCCGCGTGGCGCGACGACAGCATCGCCCGCCTGCCCGACCTGATGAACGACGGCAGCACCGAGGTGGCCCGCCTGCGCAATCTCGCCCAGGCGTTTGCCGCGCCGGATGCGACCGAACCCGCCCTGCGCGCCTGGGCCAATTCCGACGACCTCGCCCGCGCCGCGGTCAACGACGTCGACGACGCCCGCCTGGCCGCCCTGCAATCGCTTCTGTCCGACATCGGCATAGACAACCCGGAAATGGCGCGCATCCTCTATGCCTCGGCCATCGGCATGACATCGCTCGGCAATGCCAGCCCCGCGGACCATATCAGCGCCATCGGCTCACTGGTCGACCTGGTGCTGGCCCTGCGGTGATGCGCGGCCTCCTGACGATGCCCCTGGTGGTGTCGCTGCTGAATTGCAGCGGCGATGAAACCCTCTCGGGCCACGGCGCGGCGGACAGGACATGGCAACTCGCGGAACTCGACGGCGCCGCCTTCGACGCGACCGCCACCATCACCTTTCCCCAGGAAGGCAAGATCGTCGGCGAAGCGCCCTGCAACCGCTACTTCGCCGCGCAGCTGCAACCTTACCCGTGGTTCGAGGCCGCCGAGATCGGCACCACCCGCCGCGCCTGTCCCGACCTGGCGCAGGAAACCGCGTTCCTCGACGCGCTGGCCGCCATGAGTCTGGCCGAGGTCACCGAAACCACCCTGATCCTCAGCACCCCCGAAGGCCGCGAGATGATCTTCCGCGCCGCCGAGTAAGGCGCGCCGCGGCTGGGGGACACATAGCGGAAAAAGCACGCAGTTCCGCCCCCCGCGCGCCATCCCCCTCTTCCTCTGGCTTCAAATATCCCCGCCGGAGGCATCCGCCGCTACCCTCCCTCGCGAGGGTCGGCCATCTGGGCGCGCGGGTTACCCCAGCCCATCGACCAGGATCGCATTCAGCTCCGACCCCGTCCGCCGCAGCACTGCCAACTCCTGGAACGCTTCCGAGTGCCAGAACGCCCGCGCATGGTCCCGGTCGGAAAACTCCAGGACGAAGGCCGCGTCGGGCATCGCACCCTCACCCTCCATCCGCTCCGGGTTGCCGCCGCGCACCAGGAACCGGCCTTCATGCGCGGTAACAACCTCCGGGATCTTCGCGAAATACGCCTCCATCCAGTCCCGGCTGTGGATCTCCATCTGCCCGATCACGTATGCCGCCATGGCCCTGCCCTCCATCCGATCCGCCGATCCTAGGCCGCAGACCGCGACCGGCGCAATGCCACCGGCCCGCCGCACGGTTGTTCTCGGGCCCCTCAGCCCCCAGATGACTTCCAACAGATGAAAGGTCCCACCATGCGCTGTTCCGTTCTCGATCTCGCCCCCGTGCCCGAAGGCCACGACACCGCGACCGCCATCGCCAACAGCCGCGATCTGGCCATCGCGGCCGAGCGGATGGGCTATCACCGCTACTGGCTGGCCGAGCATCACAACATGCCCGGCATCGCCAGCGCCGCAACGTCTGTCCTGATCGGCCACATCGCCGAGGCGACGACGACCATGCGCATCGGCGCGGGCGGCGTCATGCTGCCCAATCACGCGCCGCTTTCCATCGCCGAGCAGTTCGGCACGCTCGCCACCATCCATCCCGGCCGCATCGACCTTGGCCTCGGGCGCGCCCCGGGCGGCGACATGGCCGTGGCGCGCGCCCTGCGGCGCGGGCTCGAGGCCGACCGATTCCCCGACGACGTGGTCGAACTCATGGGCTATTTCGCCGATGCCGATCCCGCCGCCCCCGTCTCGGCCCATCCCGGCCAGGGCACCCATGTGCCGGTCTGGATCCTCGGCTCCAGCCTTTACGGCGCGCAACTGGCCGCGCATCTGGGCCTGCCTTACGCCTTCGCCTCGCATTTCGCACCCGACGCGCTCGACCAGGCGCTGGAAATCTACCGCACGCGGTTCCAGCCTTCGGCGCAGCTAGACCGTCCGTATTTTATGCTGGCGGCAAACGTCTTCGCCGCCGACACCGACGCCGAGGGCGCCTACCTGCGCACCTCCATGCAACAGGCCTTCGCCCGCCTGCGCACGGGCCAGCCCGGCAAGCTGCCCGAGCCGGTCGAGGATATCGAGGCCGCCATCGGCCCGCAGATGACGGAGTCGGTCAACCGCGCCCTGAGCGTCTCCGCCACCGGATCGCCTACGACAGTCCGCGCCCAGCTTGGCATCCTCAAGGACCGCTACCAACCCGACGAGATCATCCTGACCGGCCAGATCCACGACCACGCAGCACGGGTCAAATCCTTCCGCATCGCCGCCGAGATCTTGCAGGACATGACCACCGCCGACGCCGCCTGATGCCCCAGCCACCTCTCCCAACGGAGGCAACCGTCAGCCCCTGGGGTGGCGATCCCACGGCAATTCTGAAGCACTTCATGCCTGCCAAACACATCCTCGGAAGGATCGTTGCGCCCAGCCTCCCCCAAATCGCCAGCCCGAGGGAGGGGCTGACGATGGCCGGGCCGCTGCGCGGCTGTTAACCGGCCGGGGGTTCGATGCCAGTGTCTCTCACGGACTCGAACCGTACATTCGCTGCCGGCGGCACGAATGTCGGCTGCGCGGACAAAGCTGCCGTGTCACAGTCCTTGTAGGGTGGGGTTTTACCCCACCACGACGGGGAGTGTGGGGTGAAACCCCACCCTACGATTGACGTCAACTTGGGCTAAAACCAGACCAACGCGCTCTTGTCGATCATGAGCGACCCGATCGCGAACAACCGCCCCTCACCCCTCCGCCGCCTGCTCCAGCCGCCGGATCAGCCGCGCCCGCGCCTCGGGCAGCGGCTTGTGCCCCATCTCCGGCGCCAAGTGGTGCATCAAGAAATATCCCGTCACCCCCAGCCCCTCCAGGATCTCGCCATCGCTGCACTCCCCCTCGCCCAAGAGCGGCGCAGGCAGCGGCAGCAGCTTGTCCGCCCATTCCCCCGCGCCCGCCCGCGACACCGCCCGCCCCGTGCGCGGCGATATGAAGCTCAGGTCGTTCGCCTCGCGCCCCTTCACCGCGCATTCGCCCAGGTCCAGCCCGAACCCCATCTCATCGAGCAGCGCCATCTCCCACTTGAGATAGGCCAGCGGCCACACATCCCCCTGTCCCAGCAGGTCCAACAAAGCCTCGGTCTGGCCATAGAGCCGCCGGTGCGCCTCCCGCTCCGGCAGGCAAAAGATCAACAAGGACGTCACCGCGTTCAGCCCCGCCAGCGCCACCCGGTCCCCCAACGACGCGGCGACGCGCGAGCGCACCGGCTCCACCGTGAACGCGCCCAGGTGATCCTCCAGCCGCGCCTTCCACGTCACATCCACCTGTCCGCCGGGCTGCAACACCGGCGCCATCTTGCGCGACGCCCCGCCGCGCACCACGCCCGCGTGCCGCCCCTTCAAAGGAGTGAACACCTCCAGGATCGCCGCCGCCTCGCCGTGCGGGCGGCTGGCCAGTACAATACCTTGGTCGCGCCATTCCATGACACTGCTCCGCCTCTTCGAACGGCCATAGGACATCAAATACTGAACCCTGCCAAGGCCCGCCCCGACACACGGTCTGGAAATCCGGACATGACCGGGGGCGCGGGATATGCTTATCTGCCCCCCGTATAGATTTTTCGCATAGGGGGACCCGATGACATTTTCCACCGCCCGCGCCGTGGCGCTGACCGCCACGCTTCTCGCCGCCCCGGCGGCGCTGGCCAATGACAACGTGATGGTCGTCTTCGACGGCTCCAACTCCATGTGGGGCCAGATCGACGGCACCGCCAAGATCGAGATCGCCCGCAATGTCATCGACAACCTGCTGGGCGACTGGGCCGACGACCGCAGCGTCGGTCTGATGGCGTATGGCCACCGCGCCCGCGGCGATTGCACCGATATCGAGGTCATCGTCGAACCCGGCGCGGCGCAGCGCAGCGAAATCCTGGACCGCATCAAGTCCATCACCCCCACCGGCAAGACCCCCCTGACCGACGCCGTGGAACAGGCCGCGACACAGCTTTCGTACACCGACCGCCCCGCCACCGTGGTCCTTATCTCCGACGGGCTGGAAAGCTGCGAGCGGGACCCGTGCGAACTGGCCCGCGCGCTGGAAAAAGGCGGCGTCGGCTTTACCGCCCACGTGGTGGGCTTCGGCCTGGGTGCCGACGAGGACACCGCGTCGCTCGCCTGCATCGCCGAGGAAACCGGCGGGCAGTACATCCAGGCCTCCAACGCCGTCGAACTGGGCGCGGCCCTTTCCGCCGTCGCCACCGCCGTCGCGGCACCGGAACCCGAGCCCGAACCGCAGGCCCCCGAAGTCACCGTCGACGCGCCGGATACGGCCGTCGCCGGCAGCCCCACCACCATCACCTGGAACCCGACCCAATCCGAGGCCGACTATATCGCCGTCGCCCCCGCCGGCGCCGCCGAAACCGAACTCGGCCAATACACCCGCATCGGCCAGAACACCGACGTCACCTTCGCCATGCCCGGCGAGCCCGGCGCCTACGAGGCCCGCTATTACAGTACCGAGACCAAAACCGTCCTCGGCGCCGACCCCATCGAGATCACCCCAGCCCAGGTCACCCTGCAAGCCGCCGACACCGTCCAGACCGGCGCCCCCGTCACCGTCAGTTGGTCGCCCACCATAAACCCGCGCGACTATATCGCCATCGTGCCCGCCGGGGCCGACGCCGGCACGCTCGCCAATTACCGCGCGATCAACAAACACGACAGCTTCGACCTCACCGCCCCCGCCGATCCCGGCATGTACGAGATCCGCTACATTCTGAACGTCGACAGCCGCACCGTCGCCAGCCGCCCGCTCGAAGTGGCCGACCCGCAGGTCACACTCCAAACCCCTGAAACAGCCCTCACCGGCGCCGAAATCCCGGTCAGCTGGGCGGGCACGGTCAACGCCAAGGACTACATCACCATCGTCCCCATGGGCGCCGAGGAAGGCACTTACACCAACTACTTCCCCGTGCGCGACGACAGCTCCGGCCTCCTTCTGGCCACCGCCGATCCGGGGATGTTCGAGATCCGCTACATCCAGCGCGAAGGCAACAAGACGCTGGCCCGCGCCACTATCGAGCTTCTGACGCCCGAGGTCACGATCAGCGGCCCGGCCACCGCCGTCACCGGCGCGCAGGTCCCAGTCAGCTGGACCGGCACGGTCAATTCCAAGGACTACATCACAATCGCCCCCGCGGGCGCCGATGCCGGCACCTATGGCAGCTACCAGCCCACACGCGACGATGACACCGTGACGCTCACCATGCCCTCCGACCCCGGCATGTACGAGTTGCGCTACGTCCTGCGCGAAGGCCCGCGCGTGCTGGCCACCGCTCCCATCGAGGTCGCCAACCCCGAGGTCACCGTCTCCGGCCCCGACACCGTCGCCACCGGCGCACAGTTCACCGTCTCCTGGACCGGCACGGTCAACCCCAAGGACTACGTGACCATCGTGCCCGTGGGCGCCGAGCCCAACACCTACGGCAGCTACCAGCCCGTGCGCGACGCCACCGAGACGCGCCTTGTCGCCCCCTCCGATCCCGGCATGTACGAATTGCGTTACCTCCTGCGCGAAGGCCCCAAGGTGATGGCCACCGCGATGATCGAGGTCACTGAGCCTCAGGTCACCGTCTCCGGCCCCGAAACCGTCTTGACCGGCGCGCAGTTCAGCGTCGCCTGGACCGGAACCGTGAACGCCCAGGACTATGTCACCATCGTCCCGGTGGGGGCCGAGCCCGCGACCTTCGGCAGCTACCAGCAGGTCCGCGACAAGTCCGAGGTCAACCTGACCGCGCCTTCCGATCCCGGCATGTACGAATTGCGCTACCTCCTGCGCGAAGGCCCCAAGGTCATGGCCACCGCCATGATCGAGGTCACCGAACCGCAGGTCACGATCTCCGGCCCCGACAGCGCCGCGACCGGCTCTTCCGTGACGGTCGAGTGGACCGGCACCGTCAACACCCAGGACTACGTCGTCGTCGTCCCCGCCGGCGCGGCCGAAAACGAGTTCGGCAACTACCAGGTAGTGCGTGACGCGTCGCAGGTGGCGCTGACCATGCCCGCCGATCCCGGCATGTACGAGCTGCGCTACCTGATGCGCGAAGGCCCCAAGGTTCTGGCCACCGCGATGATCGAACTGACCCCGCCCGAGGTCACGGTCACCGGGCCCGAACAGATCCGCGCAGGCGACGATATCGCCGTCGAATGGTCCGGCACGGTCGCCACCAACGACTACATCAACCTCGTCCCCATGGGCGCGGCGGATGACACGTTCGGCACCTACCTCTCGGTGCGCGAGGCCACTTCCGCCACCCTCGAAGCCCCCTCCGACCCCGGCCTTTACGAGGTGCGCTACCTCCTGCGCGAAGGCACCCGCGTGCTGGCCCGCCACACGGTCGAGGTGCTGGCCGCAGACGCCGCCCTCAACACCGGCGCCGCCCTCACCGCCCCCGACAGCGCCGCGCCGGGCAGCACCATCGACGTCTCCTGGCAGGTGGACAGCACCAGCGCCGATCAGCGCATCACGCTGGCGCGCGGCAACCAGGCGATCTTCACCTGGCTTCAGGCCGTCAAGATCACCGACGGCGCCACCGGCGTGCAGATCGACCTGCCGAATGAACCCGGCGTCTACGAACTGCGTTTCCTCGACGTCGCGGGTCAGGAAGTGCTCGCGCGCAAGGTCATCACCGTGGAGTAAGACCCATGCACAAGCCCCAAGGCTACCCCGACGTCTCCGCCTACCTGATCGTCCCGGACGCGTCGGCGGTGCTCGACTTCTGCGCCGCCGCCTTCCACGCCGACCGCCTCCGCGTCATCGAACGCGAGGGCGGCGGCGGCATCATGCACGCCGAATGCCGGATCGGCGACAGCGTCGTGATGATGGGCGAAATGCCGGACGGTCCGCCTGCAAACCTGCACCTCTACCTCGCCGATGCCGAGGCCGCCTTCGACCGTGCCGTGGCGGCGGGGGCCGAGGTGATCCAGCCGATGCAATCCAAGGGCGACGGCGACCTGCGCGGCGGCGTCCGCGATGCCAGCGGCACGACCTGGTGGATCGCCCGCCAGGAAGAGGCGTAGCACCCCCGGCTGTCACATCGCCGTCCCCCTCCCGGACCTGATCCGGGACCTGCCGGCCACCCGGACCAACGCCCAGGGCATTAACCGCCCCTTTACCGCGCACGCCCCGTTAACCCGCCGGACCCTTTGAAACCGCACCGTCGCAATACCACCCGGATACCGACGCGATACCGACATCCCGTTTTCACCGAATCCGAGCCCGTTAACCTTTGTCCGACCCCCTAGGGTGGGTGCCAACCCACCTGCCCTCAATCCCGCAAGCCAGGCTCGTCCAGCAAATGCCGCCCCTGCCGGTCCTCCACCTCGATCACCCACAGATCGGGATCGAATGACCGCTGTTTCGCCACGGCCTGATCGACGTCCCGCTCGTCCCCCTCGGCCAGCGTGACCCATGTCCGCGCGCCGCTCAACAGGTCGAAAGACCGTTGGAAAACAGACGCTTGCCCATCCAGCGTGTTCAGCTTGACCAGCACCGCGCCGCCGGTGTCATCGCCATGCGCCACCACGAAGGCCGGGATTTCCATCAGCCGCAGCCGCGCCAGGTAGGCCTGCACCCAGAACTCCGCCGTCAACCGGCTCATCGCGCCTGCCGCCCTGGACTTCGATTTGGGGCCTGTCCCGGACCCCGATCCGGGGCCTCTCTGCCAAGGTCCGTCACCCGTTCCCGTCCTTGAAATCAAGGCCCATCTCGGAATACCGCTCGGCTTCCTCCAGCCAGTTGGGCCGCACCTTCACCTGCGTGAAAAGATGCACGCGCCGCCCCAGGAACTCTTCCAGCTCCGCCCGCGCCGCCTGGCTAACCGCCTTGATCGTCTCGCCTTTTTTGCCCAAGACGATCCCCTTGTGACCGTCCCGCATGACATAGATCACCTGGTCGATCCGCGCCGATCCGTCCTCACGCTCTTCCCAGTTCTCGGTCTCGACGGTCAACTGGTAAGGCAGTTCCTGGTGCAGCCGCAGGGTCAGCTTTTCGCGCGTCATCTCGGCCGCGATCATCCGCATCGGCAGGTCCGCGATCTGGTCCTCGGGATAGAGCCACGGCCCCTCGGGCACCTCGCCCGCCAGCCATGTACGCAGGTCCTCGACACCATGCCCCTTCTCGGCGGAAATCATGAAAGTCTCAACAAATTCATAGCGTTCGTTCAGGTTCTTGGTCAGCCCCAGCAGAACCTCGGATGGCACCCGGTCGATCTTGTTGATCGCCAGCGCCACGCGCCGCCCCTTGGGCAAGGCGTCCAGCCCGTCCAGGATCTTCTCGACGCCTTCGGTCACGCCCCGATGCGCCTCGATCAGCAGCACGATCACGTCCGCATCCGCCGCCCCGCTCCAGGCTGCGGCTACCATCGCCCGGTCCAGCCTGCGGCGCGGCGCGAACAGCCCAGGCGTGTCCACGAAAACAAGCTGCGCGTCACCCTCGATGGCCACGCCACGAATGCGCGCCCGCGTGGTCTGCACCTTGTGCGTCACGATGCTGACCTTCGCGCCCACCATTCGGTTCAGCAGCGTGGACTTGCCCGCATTGGGCTCCCCGATCAGGGCGATGAAACCGGCGCGTTGGGTCATGATGCAAAGCCTTTTGTCATAAGGGCTTTCCCTACCCGATCCATCCGCGCTTGACCAGTTCAGAACACCGCATGATCGCCCCGCTCCACCGTGACTTTACCCGCCGCAAGCCTTGCATAGAACGCCTCCAGCCGGTCCTGCCCGAATTCCGGCGTGGCATCCGCATCATAGCATTGCCGGGCCTCGTCCCAGACCAGCATCGACTCGGTCGCGTAGTACCGCCCGATCCGCGCCAGCTCCGCCTTGGCGCGGGCACGCCTGTTTAACCTCCCGGTAACACTCAATGTGGCAATGATGGCGTCGAGCAAACCCACCGGCACCCGTTTCATCCGGAACGGAACGCCCAGCGACTCGGCCAGCAACCGGCCTTGCTCTTCCGGGGTCAGTGCCGGACCGGGCCCGCCCACCGGCAGGACGCGGTTGTCGCAGGCCGGGTTGGTCAGCGTGTTCGCGATGAACCGCGCCAGATCGCCGTCGCTGATCGGCTTGCAGGCGGTCAGGCGGCCGTCGCCGAAGGCCAGGTAAGGCTTGCCCGCCCGCATCCTGTCCATCTGCCCGGACAGCGATTTGAAAAACGCCGTCGGCCGCACGATCACGTGGCACAGGTCTGAGGCCTGCAATTCCGCCTCGAAGGCCAGCTTGGCTTTCTGGAACGCCAGCACCGGCCTCTGCACGCAGATCGCCGACAGCAGGACGAACCGCCCGACGCCCTGCGCCTCTGCCGCCCGCAGGGCCGCCGCGTTCAGCCCATGGTCGACAGCCCAGGCATCCCCGGGCGCGCCCGATCGCGACGCCAGGCAGCTGACCACGGCGTCGGCCCCGCGCATCGCGTCCTCCAGCAGGTCGGGCGCCGACAGGTCACCGATGACACACTGCACCCGCTCAGGCACTGCCGGGTCGGTGCGGCGCAACGGGCACACGACGTCATGACCATCCGCCAGCAGCACCTCCAAGACCGCCCGCCCGATCGTGCCGCTTGCCCCCAACAGGACAACACGCATCGTCGCGCCGGACGGCTGCAAAAGATAGGCTGACTCCTCGCGCATCAACGGCACCCGCTGGTGTTTTGAAAAGACTACACAAGGTCCCATCCGAAACCAACGCACCGCCGCAAATCCTTTGAGAAAGGATTTTCCAAAAGCTTTCTCAAAGCTTTTGGCCGCGCCCTAGGCCGCCGCCCCGTCGGTGAACTGCAACCGCGCCAGCCGGGCATAAAGCCCGCCCTCGGCCACGAGGCTGTCATGGGTGCCTTCCGCCACGATGCGCCCCTGTTCCATCACGATGATCCGGTCGGCCTTCTTCACCGTCGCCAGCCGGTGCGCCACGATCACCGTGGTGCGGTCCTTGGCCAGCCCGTCGACTGCCTGCTGCACCGCCCGCTCGCTCTCGGCATCCAGCGCCGAGGTCGCCTCGTCCAGCAGCAACACGGGCGCGTCCCGCAGGATCGCGCGGGCGATGGCCACCCGCTGTTTCTGGCCACCGGACAGCATCACGCCGCGCTCGCCCAGATAGGTGTCATACCCGTCCGGCAGCGCCATGATGAACTCATGCGCCGCCGCCGCTCGTGCCGCGGCCTCGACTTCGGAATCCGCTGCATCAATCCGGCCAAAGCGGATATTGTCCCGCGCCGACGCGGCGAAGATGACCGGCTCCTGCGGCACCAGTGACAGCTCCGCCCGAAAGTCGGGCCGCGCCAACTGATCGAGCGCCACGCCGTCCAGCATCACCCGTCCGGTTTGCGGATCATAGAAACGCTGAATCATCTGGATGATCGTGGTCTTGCCCGCGCCGGACGGCCCCACCAGCGCCACCGTCTCGCCCGGTTCGATCACCAGGTTCAATTCATGCAGCGCCGGCGCATCGGGGCGCGTCGGATAGGTGAAGCTGACATTCTCGAAGGCAATGCGGCCTTTGACGGGGCGCGGCAAGACCTCGGGGTGCGCCGGGTCCTGGACCTCGTCCTCGGCCTGGAGCAATTCGACCAAGCGTTCCGTCGCGCCAGCGGCGCGCTGAAGTTCTCCCCAGATTTCCGACAGGGCGGCCACCGAGCCGGCCACCATGACCGAATAGATCACGAACTGCACCAGCGTGCCGCCGGTCATCTGGTCTGCCCGCACATCCCGGGCACCGATCCACAGCACGCAGACGATCCCGGTAAAAACGAGGAAAATAACGATAACCGTCATCAGGGCGCGCACCCAGATGCGCCGCCGGGCCACGTCGAAACTGCGCTCCGTGACGTCCGAAAACGCGGCACGACTGGCCGTCTCATGGGTAAAGGCCTGAACCGTCTGCACGTTCAACAACGCCTCTGACGCATTGCCGGAACTGGCGGCGATCCAGTCCTGGTTTTCGCGGCTCAGCTTGCGCAGTTTTCGCCCCAGGGTCAGGATAGGCACGATGATCAGCGGCACCAGAAGCAACACCATTCCGGTCAGCTTGGCCGAGGTGAACAGCATCAGGACCAGCCCGCCGACAAAGATCAACAGGTTTCGCAACGCGATGGAGATGGACGACCCGATGACCGACAGAATGAGCGTGGTATCGGTCGTCACGCGGCTCAGGATTTCACCCGTCATCGTGCGTTCATAGAAGGCCGGGCTCAGCCCGATCACCTTGTCGAACACCGCCTTGCGCATGTCCGCCACGACCCGTTCGCCCAGCCGCGTCACCAACGCGTATCTCAGGCCCGTACCGATCGCCAAGAGCCCGGCGATACCGACAGCCGCAAGGAAATACTGGTCCAGGATCGCGCCGTCCTCGGCTCCGAAATTGTCGACCACGCGCCGGACCGCCAAGGGCAGCACCAGCGAAACACAGGCCGTCATCACCAGCGCAAGTATCGCAAGCGTCAAAAGCCGCCGGTACGGACGCAGGAACGGCCAGAGCTCCGACAAGGCGCCCATACGCTTCGACTTCGCCCGCTCAATCATGTCTGCGCCGTTTTCGGCCTTGCGTACCATGTATCCCCAAACGCGATTTTTCCCGGACCTCCTCATGGCCGCGCGGGACGCCGGGGTCAAGGGCGTTGCAGTCTTTCATCGCCCCTAGAACTGGAAGGAAGAAGCTGGAGCGGGCGACGGGAATCGAACCCGTATCTCTTGCTTGGAAGGCAAGGGTCTTACCATTACACAACGCCCGCTCGTCAATTCAGACGGATATTTCATGCGCACGGCAGGGTCAAGTGCCACGTCGAGAACGGCCCATACCTGCCGTTGCCGGTGGGCAGCTCATGCTGCTGTGCGGCCCGCCAAAGCCGCCATTTGCTGCCGATGCAAAACACAAGGTTGCTGGCACGCCCGGCTTGCCGACAAAGCGATCACTCGAACTTCTTCCGCTTGCCGCTCAAAGTGCCCTGCACAATACAAAAGAGTAACGAACCTTACCTGATCGAACTCACTGTCATGGAACCACGCCCGGGTTTCATGAATCGAAAGTCTGGAAGTTGGTATGCTAGCGTATCACTGCTAAGCATCACTTAGAAAACTTTCTAATGGTAAACTCTCAAAGTCGCACCACAAAACGATTTGAAAGCTGAAGGGGAAATCCATGCGGCCACTGGAAGATGGACAACTGCTTCAAACTGAAAGCATGGAGTTCGCTTCTGAAGGTCTGATAGAAGTTGATCCCTCGGGCCCAGTAATCTGGGTTGGTGGGTCGAAGTTGCTGTTGCTGGAAACTCGACAGGACGTGAAGTGGTTATCACACGCGGCGATGACTGCGCAATTGTCATCATCTTCCATAGAGGAACAAGAGGCAGTGTTCCTGGAGATCATTAGCAGGTTTCCCTCCGAGCCGCCGCCGCCAATCAATCAAGATCAGATAGAGATTTTTCTGAAGGACACACTCGAGCCACAGCGCGATCTTACACCGCTCGAAACCCTTGTTTCCGGTTGCGAGGGGCTCGCCTCTTTGATGGAATATCCAACCTTCAGCGACACCAGCGTTGGAATTGTGTTTGCCTGGCAACCAGAGAATGATGATCGCCCGTGCCGCGTTGCTGCGCATGATGAACTGCCAATGCTCATTTTAGACCACGGGTCGCTTTCCATCGCGCTCCTGAAATTGAAAGGTCTTTATACCGCTAGCAAATGGATGCTCGCAGGTTACGGCTGGGTCCGGCCAAATTTCACCTCCGCAAACGAAGCAGCGAACTGGTACGTAAATGAACTGCGAAGTCGCGCTTTCAAACATGGACATGGAGCCATGCCGCTAGATCGCCTCGACCATCCGAACGCAGTCCAGACATTTAACCCAGACAAGCACTCCATGGCTTTAGTCTATGTTCACGGACTCTTCTCGACAGATGCCGGGAGTTTCGATGGATTCCGCGACGCTTGGTCGTCGTTGCGTATCAATCTTTATACCGACGGGGCACTAGACCGAAGATGTGTGGAATCAGTGTTTGACAAGGTTGGTCACATCGGTTTTCCGCATGATACGTTCTGCGGAATAGATAAAAGCGGACAAGCGCTGGCCGACGCCCTACATGATCGCTTTGAAGCATCGGACACCAAACTCGCTCTTATCGCCCATTCGCGCGGTGGGCTTGTAACGCGCCGGGCCATTCAACATCTGCTTTTCCGTGGAAATGGATGGAACGACAGGATTAAGATTTTTGCTACATTTGGCACTCCACACACTGGAGCGAAACTGGCGCAGTTGCCAGGGAGATATGAGGGATCCTACTTACTGCTCAAAGGTCAGTCTGACCAGTTGATCGCTCTCGACATGCTGTTCTGCTACCTGAAACACGTCAGGCGCATTGAAGGCATAGACGATCTTCAGCCTGTTGGAAATCTGGTGTCGACTTTTCTCGAAGATCTTGAAGACCGTGAGAACAAATATGGTTCGCTTAGCACCTGGGCTGTATCCGGAGCTGCGCCACAGATTTCCGGGTGGGGAATACGTAGTCTGATTACCAAAGCTGTTAGGATCGGAATAGACCAGATAGTTGGATCTCCGAACGACATCGTCGTGCCACGTTCCTCTGCGGAGGCTGCGCCCAACCCAACTGTCCGCAAGTTTGACTGCGAACATTTTGAGTACTTTTCGCAGTTAGACGGTATGAAGAACACAGCGAGAGAGGTTATGAGAGCTTTTGGTCTTGAAGACGAAATCAACATCTGTACTGGAGGATCCGCACCGGACATCGAGTTCATTGAGAGTGGTGATGACACTATTGTTCGGATTGGAGGCATTGACCTCCCCGTGAACTAACGAAGTGGCTTGCTTTCACGATCCTTAGGCAATCTACGGGGTGTAAAGCTGAAACTCGCGGCCCGAAGCGGACCTTAACGGTCAGCCCGGCGAACGACTGGAGTGAGTCCATGACGCGGCGAAGTCTAAAATTATGGCATGTTGGGACAGGCAGCAACCTTGCCTGTGCTGTGCTTTTTACAAGTTGGCTATCGTGTTCCTAATTCGGATCTGCGACATACACGACAAGAAGTCTTCTAGAATATCGGATACCACTTGGACATTGGCATTGATGCCTCGGCATAGGGGGCGAGGTTTCAGCGCCGCCATTTCAGCGGCGCCGGCAGTACTCGAAATTACACAGGCTGCACGGTCGGACGGAACAGGATCTCGTTCACGTCGACGTTTTCCGGTTGGGACACGGCAAAAGACACCATGTCAGCCATCGTGCTGGCGGGCACGGCGATCTCCTTGACGAAGTCGCGCACGTTGTCGCCAAGTTCAGGCTCGGTGATATGCTGTGTAAGCTCTGTATCCACTGCGCCCGGCGAGATCACGGTGACGCGCACGTTGTAATCCTTGACCTCCTGCCGCAACCCTTCGGAAAGCGAGCGCACGGCGTGCTTCGTGGCGCAATAGACCGCGCCGGACGCCACGGTGATATGGCCATAGACCGAGGACACGTTGATGACCTGGCCAGATTTCTGCTCTTTGAAGATCGGCAGCACGGCGGCAATGCCGTAAAGTGTGCCCTTCATGTTCACGTCGATCATCTGGTCCCACTCGTCGATCCGCAGGCTTTCGAGGGGCGAGAGCGGCATGAGACCCGCGTTGTTGAAGATGACGTCGACGCGGCCGAAAGTGTCCTTGGCCTTGGTGACGAGCGCCCGCACGTCGTCGAGCTTGGTCACGTCGGTTTCCATCGCGACGGCCTCGCCGCCCGCGTCGGTGATGTCTTTGACGATGCTGTCGAGCCGGTCCTTGCGGCGCGCGCCAAGGGCAAGTTTCGCGCCTTTGGCGGCCAGGTCGCGGGCCGTGACCTCGCCCATGCCCGAGGAGGCGCCGGTGATGACGATGACTTTGCCTGTGATGTTGTCGGTCATGATGTGTCCTTTTCGTTTTGGATGCAGGTTTGGGGCGGACAGGCTGTGAAAGCCCTGCCAGATGTGGGTGGGTTGAGGTTCAGGGGGGCCTAGTCCGCCAGCTCGATGCGGACAGGGAAATCTCCGTCGCGGACAAGCACGTCGATCGGCCCGTCAAAGGCGCCAAGCCGCACAAGGCCACGCGAGCGCTGGAATGGCTTGTAGAAGATCGCCAGATTGCCCCAAGGCGCATAAAGCGTGATGTCACCGGCCTTGGGCTCATAGCTGTCCGGAACACCGCTGGTGTCCAGCTTGCGCGGCAGATCGGCGACTTTCTCAATCCCGTGGTAATCGCTCAGCGTCAGGTCGAGAGGCAGAAGCGCCGCAAAATCCTGTGTCACCGGCGTCGTGTCGAGCGTGGCTGTCAGGGTCTTTTCCCCGACGATCACTCTGATTTCGGTCATGGCGGCCTCCTTTCCTTGGTCGGTTGCCTCTGCGGCGGGGGCAAGGCTGATCGTCAGGGCCGCGATGGCCAGCCGGGCAATGTTCGTGGTTGATCCGATCATGGTCGTCCCCTTGGTTTTGAGGGGGATATACGCCGATGGCGGCGCGGGATAATCCCCGCTGAATCTCTACCTCTCATGAAGGCGCCTCATGAATGGGTGACATTGTTCGCCGAGTGATGAGGGCAATCATTCATGAACCCTCCTCATGTCCGCTTGCCGAATGCCGCCCATGATACGGGCCATCACGCGCTTTAGGTAGCCGTTCATGTCGGGACGGTCGCGGTGACCGACCCATAAACGCAGCCAAAAGGAGATTTTTCGACATGACACGAATTCTGGGACCCACACTTGCTCTGGGGCTGGCCGCGCCCGGCGCCTTCGCGCAATCCATGGAAATCACTCGCGCGAGCGATCAAGAGGGCTTTATCGGCGATACCGATCTCTTCACCGGCACCGCCTATATCGAGCCGGTTTTCCCCGCCAACGAGCCCTTTGCCGTGAACGCGGGCAAAGTGACCTTCTTGCCCGGCGCACGGTCGGCCTGGCACACGCATCCGGCGGGCCAGATGCTCATCGTGACCGAGGGCACCGGCTGGGTACAGGAACGCGGTCAGGAGCGCCACGTCATGCAGGCCGGCGACGTGGTCTGGTGTCCGCCGGAAGTCGAGCATTGGCATGGCGCGACGGACAGCACGGCTGTCACGCATATCGCGGTGCAGCAGTTCGCCGACGGTGAGAACGTCGTCTGGGGCGAGCATGTGACCGACGCCGAATACGGGGCCGAGTAGCGACTCTTGCCGCTCCGCCCATTCATTCGGCGGGGCGGCATAATTCTTCGACACATGAAAATTCGACATATATTCTGAGGGGCAACCGACGTGATCATCGATCCGCAGATCCAAGGCGCCCTCATGCTTCGAGAGAATATCCAGGACCTTATCGCGCTGGCCGCCGTGGCCGAAGAGCGCAGCTTTACCCGGGCCGCAGCACGGCTCAACGTGTCGCAATCTGCGCTCAGCCATACGATCAAGGGGCTGGAGCAGCGCCTTGGTCTGCGGCTTCTGACGCGCACGACGCGCTCTGTCGCGCCGACGCTGGAGGGTGAGGACCTGCTCGCCACTCTGAACCCTTGTCTGGAAAAGATCGAGGCGCGTCTTCATGCGCTAAACGACTCTCAGGGCGCGCCGTCTGGGACGGTGCGTATCGTAGGGGTGGAGTATGCCATCGAGTCCCTGCTTTGGCCCAAGCTGTCTCCGGTGTTGAAGGAATACCCAGACGTGAAGGTCGAGTTCGTGATGGACTATGGCTATACCGATCTGGCCGAAAGCCAGTGCGATGCGGGCGTGCGATATGGCGACCAAGTGAGCGATGGCATGATCGCGATGCGCATCGGCCCGGAGGAACGGATGGTGTGCGTCGGCGCGCCGGGGTATTTCCATGTGGCGGGCACGCCCGACGTGCCGCAAGACCTGACCGGACACCAGTGCATAAACCTGCGTCTCACCAATCATGGTGCGCTTTACGCGTGGGAGTTCGAAGACGAGGACGGCACCGAAATCCGGGTCAAGGTGCAGGGGCAGGCGATTTTCAACACGATCAACCCGGTGCTGCGGGCGGCGAAGGACGGGCATGGGCTGGCCCTTGTACCCGAGCGGCTGGCGCAGGCCCATCTGGACAGCGGGGCACTGCGCCTGTGTCTGGAGGGTTATTGCCCTTATTTCCCCGGGTTCCACCTCTATTACCCCAGCCGCCAGCGGCCCTCTTCGGCGTTTGGTGTCGTGCTGGATGCACTCCGCGAAAAGGGCTGAGCGATTGATGAGAAGGGATCATGAATGGTTTGAGCATCCCGGCCATTAAGGCCTAGGTCAATCGCACCATATGAGGGCGGAGATCACAGCGAACCAAGGAGATCCCCCGATGAAGACCTTCCTGACAGTTTCCGCGCTCGGCCTCATGACCAGCGCCGCCGTGGCCCAGGACGCCACGCAGACCCTGCCCGATGCCGTGGGCAAGGTCGCCCCGGCGCTTGAGGCTTATTCTAACAATTCGCTTTTCAGCGAAGTCTGGACGGACGAGGCAATGTCGCACCGCGACCGCGCGCTTGTCACATTTGCCGCGCTGATGACACGGCAAGACACGGGCGCCTTGTCCGATCACGTGGCGCTGGCGCTGGACGCGGGCGTCACCGCGGCCGAGATTTCCGAGACGATCACGCATCTGGCCTTTTACACCGGCTGGGGCGATGCGACCGCTGCCGCAACGGCTGCCGCGCCGGTTTTCGAGGCGCGCGGCATCACCGCCGAGGACCTTCCGGCAGTGGACCCCGAGTTGCTGGGCTATGACGAGGAAGCTGAGGCGAGCCGCCAGGAGTTCGTGCAAGGCACCTATGGCAGCGTGAGCCAAGGTGTCGTTGACGATACCGAGCAGCTGCTGTTCCTCGACCTCTGGCGCCGTCCTGCGCTGGAGCCGCGCGACCGCAGCCTTGTGACCGTTGCCGCGCTGATCGCAGCGGGTCAGGCGGAACAGATGACGTTTCACCTCAACCGCGCCATGGATAACGGCCTGACCCAGGACGAGGCGGGCGCGATGCTGTCGCATCTGGCCTACTACTCCGGCTGGCCCAAGGTCTTTTCCGCCATGCCGGTGGCCAAGGACGTGTTCGAGAACCGGTCCGAGTAAGGCCCGTCAGCGGAGAAAAGACCCATGAAAATCGGTATCCTCGGCTCTGGCCTGATGGGATCGCAACTGGGCCGTGTCTGGGCCGCGTGCGGGCATGACGTGATTTTTTCCTATGCCCGAAACACGTCCAAACTGAATATGCTGGCGCGCCAATACGGCGCGCTGGCCGGGCGGGTGGACGAGGCGGTGCGCTATGCCGATGTCCTCCTGCTTGCCGTGCACTGGTCGCGCATCCCGGACGTCCTGGAGCAGGCGGGGGCGTTGGAGGGAAAGGTCGTGCTGAACTGCTGCGTGCCGTTGAACGAGGCGAATTCCGAATTGGTTCTTGGCACGACGACCTCGGGCGCGGAGGAACTGGCGCGCCTGCGGCCCGCTGCGCGGTGGGTGTCGTGTTTCAACACGGTGCCGTCCGAGGCCTTCAGGCCGGTTCTTTCCGGCAAAGGGCAAAGTCCGGCACCTCAGGTCCTGACCTATGGTGACGATGCCTCGGCCAAGAAGATCGCCCAAAAGCTGATCCGCGACGCGGGATTTGAGCCGCTTGAGGCGGGCTCTTTGCGAACTGCGAGGTTCGCTGAGCCTTTTGCCATGGTGACGGCGGAACTGGCTTACGCCCAAGCGGGCGGCCCGGCGTTGACCTATCGCTTCACCAAGCTCTGAGATCGACGGCACGGGCTTTGGCCGGAACGCATGGACATCCAGCCCGGATGACATTCGCTACGATCCATTGAGAACTACACCGTCCCGGACCTGCGAATGTTCGACACCGCCTTCGGCGAAATGATACCGTCCGATCTGCGCTTCTACCCGCAGGACCTGGCCGCAGAGATCGACACGCTGAACGCCGTGATCTACGACAAGCTGAACAACGGCGTCTACAAATCCGGCTTCGCCAGTTCGCGGACTACCCACGCCTGTCGGCTCTTCTGCAGCGGATGCTGGATATCCCAGGCGTGCGCGAGACCGTGAACATGGACCATATCACGCGCGGCTACTATTATATCAAGGCACTGAACCCGACGCGCATCCGGCCCGTGGGCCCCGCGCATGTGGTCAAGACGCTTGGGCTTTGAGGTTGGAATTAACTCGCCGACTGTGACCTAGATCAGCCGTTGCGGCATGTCTGAAAATGTTTCGCGTTTCACACCCTGCCTACTCGGCTATCATGGTTCCCCTATCAGACGAACGTCCGGCAATATCAATGCTCCAACCGACACACTGGATTGAAGATTTCGCCAAAGCGGACGTTGAACATTGATGCAGCGAAGGTCCGCTCCCCGCCCAATTCTTTAAGTGTCTACGCTGTTCTAAAACTTCCACATAGGTCTGCGTGAAAGAGTTTACATGAGACAAGATTGCGGCGCTGGAACGAGCTGACCCCCGGTCATCTGCACGAAACCCATACTTCTATTTCCCAACAATCAAGCGTTTCGCGAGCCTAGGTCTTATTGGGGTTCGGCCACTCACCGAACCCCATCAGCCCCAAGGCTCTCTGGTCAGACCACAAGATCGTCAGGCTGCGTGTCGAGCCCGAGTATCAGCGGATCGTGATCGGAAGAAGCAAAGACATCGTCACTATAGAAGCCCGGATCATTGAATCGGCTGCTGTAGTTCAACAGGTCGGGTTCTTGCGCGTTGATATGCCACTCGGTCACGCCGGTGACCATGCTTACGACATCGTTTGATGCCAGAGCCTGGTCAAGCGTTCCCTGCTGTCCGTCGAAAACGAAGCTGAAGGCATTTTGCTGGCCGATGAAACTGTCGATCAGATCGGTGTAATCGGCGTCGTCTGCGATCGTCTGAACCGGGTCCTCCTCGGCATAGGCGTTGAAGTCCCCAAGCATCAGGTAGCTCTCCGTGCCGGTTCCGGCGTAGTCATTCTCCAGCCAGTTCGCCAGTTCACCCGCCGCATCGGTCCGCACCGCGTTCCAGAAGCCCTGACCATCGCCCTGGTCATAGTTCGGGTCGGCGCGCAGCGCGTCGATGTCGGCCTGCGTGATGCCGGTACCACCACCGTCCAGATAGGTTTGCGCAGCTACCACCAGGTCGACAAGCCCGCTGTCGCCCTTGGATTTGAAATGGCTGGACGACACGGTGAACGTCTCGCCCGTGACAACATCCTCGAACTCCGCCGCGACGCTGGGACGGTTGCGCTGAAAATCATCCAACTGTTCTCCGGACGCGACTACGGCGTTCAGCACATCAGCCAATCCGAAGGTAGTCGCGGCCGACGGCTCGTCGAACACGATGAAATCGGAACTGACGAGGTTCACCGCCGTGGTGTTATAAATCAGCCCTGTGGTTATCGCGTCGGTGCCGATGGGTCCGGCATCCGTTGTCGGATCAACGAAGGCGTAGACCGACGAAGAGCCGCGCAGCGCCGCCTCGGCATTCAGCGCATCGACAAGGGTGGCAATCGCCGAGCCAGGACCGAACCCGTTATTCTCGATCTCCTGAATGGCAAAGACTTCTGCCCCCGTTCCAAAGAACGCCTCGACCAGCTTGGCCGTCTGCCGGTCAAGATCAGATGCGGACGTTGCACCACGCGCCTGCCCCGCCGGGTTGGTCGCGGTGCCGTCACTGAAAGAAGTAAAGTAATTCAGCACGTTGAAAGACGCCACTTGGATATTGCCTCCGACATCCTCTGGCGTATCCGGGCGGGCATCTTCGTTGGTCGCCGGGTCAATCACCAACTGGCCGTCGACCAGCATCCGGTATTCGCCGAAACCGAACCGCATCACCCCGGTGATATCATCTTGTTCCGGATCCCCGGTTACACCCGTTATCTCGGACCCCAACCGCAGAGTGGCGCCCTCTGCGGTGAAAGTGTCGGCCGCATTCAGGATACCATTGCCATCGTCACCCGCGGTCAGGTTCGGCACGTACTCGAAGGCGCCCGGGTTCTGCCCCGACACCCCGTCGTCGATGATCAGCCGGTTGTTGAGATTGCCCTCGATCACCGCGGCCACCTCCGTGGCCTCGGTCTGAGCGTCGAACAGTTGGGTCGCCTGGGTCTGGGTGCCGGCGCTGACAGTGATCTCACCGAAGCGGTCGAAGTTGAAATTCTCGATCACGGTAATTTCTTCACCGGCTATGCCGCTCGACAGGCGAAAGCGCATCCCCTCGATCGCCTCGAAATTCGATGCAGTGTCGGAAAGCATGATTTCGGCCATGGTCGGCATCGCGTTGCCGGACGAAACCACGCTGATGTCGGTCACGTCGCCGATCTGGGTTTCGTCGAAGAACTCCGTCACGGTGCCCGTGACCGAGACCTGGTCACCCAGGCTCGGCAGGCTCGCGCCCTCACCGGTGAAGATGAAAATGCCTTCCGAAGTGGCGGCATCACCATCGCTGTCGGTGTCTTCTTCCTGCAGGAAGAACCCATCGTCCACCAGATACGTCACGATCGCCGTCACGGTGACCACTTCGCCAAAGCGGGCGGCAACCGGGCCGGCCCCCTGCACCTCCGAGATCAGCGCGGGCGTGGCCGGGCCTGTGGCGTTGCTCTCGCCCGGGGTGTCCTGCGAGGTCTCGCCGAACGCCAGCTGCGTGAACGCGCCGCTGCCATCGGGGTCGCGCGCCCCGCCCGCCGGTGTGAAGGTTCCGTCGGGGCCAAAGATATCGTTGCTATAGCTTACATCAGGCGCGCCGCCACCATTGGTCAGGGACAAAGAGGTAATCACGTTGCCCACGCCCATGTCGAAGGTTCCGTCATTGTCCGTGTCCAGGTCGTCGCCGGCACTGCCGGTAAACCCGTGGACCAGCAAGAAAGTCTGAGGCGAGCCGAAGAAATCAAGCCCTGCCACGCCGACATCACCAGCCTCCAGCGCCGGGTTGCTGTCTTCCGCTATCAGAAGAAATCCGTTCTCGTCGGCAACCGCGCCGTCGAGCGAGATGGCATAGTCCACCTGCCCTGGTTCGAATTCGCCCGAGACGGCAAGTAGCGTCAGACCGTCAAAGCCCTGGCCAGGTGTGCCAAGAAGCTCGACAAAGTTCGAGGTATCGTCGCTCGATCCCCCGCTTGAGATGCGGAATTCGTTGATCACAATCCCCTGCGGCGGAGTGATGCCGTCATTGGCGGCCCCGCGTGTTTCGGCCTCGGGTACGCGCCATGTCCCATCTTCATTGCGCTGCAGCGAAAACCCCTCGGGCGTGTTGCCGGATTCCGACGCGCCGATATCGGTTGAGGCCAGGCCCGCCGCCGGACCGCCAAGGGCGGTAAATTCGCCCTCGTAGCTGAGGAATTCGACCACCGAGCCGTCATTCACCAGCGCGATCGCATCCGGGCTGCCATTCTGAAGACCGGGAGTGTCAACGACGTAATAGTCAAAGGTGCCGTCGCTGGACGCCGGCGTCGTGGGCAAGCTGTAGGTTTCATACAGGCTGCCGTTGCTGCCATTGTAAAGCGCAAGCGTCGTGTTGACCACATTGGTCCCTGCTGCGACACGGATTTCGACGAACTCACCCGCGTCCGCACCGTCATTGTCGTAATGGAACTCGTTGATCCGTCCGGCAAAAGGCTCCGGCGCCCCGCCGTTTTCGGCACCCGGGGTGCCCAGATCGCCGTCTCCGAATGCCTGCGTTGCGGTTACCCAGTTGCTGCCGATGTTGTTGTCTGTGGAAAGGTCGGTCAGTTCCATCGATGCGCCGTTCGGATCGGGGAAATCCGGCCCACCGTCATATTCAACGCGGTCCACTTCGCGGCCCTGAGTGTCGGTCAGGACAATTTCGTCGGCCCCGTTCGCGAGGGCCACGCCGCTGTATTGATAGTCGACCGTTACCCCCCCGTTGCTGAGCGTATCGGCGTTGCGTCCCAGAACAAGGTATTGGCCAGGCTGGATCAGCAGCGGGCCACCATTTTCAATGACATGCGCGTCGGAGTCATTGTCGGTAATCGTGAATCCATTCAGATCGACAGCCTGCTCGCCCGAATTGTAGACCTCGAAATACTCACCGTCCGCATCCGAAACCGCTGCCGGATTCTGCATGATCTCCGAAATCACTATTTGCGCGAGCGGGACGAAATCGTTGTTCAATCCGCGCGTGTCCTGATCGGCCACCATCCAGCCGTCACCATCCTCGGCACGTTCAAGCGATGCACCGATGGGTGTGCCACTGCCTTCGGTCACGCCGATATCGGTCGAGGTGACGCCCGCCGCGGTGCCTTCGGTTGCGGTCAGCGTTCCTTCGTAGCTGATCAACTCGATCAGCT
The DNA here is from genome assembly GCF_009363655.1 of Roseovarius sp. THAF27. NCBI lineage: Bacteria > Pseudomonadati > Pseudomonadota > Alphaproteobacteria > Rhodobacterales > Roseobacteraceae > Roseovarius > Roseovarius sp. THAF27. The sequence goes on from NZ_CP045393.1 coordinate 3,384,709, forward strand.
CGCCGTTGTTCGACAGGGCGATCCCGTCCGCCGGTCCGTTTTGAATACCGTTGGTCGGCAATTCGACAAGGTAATAATCGAACCCGCCTTGCGTGCTGTCCGGCGACGCCTCCAGTGTCTCGGTGTCATAAACGGTGCCGCTGTCGCGGTAGAACTCGATCAGCAGACCCGAAACATCCTGACCTGCGCCCACCCGGATCTCGACAAACTCACCGGCATCCGTGCCGGCATTGTCATAGTGAAACTCGTTGATACGCGCGTCGACTTCCGCGACATCGGCGACGGTCACGGCAATGTCGCCCGTCTCGGTCACATCGCCATCGCTGACACCGACCTGTACCTCATAGACATTGTCGCCACCGGCATCGGCAGGGGCCTCGAAATCCGGCGCGGATACAAAGCTGAGCTCGCCCGTTTGCGCATCGATCTGGAAGAACGCTGCATCGGCGCCGCCGGTGATCGAATATTCCAGCGTGTCACCATCCACGTCGCTGCCCACAATCTGGGCCGGAACGGCGGTCGTGTTCTCGTCGATGGTGACCTCCGCAAGTGCCGAAAGGATCGGTCGATCATTCGCACCTTCAACGGTCACGGTAACTACGGCTTCGCTCAAACCACCGCGTCCATCATCGACCGTGTAGGTAAAGGTATCCGTAGCCGTCTCGCCGTCGTCCAGCCCGTCGAAAACCGTGCCGGGCTCATAGACCACCTGGTTGCCCACAAGGCTAACCGACGCGCCGGACGCGGATGTGGCCGAGACCGCCGTGATCATGATGGCGTCACCATCAAAATCGCGATCGTTAACCAAAAGATCGGCCACGGCGATCTCGGTCGCACCATCTTCGGCCGCGTTCACACTGTCATCGCCGGCGATGACCGCATTATTCCGGCCGTTCACAAAGATCGTCAGGTCATCGGCCGCAAAATGAAGCGCCTCAACACTTTTCAGCCGATCCGTGCCAGCGTCGCCGACTGCCGCAGACGAGGTGTTGGAAACCGTCACGTTGCGCCCCAACCATCCACCACGCACTATGATGTCGTAATCGTCCAGCCCACCCTCGTAGACCGCAGTGTCAAAACCGAGACCGCCAACGATCAGGTCATTGCCCGCGCCGCCTTCCAGGATGTCATCGCCCCAGCCGCCAAAGATAGTGTCGTTACCGTCCCCCGCGGAAATCTCGTCGTCCCCGCCGAACCCAAAGATATAGTCGGAATAGACCGAGCCGGTCAGGATGTTGGATTTGGAATTGCCGAACTCAAAATTGCGCCACCAAGCGGTCATGCCGAATCTCCCAGGTAAATCCAGATTTGGTTGACGCGAACGTTGCAGGGCGACGTATCAGTATTGTGTCGACCGGCTCGCATATATCCTGCGCTCGAACTCAGGCGTTGGACAAACCACAGTCTTTGACGCACATGCGAGATGCCTTTGCATCACTCCGCTATTCAGGCTTGATAAACTTTCTCGGATACAAATCGACCCGCTCGTTGCTAACAGCTTTCACCGTCTGGTCACGTTCGATTTTCCCGTGCTTCCACAACCGTTTCCGGCGTACTCTTTTTGTTGGACGCGATGGGAAAAGCCTGCTTCTTCACGCCGCGCCGCACGGTTAAGAAAAACCGACCGCTACAATGAAATAGCCGCGATATTCTCCAACCTCGATCAGGAAAAGCCGACACCGATCGAACTTAATACCTCTTTAGAAAAATTCCCAACGACGTCGCCTTCCCGCCTTAAGACTTGCCAAATCCTGGTCAAATTCAGTAATTTTACAATATCGTTACATGGGGGTGTCGCTATGGCTGTGAATACGTTCATTGCTGAAACTGACGAGAATGGTCGTATCAGCTGCGTCTGGATCATTCCTCCGGACAAGAAAAGCCCAAGGGTCTTCGATCCCCAAAAGCACATCTTCGATCACAAAATCAAAGCTAATTTCTGCGGCGCGCGACCGTCCGATATCCAATCCTGGCTTACCGCATGCTCAAAGTCTGATGAATTGTCCTCCCGCATAGGGTCTGCGCCGAACTGATCGCAGTTGATCCTGCCCGACCATTGTTCCTCGGACGGTCAGTCCGTCGATTAAACAGCAGCGCGCGTTCTAGCGATAGACCGGGTTGCTCCATGCGCGCCTGCCCGCGGCATCGACCACGGTCACCCGCATCCAGGCCGAACTGTCGAACCGGCCCAACGGAACGGAGGCGCGCGTCATTGATGCCCCATGCTGCGCCACCGCCGCCGAGCCCTGCCCCTGAACGATGACTGAAGCCGACGCGCTGCATTCAACCGTAACCACGTCATCTTCCCAGTGAAGGCCACGAATTTCCGGTCCGGTACTCGAATAGAACGCGCCGTCCTTCAATGCCGCCAGAAGCGCATCAGGATCGTTTTCTTCGGCCTTGACCATCACCCAGCCACCAAAATGGTCCGGTTCTGTGAAATGGGCGTCGTCCGTGGCGCAAAGCGTCATTTGCCGCCCCTCGGTCAGCAATTGGTCAAGCGTGTAAAAGCCATGCGGCCGGTCGCAGCCCACGGCACAACCATGGTTGTAAACCTCGACTGCGTGCGCCGCGGACAAGCTGCGGGCATCTTCGGTGGTCAGGCCCGACCATTCCGGATGCGCCACCGCAACGAAAGCCCCCGCCATGCGTGCTCGCTGCGCTAGGTCGGGACCACTTTCCTGGTCCTCGACCGGGAAAAAGCCCGGCGCGTTCGGCGGCTCGAAATCAGTGGGCAGGCCAACGGCTAGAATATGCCAAAGCTCATCATTCTCCATTGCGCCCGAATGCAGCTCGGCCCCAAGGATCGTAGTGAAATCACGCGTTCTGAACGGTGTCGTGTCCGCAATCGGATAGCCATACTGCCCGATGAAGTGATCGGTGAGCGAGATAAAATCATATCCTTCGTCACGATAGCGGCGGCAGACCTCCTCGGGTTCCAGACACCCATCAGACAGGTTCGAATGTGTATGAAGATTGCCGCGCCAAAAGCGGCCCGGTCGGTCGAAAGCCATACTGCTCATCAGGTCCCCCAGGCAGTGTCACAGACTTGTCGCGAAAGAATGTGAAACCGGTGTGACGACGGGTCCGAAAGGGTGCGACATGGCTGATCTTTCGCGCCTTCCGGCGCTCTTGCAGGCAGAAGACTGGGCCGCGGCCGAGCGCGTTTTGCGGCGCGCCGCCAACGCGAAATCCGCCCCGGCCGAGGTCTTTTACAACCTTGCCAAGGTTCTGGAAGAGTCGGGCAAGAGTGGCCAGCGTGTCCAGTGGCTTAGGCGCGCGGTGCTGCGGCGGTCAGATTACGCCAAGGCCTGGTTCGAACTGGGCCGGGCCGAGCTTGAAGCGCTTGATCTCAGGGCTGCGCACCGGGCGTTCGACAAGGCGCACAAGCTGGATCCCGGCGATAGCGACGCTCGCCGCATGTTCGCGCGGCTCTGCCTGCGACTTGGACAGTGGGACAAGGCAGAAACGGCATTTGGCAATGCGGAAGACGCCGAGGCCCGATTGGCGCGATATCGCATTGCAGCCGAAACCGGGCGCAGCACAAGAGCCGATCGCCATGCGTTACTGCTGGATCAGTCCTTGCGGCCACAGGCGCTCAAGGCGCTGACCCGCACCGCCAAAGGTGCGATCCCGCTTAACCTGTGTCAGTTCCGGATGTAGCCTTCATCGGCGGCGAGCGACGCCTCCTCGAAAAAGAGCTTGCACGCCGCGCGCTGCCGGACGCTGTCATAACCCACCCTCTGCGCCCGTGCGCATTTGAACAGGAACGGGGACGGCAACGAGAATTGCGCGGTACAGGCTGTTTCCTCGATGCCTGACGGATAGCCCTGCATCATCCATCCCATGCATTGCGCGCGCCGGTCCTCCAGCGTCTGCGCTGCGGCGGGGCTTGCGACGGCGATAAGCGCCGACATTACGATAACTGCTCTCATGACCTACTCATTTGTCATGAAAGTGTTACACTTCCACCTTGATCCGTAAATCCCTAACGTCGATATCGTTTGCGATACAGACCGGGTTCGCGCGCCAGACCGTCCTGCATGGCGCGATTATCGGCAATTTCGCTCTCGGTCATGGTTATGACCTCCAGCGTGCTGTCCTTGCGCACTGGCACCACCTGCGCCACTGGCGCGCCACGCGGGATGATGCCGTCGAAACCGGGATCGAGCAGCGCTGGGAAGTGAACATAGCCATCGGTGTAAAGGTCGCTATCCACAACGCCTGACAAAGTCTGGAACGGCAGGTCCAGATATCCCGCCGGGTGATGAAACAGAAGCGACCAGCCCGGCTCAGTCGAAAGCGTCCAGTAGTTGATGAATTTCAGAATCAGCCGGTCCGTGGCAAGCGGCGTGCCGTCGGCCTGTTCCGGAACATGCACGCCCACCGGCGCGCGGCTGATCAGGGCATCGTCCAGGATCGGCGGGTCCCACTCCCAATGCAGTTCCCCATCCTTCACCAATAGGTCGACGGGGTTCAGGATCAAAACGCCAAGCCGCATTGCGTCGATGAACGGCGGGCAATGTTTCAGCGTCCGGATGCTCTCGTTGCCCAAGCTTTCGGCCGCAACCTCGGACGGCATACTCGACAGCCAGTCGGGCAGCATCCGCCCCGCCAGAACAGGCCGCGGTAGCAACGGCTCCAGCGCCGGGTGACAGCGTGCGGTGATTTTCATAGACCGAAGTTTACCGACTTTCGTGCCGGGTCAGAAGAGCGTGAGTCACCGCGGCCGTGACAGTCAGAAAAATGATCACCGTACCCACCGCGTTGATTACCGGCGGGTGGCCGTTCGGGTTGCGGCCCATCGCCCCAATTTCGGTGGCGAAATTGCAGGCCCCGCCTTTGGCGAACATCGTCGTGTTGTAATTTTCCATCGAGCTCAGGAACGCGATCACCGCTGCCGAGGCCAGCGCCGGCAACAGAAACGGCAGTGTGATCCGGCGGAACACATGGAACGGCGACGCGCCAAGATCCAGCGCCGCCTCCTCCAGTTCAACGGGCTGGCGTTGCAGACGCGCCATCAGGATCAGCAGCGGGTAGGCGGCAATAAATGTCACTTGTGCCATCATGATCGTGAAAAGACCCGCGCCAACACCAAGCCTGCCCCAAAAGACCAGCGCCGACAGCCCCAGAATAACACCAGGCGCCAGCATCGGTGACAGCAGTACCCACCAGAGCACTCCGTTCATCCGGCTGCGCCAGCGTGTCAGCAACACTGCACCTGCCAGTCCCAGCAACAAAGCCAGCGGCACGACGACCGCCGAGATGATCAGCGAATTGCCAAAGCACGCCATGAATCTGTCCCGGTCCAGCGCGCGCAGCACCGGGTCGGCGCGGATCTCCTCCTCAGGCATCCAGAAAAAAGCGTACCACTTGCCCGTCAGCCCGCCCCACTCCGTGACCGAAGGCGGCGAGGTGTCGTTGACGCTCGAGACGATCATCATCAGAAGCGGCGCGAACATGAAGGCCAGGAAGGCCCAGGTGTAAACGGTCAATACCGCGTTCGCTGTTATCCATGCGTGGCCTTTTGCGGCATTGGGGCGAACGATCATGCCGGTGGTCGCTTCGGTCATTGCACCCTCGCGAAGTCTTTCAGGCGCGTGCGCATCGTCCACATGAACAGCGCCACCAATAGAAAGCAGACTAGCGTGTAGGCAAAGGAATAGGCCGCACCGACATTGGAATTCTCCGACTCGAAGAACTTATTATAGATGGTCTGGCTGAACCATTCTGCCTGCAGGCCCCGGCTAATGATGCGTGGAACAGAAAACGCTCCGGCGGCCAGCATGAATGTCGCGATACAGCCCACCGCGATACCCGGCTTGGCGTGTGGCATTATCACTCGCCAATGCAATCGCGCCGTCGATGCGCCAAGGTCGCGCGCCGCTTCGATCTGGTTGCGGTCGAGCGTGGACATCACGTTGAAGATCGGGAAGACCATGAAAAGGACATAGGTATACACGATCACCACAAAGACGGTCAGCGCCGACCGTTTGAACTGGATCGGCTCGGAAATCGCGCCCGCCCACATCAGCGCCTGGTTCAGCAACCCTTCATTGTCGATGATCGCGGTCCAGGCATAGATACGCATCAACTCGACGATGGCATATGGTATGACCAGCCCAAGAAACAGCCACATTGCCCGTTCCGGCGGGGTTGCTAAAGCAACTTTGTAGGCAATCGGATAGCACACCACCAGCGCCAGTGTAGTGGCCAGTATCGCAAAGATCAGCGTGCGGGTGAGCGTCACCATGCCGATCCGCTCGTAAACCTGCCCGTCCCGCTCGAACCGTAGGCCCAATACGCCTAGAAGAACGTTTGATAGCGCGGCATCCTCTTCGGCCTTGGTCTCCGGCGCCAGCGGGATAAGCACCGGCTGGGTCAGGGCCGCAAAATTGCCAAACCCAAAGCGCGACGCGTTGGCTTCCATCACCAAAAGGTCCTGGTACAGCGCACCGGCGACGCGCGTGATCTCTTCAGCCGTCGCGATCTGGTCTTCGATGGGCGGACTGTCCGTCACTTCCAGCAGGGGCAGGTCATAAAGCTCGTTCAGCCAGGCCTTTTCACCGGCGTCGCGCACCATCTTCTTGCGGGTCGTGGCGCGGTCACATTGCAGGATGTAAGGCCGGGTAGCCGCCTCGCTCGCGCTTGCATCCATGTCGGATGCGGACGGAACCGCCATGCCGGATGCCGATGGCACGGACATTCCCGAAGCGGACGGAACCGCCATGCCCGAGGCCGATGGCACGGCCATACCGCCATTCGCCCCCACCGTCTCGGAAGGCGCCTGGTGTTGCTGCAAAACGTTGATGCAGGTAAAAGCGTCTCGTTCAAGCTGCGCGGCGATCGAACTGTCCAGTTGCCGCTTGGGCTTGGTCAAGGCCCGCTCCAGCATCGCCAGCTGCGGCAGCACGATCAGCACCAAAGCCCAAATCGCCACGGCTCCGAAGAAGACCGCGACCAAGCCTTTGCCGTAGCCTCGCAGAAGCTCTCTCATTCCGCCGCCAACTCTTCCCGCCCGGTCTTCGCCAAGGGCCCCTCAGGCAGCACCAACGCCTGTTCAGCGCTGAACCCGACATCGACGTCACTGGTGTCGAACCCGACCATGCCCGTATTGGGCATAGACATCGCCAGCTCAGCGCCCGTCTGGCTGCGCAGGAAAAGATTTACAAACGCACCCTCCAGGTCACGACGCTCCAGCCGTGCATTTAAGCGGTTGCGTCCGTCGGCCACCCGCATCACCTCGGGGCGCACGAACAAAATCGCTGCGTCGCCCTCGTTCAACTCCGCGGTGTTGCGGCCCAAAAAACGCCCATGCGCCGTCTCGATCCAAGCCATCTGCCCCTCTCGCGCGCTGACACGCCCAGGAAACTGGTTGGTTTCCCCTACGAACGACGCCGCAAAGGCGGTGCTCGGACGGGCATAGATTTCGTCGCCGGTACCGACCTGCTCGATCCGACCGGCATTCATCACCGCAATGCGGTCCGACATGGTCAATGCCTCGCCCTGATCGTGGGTGATGTAAATGAAAGTCACTCCGGTTTTCTGCTGGATCGACCGCAGCTCGGCGCGCATATGCTGACGCAGCTTTAGGTCCAGGGCCGACAACGGTTCGTCCAGCAGCAATACCGCCGGATCGACCGCCAAGGCGCGCGCAATGGCCACGCGCTGTCGCTGACCACCGGACAACTCGCCAGGCTTCTTGTCGGCCTGATCGCCGAGTGCCACAAGGTTCAACAACTCTGTCGCCCGCGCCTGCCGTTCCCGTTTCGACACGCCGCGCGCTTCCAGCCCGAAGGCCACGTTCTCCCACACAGGCATCATCGGGAAAAGTGCCAGGTTCTGAAAAATCAACGCCGTGGGCCGCGCGTTGGGCGCAAGCCCGCGCTGATCCTGGCCACCGATACGCACCGCGCCACCCGACGGCTCGACGAAACCCGAAACGGCCCGCAGGATCGTTGTCTTGCCACAGCCCGACGGCCCCAGGATCGAGAAGAACTCACCTGCCCTGACGGTCAGGTCGGTTTCGTGAACTGCCGTGAAACCGTTGGGATATGTGATCTCCACCTTTTCCAGCAATACATCCTTACCGCGCATACGATGTCCTCCATGAAACGCCGCGGCAAAGAGAGTCGACGCGGCGCAACATTTTCATAATTCCGTTCCCAGCTACGAAGGACGCTAAGCCGGCGGCGCACTGGTGCCGCGCGCCGCCACGTGATTCTCAAACGGTCAGAACGAGAAGTGATCCTCGGTCAGATCAAAGCTGCGGCCTGCCAGTGTGATCTCGATTTCGTCACCCATGTCGCCGTATTCCACAACGAACTGGCGCGGATTCAGCTCCGTCAGCGTCAGGTCACCAAAGGTAAGGCCGGTAGAGGTCATGTCGATCATGTCACGGTTACCGAAATCAATAATCTCATCCGTACCATCACCCAGGTCGAAGACGAAAACATCCCGGCCAAAGCCGCCTCCAAGAAGGTCGTCGCCTTCGCCGCCGTCAATCGTATCGTGGCCGCGTCCACCGAAGACCGTGTCATTACCTGTGTCACCACTCAGGTCATCACGACCCCGACCGCCAAGGATCAGGTCATCACCGCTGCCGCCGGAAATGTCGTCGCGGCCACGCCCGCCATCGACGGTATCGTTTCCGGCGCCGCCATTCACGTTGTCGCGGCCTGCGCCTGCGTCGATATCGTCGTCGCCGCCGTTCCCCTCAATCGTGTCACGGCCCGATGCGCCATCGATTTCGTCATCCGCAATCGTGCCGTCGATGTTGTCGGCCCGGCGGGTGCCTTTGAACTCGGCGCCGAATTCAAGGTCATAGACCGCTGTCGTGCCAGATACCTCGTAAGAGACCGCGATCTGCGCTAGACCGGTCGCACTCTCCTCCGCCGGGATAAAGTCGATGACCTCGGGGCTGACATTGCCGAATTCAGTGCTCTCGATGTAATCCACGAACTCGGCATTCGCCGGGTCGGAGATATCGTAGATCATGATGCCGCTGTCACGTTCCAGCCCGACAAAAGCCAGTGTGCGTCCGCCAACCTCGCCGATCTCAATCGCCTCGGGCTCGGGGCCCTTGTTGTCCGAGCGGTTCTCGTCGATCACGTCAGGATCATCGGAGGGGAAATCATCGTTGTTGAACGCATTGGGTACACGGTTTTCCGCGATGATCTGCTCGAAATCATCGCCCGAGTCGAAGACCACGTTGCCGGCCAGATCGAAGATCGTAAAAGACCGCGAGCCGTAGGCGTGCAGGACGTCGATATCGCCGTCGCCATCGGTGTCCCCGTCAATGACCGAGACCGTCAAACGGTCTAGCCCAGTTCCTTCAAGGCCGTTCAGGTACGTGACCAGGTCCTCGTCAAGCGTGATGTCGATGACAGTGTCGCCGTCACGGAACTGCACGAAATTGCCCGACTCCATTCCGTCCAGAATGTCACCCACGCGTGCGGCATCGCCACGGTCGTTGCCGTCGTACTCGCCATCGTCATAGACGAAGGCGTCGCCGCGGTCGTCGCCTTCGTTCGCCGTCAGAAAATAGGTCTCACCGTCGATTTCGGTGGCCGCAACCGCGTCCGGCATCCGCAGTCCGACAAGGTTGTCGTAGGTCTGGATATTGATCGCATCATCCCGGTCCGAGGCATCGAGTGGGCTGACCGAATGGTCGATTGTCCCAAGGGGCACGATCCCGTCAAAGCTCATGCTGTCCAGGTCGAAGATCGCCACGGCGTTGGCTTCCTGAAGCGTCACGATCAGCTTGCCGTCGGACTCTGCGATGTATTCGGGTTCGAATTCCGTCGACGGCAGGCTGCCAGGGAAAATCCGCACGCCGGCATCGCGCAGCGCGTCGACCTGGTCATCGAATTCCTCGAACCCAAAGGTTTGAGTCACGCCCGTCGTCACGTCGATGACCGAAATCGATCCGGCCGGATCGCCGAACTCGGTCGGCTCACCCTCGTTGGCCACGAAGATTTTCGTGCCGTCCTTCGAGAAGGTCACCATGTCCGGCAGGTTTCCGGCCTCGAAGGTCTGCTGCAAGTTGCCATCGAGATCGAATAGCGCCACTGTGCCGTTCGCGTTCCCGATCGGGTCAACCGGATCCTGCACGCCGATCTCGACACCGGGGGCGGCGAGGAACAAAAGCTGACCACCTTCCTTCAGGTTGTCGTCGGTCAGTTCCGAGGCCGGGAAGGGCACGTCGAACCGATCCTGGTCGTCAAGCGCGTGGGCCTGAACATCTGCCAGGAAAAGTGTCCCCGGCGCTTCGCCGAAGAGGGTCGAAACATCCAGGATACCCGAGCTTTCCCAGTCACCGATGTCCTGCTGACCAGTGAAGAATACGTTTTCATCCACGGCGCCGGGCGAGACGTTATCCTGGTTGATCTCTGCAATCCGAGTCACCTCGCCGGTCAACGGATCGAGGCGCACCACGCCCGCGTCCGCCGGGTTGGCAGCGCCGTCGCCAAACAGGCCGCTCGCCGCGCGGTCTTCCTGTATATAGATCATGCCGTCATCGGCCCAATCCAGGTTGTCCGGGCTACGCAGGGTCTGGTTTGGGTCGGCGTCGCCGTCATAGAGAATTTCCAGCGCCGCGGTCGGTGCGTTGATATCGGTGAAGTCCGTCCTCACGCTGTAAATCGTTCCGACCGTGTCCGCCCCGTTGAAGTCGGGCGCGTCGCGTCCGGTCGATGCAAGCACCAGTTCGCTGCCGTCATTGGGGTTGGTGGCGACGTCCTCTGGGCGCGAAAACTCGAATGCACCCTGTGCTTCGGCTTGTTGCCAAAGGTTGCTTTGCGTCGGATAGCCGAACTCGTCATAGCCGTTCGCGCCGTTCTCGTCAGCGAGGGCGAGGTTCTGCGAGTTGTCCACCTCGACCCATGCGCCGGTCTGAGGGATGTTGTTTGCCCCGCCGTTCAGGTCTTCGGGGCTGGTAATGTTGGGATTGTACGGCACCCAGACATATAGCTTGCCGCCGTCCAGGCCGTTCCGAGCCAGGAAATCGGCATCCGGATCAGTGCTCTTTTCACCTACATACATGAAAAGCGGAGCGGCTTCATCGACCCCGTCGCCATCCGCATCGAAGGGCGCCGTGTCGTCTGCCAGAACAAAAGCCACGTGGGTCTCGGTTCCGGTATCAACTTCGGTGACATTCTCCCAAGCGCCGCGGCCAAATCCGGGCAACGCATAGATCGTGCCCGTGGCGACATCGAGCGCCCATTCCGCACCGCCGACGCCCGAGAAATCACCGCCCGTTTCTTCGCCGGTGAAATAAATCGTATCGACAAGACCCTTCCCATCGCCGAACTGCTCAGCCTCGACCAGCACGCTGGAGCAAAAGCGCTCAAACCCCGGTTTGTTTTCGAAGGTGAAAGAGGTGTCGGTCGCGATGTCGCCGTTGGCATCAACGATCTGTTGAATGGCCTGGCCGCCGTCCACGATCGAACGGGTTGCGATGTCGATGTCGAAGTAGCTGATACGCGCGCCCGTCAGGGTGATGCCATTCACTTCGTATTCGTAGCCGTCGCCCGAACCAAGCTCATGGTTGACGTAGATCCGCACGGTCTGGTCATCCAGTTTCATCGCGCCGATGCCGTCCATTATGCCCGGCGGGGTGTAGCCATTGTCCAGAACGCCGCCCACAGTGAAAAGCGGCTCCGTGGTCCAGCCCTCCTCGCCTTCCAGCATCGGCGGCGAGGTAACTTCGCCAGGCTCGCTTTCGATGGCGACGGCAATACCATGCTCCGACACACTGACCGAATTAACGCCATCATAGCCCGGGATTACGGTCAGATCGATCGACTGCAGCAGAACGCCGGTTTCGGCGTCAACGACGTCGATCCGATCCTCTTCGCCATTGGTGATGTAAAGCTTGCCGTCAAAATGCGAAACGACTTCCGACCCACCTTCACCGACGCCGCTGTCATAGGATGTGGCTTGCTCTACTCCCAGGTCATCATTCGGGGTGATCGTGACTGCGGGCTTTTCCTTGGTCAAAAATTCTGCGGGAAACGTGAACGGTTTCATTGGCTTATCCTTTTTCGGATTGGCTAAATTGTAAGATTCTGATTTTGCTGAATGGCCCCTCCCCGCAAAACGGAGAGGGGCGCCTGAATTTTGCGCCTATTTGGCGTTACGCGTTGGTAATAATTTCCACGAACTCGTTGCGGACCGGCGCAAAGAACGGCGTGTCCGCCTGCCACCACCACATGTTGCCCAGAACGTCGGCGGTGTAGACCTCGTTGAACTGCGCCTTGAACTCGTCCGAGGCGTAGTCAGCGGCGCCCTGAACAGCCGAGTTGTATCCGGTATTGTTGGCGAACATGCCACCGGTTTCTGGCTTCAGCATGAAATTCATGAAGGCCACCGCCTGGTCTTTGTTCTCGGCGCCCTTCAGGATGCCGAAACTGTCGAGCCAAGTTATGATGCCCTCTTTGGGCGCGCGGTACAGGAAATCGCCGTTCTCACGGTTCAGCAGCAAGCCGGTCGTGTCCCAGGTCTGGCCGATGATGCTGCCCGCATCCTTGAACGCGGCGGTCGCTTCGGTTGCATTGTTCCAGAACGCGCCGAAATTTTCTTTCCGCTCCAACATCCACTTGGTGATATCGCCCCAGACGCGGCGCGCGTCGTCTTCGGATTTGTAGACGTCCAACATCCGGTTCGACGGGACTTCGCCCGTGGCGTCAAGATAAAGACCCGTTCCCATAATAACCGATTTCTGGCGGAACGCTGCTTTGCCCTTCGCGGCATCGACCCACAAGTCGCCATAGGACACCTGCCCGTCGATCGGCATCTCGGAAGAGTTATATGTCACACCTTCGGTGCCCCAGTCGAACGGCAGGAGGATCTGCTCGCCCTTGTGCACGCCGCCCAGCGAAGCGCTGTCACGCATGAAAGACGGGATCACGTTGTCGGTGTTGACGTCCGCGGGAACCGCCATTAAGAAGCTGTCACCATTGTCGTCGACATAGCCTGCCGCGTTGGTGATCGACGGAAAGACAACGTCGAAACCCTTGCCGCCCGACGCGCGCACTGTCGATTCCGCTTCGTCGTTCGAACCGTACGTTGTCAGGTCCAGCGTAATCCCGGTTTCGGCCTCAAAGGCCTCTGCGATATTGGGCTGAATATAGTCCTGCCAAGCAAAAACCTTGACGGTGCCGGACGAGGCCAGCGCGTCAGACGCTTTGAGGATTGCAGGTGCGGCAACGGCCGCCGCAGTCATTTGCAGCGCGGAACGACGCGAAACTTTCATAGGATATCCCCCTTGGATTCTTGATTGACGCTCGGAATAGAGCGCCCCGCGGATTTAATCGCGCTTCGAATCCACTGCGTGACGTTACCTTAAAAGATTTGTGACAGCGCCCTTGGCTCAGGTGCGCTTAACCATTGTTATTGCGTTCAGAGGGACTGCGCGACCGTGCGGCCATCACTTGATGCCAGCCCGCAGGAACGCCTGAACGAACTGCCTCTGAAAGATCAGGAAAACCGCGAGAAGCGGCAGTATCACCATCAGCGTCGCCGCCGAGATGACCGAGATATCGACGCCGTTTTCCGGTGCTCCGAAGATCGATAGCCCCACCGTCAGCGGGCGCGTGGTATCTGAGTTAGTCACCACCAGAGGCCATAGGAAATTATTCCAATGGGTCGCAACTGATACCAGAGCATAGGCAATATACGTCGAGCGCGCAGCCGGTATATACACATGCCACAGCACCCCAAGCAGACTGCACCCCTCGACCCGGGCCATTTCATCAAGTTCCTTCGGGACTGTCTTGAATGCTTGCCGCATCAGGAAAATCCCGAAGGCGGATGCCATGTAAGGCGCCCCAATCCCCAGGATACTGTCCAGCAGGCCCAGGTTGGCGGCCACCAGGTAATTCTCTACGATCAACACTTCGGGCAGGATGAACAGCTGCATCAGGACCAGCACGAACAGCGTTTCCTTGCCGCGAAACTCGACCTGGGTAAAGGCAAACCCAGCCAGCGTGCACAAGATGAACTGCCCGATAAGAACGGTCGTCACCAGTAGAAACGTGTTCAGGAAGTACCGCAGCCAGGGCGCGCCCTCCCAAGCGGTACGGAAGTTCTCCAGCGTCAGCGGCGCGGTCAGGTTGAAGTTGACCGCATCGCTCGTGGTGTGAAAGGCCGCCCAGACTGCAAAGGCCAGCGGCGAAATCCACAACACTGCAAGCACCAGCGCCCCCGCGGTTTCTATCCGGCGCGACACGCTCATCTGTAATGCGTCCGGCGGTCGATCACGAAGAATTGGATCGCCGCGACGCCCCCTAGGACGGCAAGCACCATGACCGTCATCGCCGCCGCCGCCGGGGCATCGAAGAAGGCAAACGCGTTTTCCCAGATATAATAAAGGATCAGCATTGAAGCGTCCGAGGGACCGCCCTTGGTCAGAATGAAAATGTGGTCGATCAGCTTCACCGAATTGATCAGCGCGTTCACGAGGATGAACAGCGTTGTCGGCATCAAAAGCGGCAGCACGATCCGCCGCAGATAGGTCCAGCGGCTTGCCCCCTCAATCTCGGCAGCTTCCTTGAGGTCCGGCGGAATGGTCTGTAAGGCGGCGAGGTAGAAGATCATGAAGAAACCGGCCTCTTTCCAGATCGTCACGATGCAAACCGCCCAGAGTGCCGTTTCGGGTTGCCCCAGCCAGTTGACCGACGACACCCCGAAAAGGGCGCCGATCTGGTCCAACACGCCAAACCCCGGCGTGTAGAAGAACAGCCACAGGTTTCCGGCAGCGATCATTGGCAAAACCGTCGGCGTGAAATAGGCCGTGCGCACGAAACTGCGCGCCGGGATCTTCGCGTTGGCCCACAGCGCCATGGTGAGCGCGATAACGATCGAGACCGGGATCGTCACGGCGGCATAGAAAATGTTGTTTTGCACCACTGTCCAAAAGGTCGGATCGTCGAACAGCCGCTGGTAGTTCTCGAACCCGACGAACTCGGACGGATTGCGGCGGGTCCCACGCGAAAAGACGGAAGTCCAAAGTGTTGCCAGCGAAGGATAGAAGGCAAAGGTCGACAGCATGACAAGCGCAGGCGTCAGAAAAAGCCAGCCATGCACGGCCCTGCGGCGGCGCATGAACGCCGCTTGCCCGATCTCTGCCGTCACGTCCGTGGGCATCCCGTGTTCCATTCGGTCAAAGAAACGGGGCGCCGCCACACACGTCGACGCCGCCCCGATCGGTTGGTCTTACTTATAGGCCGACAGCAGGTTTTCCGCTTTCGCCTGCGCCTCCGACAGCGCTTCCGCCGGTTCCTTCGCGCCGGTCAGCGCCGACTGGATGGCGTTGTTCAGCCCCTCACGCACCCGCGCCGTCTCGAAGGTCGAGAATTCGGCCACTGCATGTTCAAGCTGGTTGCGAGCGACCAGGGCCGGGGGAAACTCCTCCGTATAGGCTTTCAATTTTTCGGTCTCATAGGCGGCGGGCGAGACACCCATATACCCGGTCTGGATCGACCATTCGGCAGCCTGTTCAGGGGCGGTCATGAACTTGATCAGTTCAAGCGCGGCCTGACGCTCTTCGTCGGTGGCATCCTTGAAGATATAGAAATTGCCGCCGCCAGTGGGCGAACCCAACCGTTCGTTACCCGGGAGCATCGCAACACCGAAATCGAAGCTGGCGTCGTTCTTCACGGCGGTCAGGTTGCCGGTGGAATGCCACATCATCGCGGCCTGACCTTCCAGGAAGGCCTGGCGCAGCGTGCCCCACTCGACGGTGCCCTCGGGCATGATGCCGTGATCGGTCGACAGCGATTTCCAGAATTCCAGCGTTTCCACCACCTTCTCGTCATCGAAATTGGTGGTCAGCCCGTCGTCCGACATCACTTCCTTGCCGTTCTGGATCGCCAGCGCCTGGAACATCCAGTAGGGATAGCCCGTCGACGGGATCATCAGGCCATAGCGGCCGTCGGTGGTCAGTTCCTTGCCCATCGACACCAGTTCGTCCCACGTTTCGGGCGGGTTTTCCGGGTCAAGACCGGCATCGCGGAACATGTCCTTGTTATAATAGGCCACGATGGTCGAGCGCTGGAACGGCACGCCCCATTTCTTGCCCTCAATTTTGGAATTTGCCATCAGCGCCGGATAGAAACTGTCCAGCCACTGCTTTTCTTCTTCGGTCTCGACCACGTCCTCGAAGGGCACGATCAGGTCCTGTTCGATCAGGTCATACGCGTCGATCGAGAACATGACCGCCAGTTGCGCCGGGTCTCCGGAATTCAGCGCCGACAGCGCTTTGATGCGGGTGTCGTCGTAGTTGCCGGCATAGATCGCGTTGACGGTGATATCGGGGTTTTGCTCCTCGAAATCGGCGACGATCCCGTCCACCACCTCGGTAAGCGGGCCACCCACGGCAATGGGATAGTACATGGTCAATTCGGTCTCGGCAGCGGCCGGATTGACAAGGGCCGTGCTCGCGGTGAGCATGACGGCAGCAGTAGAGTAGCGAAGCATTTGGCCTTCCTCTTCAGTCTGATACGGGTTGGGGTTGGGGTGCCTTGCGGCTATCACGGGGCGCCGTTTGGCGATGGTTCGCCCCGTAATTCTGCTGCGGGTTCTCTTTGGCCCGGCCAGTGTCGGCGTCAAAGAGAACCCTGTGTTCATCGGGTATGCACAGCCCGATCTCGTCGCCCGGGCGCCAGTCAGCATGTCCTGGCAGGGATACGATCAGGCCACGCGCCGCCGGGTGATCCACTACCACATGCGTCTGCGCGCCCAGAAATTCGACATCGCTTACGCGAGCTGTCAGGTCGCCCGCCTCGGGCCGAAGGGCCGTTATGTGTTCGGGGCGAATGCCAATGGTCGCGCCCGTACGTCCCATCACATCGCCTTGAATCATCGCCATCGGCGGATCACCAATGAACTCCGCGGCGAAGGTGCTGGCCGGATGCGCGTAGAGCGTGGCGGGACTGTCGGCCTGCTCGACCCGACCATCCCGCATCAGAACCACCGTATCGGACAGCGACATCGCCTCGGTCTGGTCATGGGTGACGTAAATCACCGTGAGGCCCAGCTTGCGCTGCAAGACCTTGATTTCCCGGCGTACCGAATGGCGCAGCTTTGCATCCAGATTCGACAGCGGTTCATCCATCAGACACAGCGGATGCCCCGAGACGACGGCACGCGCCAGTGCCACGCGCTGGCGTTGCCCGCCAGACAGTTCGGCGGGCTTTCGCGACTCCAAGCCTTGGAGGCCGAGCATCTCGACGGCTTGGCTGAATTTCTTGGCCCGCTCCGGCTTGGAAACCTTGCGGACCTTCATCCCGAACGAGATGTTTTCCCTGACGCTCAGATGCGGAAATAGGGCGTAGGACTGGAACACCATCGACAGCGCGCGCTGCGATGCCGGCAGGTTCGTGACATCACGCCCCGCAATGCTCACGGTCCCACTCTGCGGCTGTTCAAGCCCCGAGATCAGCCGCAAGAGCGTAGACTTGCCACATCCCGACGGGCCCAGCACAGCCACAAAGTCACCCTCTGGCACATTCAGCGTTACGCTCTCGACGCCACCGCGACCATCCCATTGGCGAGTCACGGCATCGAGACACACGAAACCGGTCATTGCGCCGCTCCTGCGGCCTGCGCCAGCAGGATCCGGTCTTTCACAGTGTCGAGCACGTTGTCGAAGGATGGGTCTGGGCGGCGATCCAGCACGATCCTTTCCATGTCCGACAGATGCCCACCGACAGCCGCCGCGCGGCGTCCGAATTTGCTGCAGTCGGCCACAAGGATAGACACCCGGCTGTTCTCGCGAATTTGTTCTCGCGCCCGGACCTCGGGCTCATGGAAGTCCAGAAGGCAGCCATCGGTGTCAATCCCTCCCACCCCAAATATGCCGAAGTCGGCCCGGTAGTTTGCGAAAAGCTCGATGGATGCCTCGCCCAGAAAATCCCGGTCCGGAAGGCGCATCTCGCCGCCCGGCAGGATGATCCGATTGGCGGAGTTTTCCGAAAGCGCCATTGCGGCGTTGAGATTGTTGGTCACCACGGTCAGCGCATCTTTTTCGACTAAGGCCTGCGCCACGAGCGCCGGAGTTGTCCCGATCGATATGAAGACCGCGGCGCCGTCTGGCACCAGGTCGGCAACTGCTGCGGCAATGCGTTGCTTGGAGTCAAAGTTCAGGACAGAACGAGAGGCATAGGGTACGTTGGCGCTGCCATCCACGAATTCCGCGCCACCGTGCAGACGCCGCAATTTGCTTTCTTCGCAAAGTGCATTGAGATCCCGACGCACGGTGTGACTGGACACGCCCAATTCGCGCGACAGCGCATCAACCATGACCCGCCCTTGTTGTTGTGCAATCTCAAGAATCGCAGATCGTCTGTCCATTCGCGCGCCCCCTCTTGCTCATATGAGCAGTTGTCTGTGACAAGGCTATGAACACACATGGTGGCCAAGCGCGGACCTGCCTCGGAATGCAACGAGCTCTTTGGCAAGAACAACAACAACCCAAATCTCAACAGTTTGAAAAGACGACACAAAGACTAGCACCGGGGTGCGAATTACCCGCGTGCAAACAGGGGGCGGGAAGGACCCAAGCAGCAACCCGACAATTATCCGCCAAACTGCAGACGCTATCCGACGCTAAGTTGAAAACGGCTGCAAACCGATAGGGAAAAAAACTTCAGAAATCGCTTCGGCACACACGAAACCGGAAAATGCCACAGCCGTGCAAAACGATTATTGATCCGAATCATCTAAGCATTTGAATTAATTTAATTAAAATACATTCGCCTTCCTTCTTCGGGGAGGTTTGGTGGTCATCGATTATTCATTTCGTTTGACTGTCGCGCTTGGAAAATTCCGCTCAATCCGGGAAAAAAATCTGCGAATTAGAGAACACGCGGGTCGGCGCAATCAGTGGTTTCAGCGATCGAACCCACCCCTCCCGGGTGTCGTTCAAGGCCTCTTTTTTTGTTCACCGTGAGCGGACCCAAACAATAGCTGATCGCAAAACCTTCTATGGCAATTTTTCAGATGGCGGCCTTTCGCTGCAAGAGCGTTCGATGTCTTATGTGCGGGACGGAGCTGCCACTCGATCAAAACTCCGGAGGTCCGGTTTGAGACCGATTGCTGACCTGGGGACTATTTCTCGGATGTGCAAAAGTTCAGACATCGGTGCTGATGGTGTTAGACTTCGGTCGTTGGCCAAAAGCAGAGAACTATCGGGGCAATCCAAGGGATTCATTGAGGCGTCGATCATCCAAAACTCCCCAATACTCCGAGATCTTGTCGTCTCGAATCCCGTAGATGCTGACAAGTTCCCACTCCACTCGTTTACCCGTCGCCGCGACACCCATCCATGGCCCGAGGTGAGTCGCCGTGAAAGACTTATGTGCGACTACCTTGTCGCCCTCCGCCAATAGATGGTTGATTGCGACCTCCAAGTCGGGGAACGCGCACAAGATTGAAGCCAGCCCTTCGGTAAGTTGCACCAATCCACCGTCAAATACTCCACCAGCTACCCGAGAATGATCGACAAAATCCTCTGCAAAGATTTCCCCAATCGTCGCCAACGAGTGTTGCTCCTGCACCTCTTTGACATAGCGCATGACCAAAGCCTTGTTCTTGTCATTCTTTGCATGACAGGCGCTCATCAATCTTCTTCATCCTGTCTGTATGCGACCAGCAAGACGATAGCGTTCAATGATCAGATGCTAAATTCAGATAACCACAATGGGTCAGAGATATGAATGATGCAAGGTTGCTGGACGTCTGCTATATTTCAAATTGCCGCCGTTCGTTCCCGGTGCAGCAATCGTTTGATTGGGCTCAATCCTGCCGTTAGCCGCGCTTTACTCGCAGGTCTGCAATGCAGCAGATGCGACCATTATCGTCGAGGCCGTAGCCAGAAATTGGATTTCTCTATTCAATTTCCGTTTGTTGCAAAGAAAGGCTCCCTCTCCGGTCCCCGGGCAAAACGAATTCGTCTTTCCCCCTCCCCCCGATCACGCGAAGAAAATATGGCATCGATTGGTTCAGAGCTTCGCGACTTCCACACCGAGTTCGCTGCTCGCGACGGCAACCGCTTCTTCGACACTCATCTTTCCGTTCAGGCACCGGGCCTCCAAGTCTTCCAACGTATCCCTAGGCAATTGCATCACCGCGACCCAGCCCTGCTCGCCCCCTCGGAACGCGTCGGCAAGTTTGTTCTGGAACTGCCCTTCTTCCACGCTTTTTCTCTCACAGCATGCGGACGTTCGAGCAACACCCTCAATCGGCACCTGCTCCTCGCTGGCCTCTATTTCTTTTTCTGTTTCTTTTTCTATTTGGGCGGAACCCTTGTTCCTGTTTTTCGGAACCTCCGTTCCGGTTTTATGGAACACACGTTCCGTATTTAGACCCGGGATCAGATAGTCATTGGCTTTCTCACGCCCTCGATGAATAATCCTTTTTAAGTGGCCATTCTTCTCAAGGCGGGCGATGCACTTGCTCACGCCGCGATCGGTCATCGAAAGCTCTTCGGCGATCAATCCAATGGACGGAAAGCACTTGCCTGTCGTTAGATTGACGCGCCAGACAAGTCGCCCGAACACGAGGTTGTCGTGCGCAGTCAGACGTTCGTCGCGGGCTGCCTCGTTGATTTTCAGGAGCTTTTGATATGAAGATTTCTTATTCATTGCACGGAACGATCTGCAGCAGTCTCGACCCGCTGCTCGAGGATCCAGCTTTCCAGGTCTTCCCGCCTGTAGCGGATCGATCGCCCAATCTTGATAAATGCCGGGCCTTCCCGCCGTGTCGCCGCAACCTCGAGATACCGTTTTCCGATGCCGTATTCCTGCTCGACCTCTGAGCGGGTCAGCAGTTTCAGGTCAGACTGCTCTTTTTGTGACATCCCATACCTCCGGGTAACTTGCTGTTACCCCGAGATACACAGGCTCACATGCTGTCCGCATTTGATTGTATTTGAGATTTATTGAGCGAAATGCGCGCTACTCACGAGCTTCTTGGATTCTACTCATCAATCGGCGCTTTTTCGCATCGTAAGATGCACCGGGAATTTCATCGCCAAACCGGTCCAAGATATCCACGACAGCACCATGAACAGTCGCATCGCTATTCCGGTCCAACTCTTCGAGTATCTGGTCCACAAAGGGTTTATCTTTTGCCGTGTATCCGCCACGTCCTGCTGGGCGTCCAAGCTTTCTCGGTCTTGACCGGAACCATTCGGTAGGCAGGTCACGGGTCAGCACAACCCAATCGTTTATGTAATTGACTGGATCGTATTCTTCCTCCTTCCAGCGATCAGGATGCAAAAGCCGCGCACCGGGGAAAAGCTCTTCAACGATAAGCATGCGTCCCTCGCGCAAAGCAAGCAGGAGCGCGCGGTCGAGCTCTGCCGACAAGGCAAGGCAAGCCTGCCGAAACGCTAACCACCGGGCCCGATTTCATAACATTGCCAATGGCCAAGCCATTGTGCGTCTTCTCGATCGGGCAACTCGATCAGGCCAAGAGTTTCCACTTCCTCTGCGGAAGGCTCATGATCCAAGCTAACCAGCTTCTTCCGAGCTAGACGGTCGCCCAACGCATCGCTGATCTGTCGAGAAAGGCCTGGAACAGGTCCCTCCGGACCCAAGAGCGCCTTCCTGAAAGCGACCTCACCCTTGGAGGAGCTGCGCGTCCACGAGATATGCTCACCTTCAAGAATCGTCTGCCGAACACCCGATGGCAGCAGCTCGGGAGAAAAACGTTCCAGTGCTTCAGAAGTCATTGGCGGACCAACTCGGTCCAGTGAGGCAAGAGCCTTTTTCGCCTCATTCAGTATCAGCCATGGCGGTTCATGTTGGCGCGGATGAAGTGTTGCTTTTCCAGCCATGATGGTTTGGAGCGCTTCCAATTCAGGCAGTTCGCGCGGTCGCCCTGTTGCTGCTCCACGCTCGTCAAAAGGAAGCACTGAAATCATGACGACGTGCGACGAGATAGTTCGGCGCAGACCGTTTGCATTGCAGGTCTCAGCGCATCCAGTGATGGCTTCGCGTATCTCTGACCAGTGACTGACAGCGGCGTGTGGTTCAGAAGACGCCCCACGATCTCCTCGAGAAGTCCGGCTTCAACGGCGACCGTGCCAAATGTCCTGCGATGTGCATGCGGGCTCCATTGCAGACGCTTGGGAGCTGCGAGGCGCCCTTCCGGCCCTTTGGGCGAGGGAAACACCCAACGCCGATGCAGTCCGCGGAGCGGCGCGAGTATTTCGTGGTGCACCTGCAGAATCGGCAGGTCGAAACTTCTCCCGTTCTTCGTCATCGGGAGATGGATGCGGTCTTCGTGAACGTTTTTCCATTCCAGTGTGAAGGCCTCGGATTTGCGCAAACCTGTAAACAAGAGCAGTTCGAAGAATACCGCGTGGATCGGGTTCTGGAGATCGTCGATGACACGACGCCACGCCATCAGATCTTCGATGATGTCGCCGTCAGGTCGCTCCTCGAACCACTCGATAGCAGCGGTCGGACTTTCAGCCAGATCACTGGTACGTCTGGCATGGTTCCAAACGGTTCGAAAGTATTTCAACAGGTGGTTTGCTGCAGACGGCGTTCGCGCAAGCGAGGCGTGACGCTGAACAACCATGGACTTTGAAATCTCGTCCAACGGCAGTCGCATCCAGTCCCGCAAGTGAAGGTCAAACTGCTGCCTGATGCCGATCTTGTGCGTTGCCGACCGAAGCCTAGGTCTCGAGAGGTAAGCTTCCATTGCCTCCTCCAACGTTGGCACTCCGATCTGTACATGCCGCCCTGCCCCACGCCCCATTTCCAGAGCAAAGCCCAGAGCCGTCTGCCGGGCCGCTTGCGCCGAGACCAGTGGATAGCGTCCGATCAATCGACGCTGTGTTTGGCCACCGACGTCCTTCTGGAAATACCAAGTCTTCGACTTCTTGCCGACAAAGAGCACCAAACCCTTTAGCTCGGCATCCCAATACTTTTCGGTGCCGCTTTTTGCAGGTGTGATCTTCTTCGCGAAGGTTTCAGTAAGCTTTGGCATTTTGTCTGTATTTTGTCGGTAACGGCGTGAAAGTCAGCGCAACAGCATGAAGCACCACGCGACAATTAATCAAACAAAATGAAATATATAGCAACCCCAAGAAACTCCGTGATACTCAGATCACTTGCTTGGAAGGCTGAGGTCTTACCATTACACAACGCCCGCTCAACAGTTCAGAGGAGTATTTCATGCACTCGGCGGGGTCAAGTAGAACGTCCGTACACGGCCCTTAGCGGATGAGGTGGATGGCTCCTGCTCCACCGGCATCGAACGTGCCAAAGTGCAGTTGTCATAGACTGCGAGCAAAGGAGCCACCCAATGACAGTAAAGACTGTGGGCCTCGATTTGGCCAAGGACGTATTTCAAGTGCACGGCATTTCAGAGAATGGCCGGGTTATCTTCAACAAGGCAATCAAGCGCGCCAAGCTGTTGTCGTTCTCCGAGACGCTGGCGGCTTGCACGGTCGGCATGGAAGCGTGTGGTTCTTCGCATCACTGGGGCCGGCAGCTGCGTAAGCTTGGCCATGATGTGAAGCTCATGCCCGCTGGCTACGTCAAACCGTATGTGAAGCGCGGGAAGAACGACGCTGTTGATGCGGAAGCGATCTGCGAAGCAGTTCGGCGCCCGACCATGCGCTTTGTCGAGATCAAAACGGAGGAACAGCAAGCCATTCTCTCTATTCATCGAACGCGAGACCTGGCTGTTCGGCAACGCACCCAGATGGCCAATATGATCCGTAGCCTTCTGCGCGAGTTTGGGCATATCTTGCCCATCGGGATCGAAGCGGTAACGGCCTTTGCAAAGCGCCACCTTAACGGTGATCACCCGGACATGCCGGAGATCGCCAACAGCATGCTCGGCATCCAGTGTTATCAGTTCATCGGCCTGAACGAGCGCATTGACGGCTATTCCAAGATGATCGAACAACACGCGCTACTCAATGCGGATGCGCGTAGGTTGATGCGCATGCCTGGGATCGGGCCGATCACCGCCTCGGCGATTGTCGCCACGATCGGTGACGCGCATCAGTTCCGAACAGGACGTGACCTGGCGGCGTGGTTGGGCTTAACCCCGCTCAACAAATCGAGTGGGGGTAAGGAGCGTCTCGGCAAGATCACTAAGAAAGGCGATCGCTACATTCGAAAGCTGCTGGTCGTCAGCATGACATCGCGCGCCGTCATGGCGAAGCGCTCACCCGAGAAAGTCGACCTATGGACCGCCAAGACTATCGCGGACAAGCCGTTCCGGCTGGCCACAACCGCGATGGCGAACAAGGCAGCCAGGATCATCTGGGCGATGCTCACGAAGAAACAGGAATATCGGCAGCCCGCGTTCTGAGCGCGGCGACTGCTTACGCGATGCAAGACGTTGAAGTGATGATGCGGACTTAAGTCAACCAAGAGCAAGGACACTCCGGGAATGTCAGCGGCCATATTTTGAGGTCGATAAGCCGATTGGAACCTCGCTCGCGGAATTCATCAGGGCCAGTGGCGACAACGCCGCCACGCAAACAGGCCGGACAGACGACAGTACTGACGAACAAGACCGCAAAAGCCACAAGAAAACTCTTGCAATGCAGGAGCCATCCACAGACGACATTCAACGGATCAAGAATTCCGCACCGCAGCGAGCGCTTATCGGAATCTTCTGTCATGCTAAATCGCATTATCCAACTGCACACTCGCTCCTCGGGTGAGGCCTTCGGCCGATGATTTTGTTGCATGGAAACCGATATGGTGGTCGATCAGTCGTGACCAAGCTGACGCGAAAGCGCTTTCGCAATCGCAGGCCCGCTCGGCGCTCCGGGTTGCCGGATTGACCTCAAACGCTGCAGCAAGCGCCTTCTCCCAAGCGATTTCACTGTGACCAGCGACGAATGTGGCTTCGGCACCTGCGCTCGTTTTCAGGCCATCGATATCCGAGCAGATGATAGGACGTCCGGCAGCGCGTGCTTCCAATGCCACCAATCCGAAGGCTTCCCAGCGCGACGGGATGGCGACGAAATCGACCGACTGCATTACGCGGTCCGGACTATCAGAGTGGCCGAAGAACCGGATGCGCGGGTCACCGGCAGCCAGTGCGCGCAGTTCCGTTTTTTCCGGGCCGGTGCCGTGAATGTGCAGCGAAACATCCTTGTTCGGCAATCTTTGGAAGGCACGGATCAGAATGTCGAATCCCTTTTGGCGATGCAGCCGACCGATTGCGCCGATCACTTGCGGCTTGCGTGTTGCAGCTTCGATCGAGCGAAAGTCTTGCAGATCGACCACCGGTGCGATGATGCGAAGCGCGTCAGGTGAAACAAGGCGGCGGCGCTTCATCCATTCTGCCTGCGCTTGACTGACAGCGACGACACTGTCGAACAGAGCCAGCGACGTCCGCAACATCGTGAAGAACCTCAGTTTGGAGGGAACGTTCAAAGCGGCGAAGGCCTCTGTGTAGCTGTGTTCCACATGTACGAGCGGTTTGCTGGCATGACGGGCGCGGAACGCGATAAGTGCCGGAAGTCTGCGCCAGCTGAGGCTGAGGTGCGAGACGATCATATCCGCGTCGCAAATCGGCAAAGCGCCCTTGCGCGATACGACGCGCAGGCTGTGGCGGGCAGATCGGGCCATCATGGGACAGGTCCGGATATGCTGAAGAACACGGTTCACGCCGCCCGGCGTGGCATCATCGACAAGGTGCAGGACGTGGGGAAGGTCGGTCATGGATCTCTCTCTTTCTTTTTCTTACGAGGTCACGCGCGGGCGGCGCTCAAAACAGAACGGGCAAGCGTCATCGGCAGGTCGCCGAACTGCGCCGTGGCGTGGGCTGCCAGCAGGGTCGACACGCTGCGCAGCGGCTCTTCGATGAGCGGGCGAGCGGACTCATGGTATGCGCGGGCGAGCAGAGCACAGGCGGTTTCTCCGTCCCCGCTGCTAACCGCGCGACGGGCAAGATAGCGCAGTTGATAGGCGCGGGCCGCAGCCTCGTATCTGGCGAAAAACTCTGGTGCGGTTGGGCGCAGCTTGCTCACCATGCGCTCCCAGGATGCGAGTTGGGCGTCCACATTGGCCGAGAGCCCGGTGGAATTGACACGGTATTCAGTCAGCAGGCCGGGAACGCCTGCCATGATCCAATCGGTACAAAGGCACAGACGCATCCAGCATTCGATATCCTCGGACTGACGAAATGTTTCGTCGAAGATCCAGTCGCGTTTCATCTCCGAAGCGGGTCGCCAGGCAATCTCTGCAAGCGCCTCGCGACGAATGACCGGGGCGGATCCGTTTCCGATGGGGTTGCGTTTGAAGACATGCGCTGGCGTCACGCCGTGGAGGCGGGGGCGCTGCGCATGACCGATGCGTTGGCCTGCGTCATCGATCATCGCCGAGCCAGAATAGCTGATACCCACGTCAGGCTTTCCAAGCAGGTGATCTACATGAGTGGCAAGCTTTTCTGGCATCCAAAGGTCATCGGCGTCGCAAAACCCGATTACTTCCCCCCGCGCCTCTCCAATGCCGCTGTTGCGTGCGCCAGCAAGGCCACGGTTGAACTGATGGAGAACCCGAAACCGGCTGTCCGAGGCGGCGTGAATACTGGCGATCAGAGCTGTATCGTCGATCGAACCGTCATCGATGATGACGACCTCGAAATCACGGAATGTCTGTGCGCTGAGCGAGGCAAGCGTCGCAGGGAGTGTGGCGGAGGCGTTGTAGGCGGGAACGACGATCGTAGCGTAGGGCATGGGATAGATCCTCAATTGGCAAAAAGATATTGGCGGGTGGGTTCGGGCAGACACGGCAGCAGCAGCGCGGCGAGCGCGATCAGCCCACCGCGGTGGGCCGGTAGAAGAAAGGCGGAGGCATGCTGGTAGCATCCTTCGAGGACAAGACGCTGCACGGTGGCGGCGGGAGCACCGACGCGAAGGGCCCGGCGCGCGAGGTAGCGCAGGTGCACGGCCTCCGCCCGCGGATCGGCGCGAAAGCCGAACCGGGCCGCGGTTTCGAGCGCAGCACACCGTCCGGCACGCATTCTGTCGATATCCGCAGACAGGCCACGCGGG
Organism: Roseovarius sp. THAF27; assembly: GCF_009363655.1. Lineage (NCBI taxonomy): Bacteria > Pseudomonadati > Pseudomonadota > Alphaproteobacteria > Rhodobacterales > Roseobacteraceae > Roseovarius > Roseovarius sp. THAF27. Next base: position 3,411,749 of record NZ_CP045393.1, read on the forward strand.
CTGAGCCGGTAGAGCACATGATCCGAATCGAGTCCCAAAAGGCGGTGGCCGGATCCCACGAGATGGACCAGGAACTCGAGATCTTCGTTGTGAACGAGGTCTTCGCGGAAACCGCCGAGGATTTCGAACGTGTCGCGGCGCAAAGACAGGTTGGACAGCGTGCAGACCGGGTTCTCGCCGAGCAACGATGGGACGGTCACGTCGCCTGCCGGCACGTGCGAGCGGGTGCGAACGTGACCGGGGTCTTCGTTGAAAAAACCAACCCGCCCGAAAACGGCCTGAACCTGACCCCTGCCGAGATGTTGCGCAACATCACGCAGCTTGTGACGCTTCCAGATGTCATCGGCGTCGCAAAAGGCTATGATATCGCCGGTGGATTGCACGATCGCACCATGGTTGCGAGCGGCACTGGGGCCTTTGCGCGGATTGCGCACCAACTTCAGGCGAGGGTCGGCTTGCACCAAGGATTTGGCGACGCTCCAGCTGCTGTCGGCCGATCCATCCTCCACAAGTATCGCCTCCCAATCGATGAAGCTTTGGTCCTGCAATGCTGCGATGGTGGCTGGCAGCGTGTGGGCGGCGTTGAAAACAGGAATGACAATGGAAATGCGGGTCATGACAGGGCGCTCTCGGGGATCGGAGTAAAGGCGAATTTCAGGGCCGGACGGGAGAGCAGCAGCATGATGATGCTGGCCGTCACCAAGTAGCCCCAGGCGATGGCGTCGAGGCCGAAGGGAGCAGCGATCACGACGTTCAGCATGACCGCCGCCGTCAGCAGCACAGTACCTTTGAGTTCCAGCATCGGGCGGTTCTCGGCCCGGTGCCAGCCGGCGGTCGCCGTCCAGAGCATTGTGGGGATGGCGACAAGGCAAAGGATGGATACCGGTTTCGCCAAGGCGTCCCAGCCCTCGCCAAGCAACAGCGGCACATACCACTCGGCGAGCAGGGCCTGCAGGATGACTGCGGGTGCCACGATGCCGATGGACAGGGCGAACCCCTGGCGCATGGCCGCGGAACGGTCGGAGTGCGTGCAGAGATGCGGGAAAAGCACCGCGGCGAAAGCGGCTGAAAAGGAGGAGGCAAGGCTGAGGCCGGCGTTGAAGGCCATGAAATAGAGGCCGAGAATTTCCGGGCCGAGCAGCGCGCCGACGATCAGCTTGTCGGCATGCAACCGTGCGGTCATGATCATCTCGGTGCTCAGGATCGGCCAGCCGAACCGAATGAACGGGCGGGTCGCAGCCTTGCCTTGCTCTGGAGTACTGTGCCACGGGTGCAGGCGGCGCATCGCCACGAGCCAGAAGGGCGCGGTCAGAAACCGTGGCAAGACAAGCGCCAAGGCCGACGGCCACACCATTGCGAGAGCCACCGAGATCAGGTTCGCCAGCACGGTCTGCCCACCGGCGATGGCGGCAGTCTGCTTGAGCTTGCCTGCCCTCATGGCCAGCCCCGCCTGGACCAGCCCGCCGGGCATGAACAGGTACTCGCCAGCCAGGACAAGGATCAGTGTGGCCATTGCAATGTTGCCGGTCAGCGCCCATACGCCACCGGCGATGACGCATTGGATTGCGAAAAGACCAAGGCACCAGACCCAAAAGAGGTCACGCGCCCGGTTGCAGGTTGGTACAAGCTCGGATGCCGGGGCGGCGATGATGCGCTGCCCGATGCCGTTCTGGGTCAGCGACTTCAACAGGTCCCCGATCGCCAGCGCGGCGGCGGCTACGCCTATCTCTGCCACGTCGAGCGTGCGGGCCACGGCAATGACGACACCGAGGCGCGACAGCTTGGTCGCGATCTCGGAGGCACCGTAGGCAATCAGGTGGCTGAACATGGAGGAAGGTCTGGGCACGGTCGCTTGGCTTTCATTAAGGTTGGCTATTCCTACCCGCCAATGACACGCCCGTCGCGGGCGCGGCGGGAGAGCAAGACGCCGCTATCGAGTGGTCACCTATCCTTTCGGGTCACACTTCCACCCGATTGAACGCGTGGAGCGAACAAAACCCTGCATTAGAAAACGCTAAGTTGTACTTAGGAAGAATCATGACTGCTGTTCGCAAACGCCTGCTCGGCTCTTGCCTGAGCTTCGCCCTCACCGCCGCTTGCGGCGATGCCCCCGCGCCCGAGAACCTCGCGCCCGTCAAGAGCGGAGGCGCGTATCAGGCGCAGTACCGCGAGCCACTTCGCAGGTCCGAGGACCAGCCCATTCTGCGGTCAGAGCAGATGAACGCCCGCAAATGCAGACCTGGTCAGGGCGCAGGGGGCAAGGGCGGCAGCGTCGCCACCGCCGGATTGCGCGGTGAACGCCTGTCGCGGAATGACCTGGTCGATATCAGAATTTCCGACGATGAGACCTTCAACGGTGATTACGTGGTGTCGCGCGACGGTGACCTGAAACTCCCCTTCCTCCCACCGGTACGCGCGCAAGGGCGTACCACCGTAGACATTGAAGCGCAGATCGCACGCCTTCTCGTACGGGAGGGTTTCTACGACGAGGCACCGCGCATCTCTGCGCGTGTCTCCGATTTCGCAAGCGTCAACGTGGCGGTTTCCGGAGCGGTTTTTGAGCCGCACGCGGTAGAGATCGGCAATCGTGTCGCCGACGACATCGACCGGGCGCGGCAGGCAGCACTCGGCGCGTCCACCGAGGCGCGAAATCTTTCGGCAGCGCTGCGCGCGGTTGGCGGCGTTCGCCCGGATGCCGACCTGTCCGCCGTGGAACTGCGCCGTAACGGAACCCGGCATGTCCTCGACATGCGCGGCGTCTTCGAAGGCCGCAACGCAGTCGATGTTATGCTGCTGACCGGCGACGAGATCAGGGTGCCTTCGCGCCAGTGTTTCCAGGACGACCTGATGCGTCCCAGCCCGATCAGCCCGCCCGGCATATCCCTGTTCCTGTCGAACCTGACCCAGCCGGCGACCGGCAATGCGCCATCGGCCGTGGGCCGAGAGGTGCGCGAAGTTCCCTACGGGACGCGGTTCATGCAGGCAGTGGTCAATACCAACTGTGTCGGTGGCGCGCGGGCAACCAGCGCCAAGCGTTCGGCCGTCCTGTTCACGCGCGACCCAATCACGGGCGTCTCGACGGTGATCGAGCGCAAGATCGAGGACATGCTGCGCCGCGCGGATCGGGACGATTACGACCCCTACCTGCTGCCGGGTGACGCGATCGCCTGCTACGACAGCAGTGTCACGAATTTTACCGAGGTTGCAAAGATCGTCGGTGCGGTTGTGGCCACAGGCGCAATCGTCGACTGATGGTCAGGAAAGCGAAGGGTCGGGCAGGTGCGCTCGTGTCTGCCTGGCTGTTTCGATTGCCCGCTCCATACGGTCGCGATCCCCGCTTTCTGCCGCCATTTCAACAGCGACAAGCGCGTCTCGCAGGTCCGGTTGACCGAATGCAGCGGCGCTGCCGGCCACCTTGTGCGCTTCTGCGGCAATCTCGGACATGTCGTCCGGTCGGGTTTCAAGCCAGTCGAACAGCGCGTTCGTCTGTGACACATAGCGGGCGGTCAGGCGATCCAAGGTATTCTGTTCCTCTTGCGGAGCGACCGATGCTTCGACTGCCGATTGCTCGCCGGACGTGAATTGGTTAATAACGCGCACGAGTTCTTCCTCGACAAGCGGCTTTGGAAGAAAGCCAGACATACCAGCCGCGATAAAACGGTCCTTGGCCTCTGGCAAAACGTTGGCCGAGAACGCCACGATCGGCACATCTTGGTTAGGACCGTTGCCAGCGCGGATGGCGCGTGTTGCACCCAGCCCGTCAAGCACGGGCATCCGTATGTCCATCAAGATGAGATCGAAACGCCCCTTTTCAGCGGCTTCTACGGCCTCCTGGCCGTTGCGTGCCTCGGTCACCCGGTGACCGAGGCCAAACAGCGTTTCCCCTGCCAGTTCGAGGTTTATCTCGTTATCCTCGACCAACAGTATATTGTGACCTTGAGCTTCGGGATCCGAGGGTTGCGGATCATCTTCTTCTTCGGGACCATCGACGCAGGTCAATGGCAAGCGCAGCCAGAATACACTGCCCTCGTCTTCTGTGCTTTCGACCCCGATCTCTCCGTCCATCGCCTCGACAAACCGGCGGGCAATGCCAAGGCCCAGGCCGGTCCCTGCGGACGCGCCTTCGCCGGTGTTGTCGATTGTCTGAAAGTCGCCGAATATCCGCTCTTGGTCAGCTTCAGGAATACCAACACCCGTGTCGATCACACGCAAATCCAATCCGCTTTCGCTGCATTCCGCTTCGACTACGATACGTCCGTCGCGCGTGAACTTGATGGCGTTGCCGACGAGATTCAGCAGCACCTGTTGCAGACGCGAAGCGTCAATGCGCACCCATGTCGCCGGATCTCCGATCCAACCCCATTGAATATGGTTGCCGTTTGCCTCGGCCGCACTGGCCTGCGAGTCCACGATATCCTGTATGAGACGCCCGATATGCACGACCTCCTCGCGCGGCTCGGCGGCGCCGGCTTCGAAACGCGCGACATCGAGGACGGCATCGACATGATGCATCAACACGCCCCCCGATATGTCCATGTTGCGCACGTATCGGTCCTGTGTCACCGAGAGCGGTGTCTTCTCGAGAAGAGCGAGGTTGCCAAGAAGCCCATTCAGCGGCGTTCTGATTTCATGTGTCATCATGGCCAGGAAGTCGGCTTTGGCCTTCTCTCCTGCAAGCGCCTTGTCGCGGGCCTCGACCAGTTCGGTTTCAGCCGCAACACGGTGAGAAATATCACGCAGAAATGCGACAATCATCTCGTCCTCGCCCGACTCCGCCATTTCCAATGCCAGCTCGACAGGGAATATCTCACCATTGCGCCGTTTGGCTTCAAGCCGAACCCGGCCTTGGCCAACCACGCGCTGCTCACCCGAGACGCGCATGCGGTGCATTCCGGCGTCATGGGCTGCACGGTGGTGGTCCGGCACGACAATATCCGCGATGTTCTTTCCGAGAACTTCATCTGTTGGATACTGAAAAGTGCGTTCCGCGGCCTTGTTGAAATTCAGAATCCGCCCGTCCAGATCCGCGACAATGACCGCATCCAAGGAGGTTTCGAGGATGGTATTGAGTCGGGAGTAGGCATCGGCCAGTTCATGGCCCCGGGTTTCCGTTTGCTTGCCCACCCGCCGGGTATGACCCAGCAATACGATCAACGCCAGTACGAGCGCCGCAGCAATAAGGGCCAGGCGCAACAGGGTGGAGGCGAAGTTTTCACGGCTTTGGTCCGACCGTTCCACAAAAAACTGAAGCCCCGTGGTTGCGGCCGCGCGCAACAGCGACCTCATTTCATCGGCGGCCTCGCTCAAGGCGGGGAGCGCGGCGCGCAATTCATCGCGAGGTCCGTCGATGATCGGGATCACGGCATCAAGCCTGTTTCGGATCGTCGCGATCGATTGCCCAAAAGCCTCAATCTGTCGCAACTCCGTATAGAGCGCACCGGAGTGCAGAGTATCTATTCGGCTGTAGAATACGTCAAACTCGACAATCAACTCCTCCAATGCGTCTGGATCTGTGCTTGACTGCGCGGTCTGTACAGCGTTTCGAAAATCAAGGAACTCAACCTCCGCCTGTGACAGCACCCAGTGGACGTTGTCGGACCGAGCGGAGTTCAGAAAGCGCAGATCGCGGATGATCTCGGAAATCAGGAACGTGATGGACAGCACGCACAACAAACCAACCAGGACCAGCAAAAGCTGGCCCCGGCGCCATAGCGCAGTGTCGCGTGATCGCTGTTGCGATATGGCTTCAATCATTCCTTTATGGTGATCCGATCGAGTTGCCAAATACTGCGAGAGTAGATGACTTCGGTCCGGTAGTCACTGGAAGACGAGAAGGGATAGATCACCCAGAGCGGTCCCTTGTCACGGCGCGACAATTCCTTGCCGTCCATCGCATAGGCAACGATCGGGCCGCCCTCGGTCGCGTCGGACACCGGGATCGACACGCTGTAATCGTTGATCGCGGTCGCCTCGATCGTGCTGCCGTCGGCGCCGAGGTGATCGAGCAGAGTCTTGAGCCGTACGCCTGTAAAAACATGGTCTCCGGGGGTCCAGATGGTATCGGTTTTGATTTCGCTCTCGCCGAGTGCGCGCAGCATTTCCAAGTCTAAAGTCGCGGCTTCGCCATCATTGGTCATTTCGATATCGCCGGAAACAGTCAGCAGGACGCGACCCTCGGGCAATGGCAGGCTTTCGGCTTGTGCCGGCAGCGCCCACAGGCTGACTGCAACGACAACGGCCGGGACGACGCGCAAGAAGTTCATTTGATGCTCCTGTATCTTGGTTAATCAGTTTCTCGCATTTCTGCGTGATGTTGTATGCTGGTCATAAGGATCAGCCTTGTATCCGTTCGGATAGTTCGCCGTCCGACCGGATAGTTTAATAAGCGCCCCGCCCGGACAGGACCGCCCGCACCGTCAGGGAAAGCAGCATCAGGTCGAGGATCATGCTATTCGATCGGACGTAGGCAACATCCATGTCGATCATCTTGTCGAACCCGATATCGGCGCGACCAGAGACTTGCCACAGGCCGGTGATGCCGGGCCGGACCTTCAGCCGCTCCAGCGCCGCAGCCGGGTAAGCTGCAACCTCGCGCGGAAGTGCAGGGCGTGGCCCGACAACTGACATGTGACCCAGAAAGACATTCAGGATCTGCGGCAGTTCATCGACCGAATAGCGACGCAGGAATCGACCAACTCGGGTCACACGCGGATCGTGGCGCGACTTGAAGCAGATACCCTCGCGATCGGACTGCGACCGTATTGCGGCCAGTCGTTCCTCGGCATCCGTATGCATTGTGCGGAACTTGTAGATCGTGAAAGGAGCCCCGTCGCGACCGACGCGCATCTGCTTGAAAAGGGCGGGCCCCTTGCTTTCGAGCCTGATAAGAGCCGCGACACAGAGCAGTACGGGCGAAAGAGCCAGTAGAGCCAAACCACTCGTGACCATGTCGAAGCATCGCTTGCCAATCGCTTCCGGGCCGGCCATCCGCACCGCATGGACGGCAGCGCGACCCAGAAATGCGGCGTTGCCGAGCAGATATCGCTTGGCCAGGCGCCGCGGTTCTTGCGCGAGACGCCAGATCCATTCCATCCGTGCAGCCCGGACCAGTCTTGGGGCCCGGGTGACATTCCCGGCCAGAAAGTCGAACAAGGCCCCTACGCCAAGGACCACGCGCGGAGACAGGCCCGGCAGATGCCTGTCTATCCAGATTTCCTGCCGAGGTACGCCCATTGCGACAAGAAGTATATCGGCGCCGGAGGCATTGATCCGAGCCACGGCGGCGTCTTCGTCGGCGGCGCCATCATAGCCATCGAGCGTACCGGCGACGCGTAAACCGGGAATGGTCGTCACAAGTTTCTTTGCCGCTTTGTCTGCCGTGCCGGGGGTCGCTCCGAACAGGAACACGGATAGCCCCCTCCGTGCTGCCTCGGCCAGAAGCGCCGGCGTGAAATCCGTACCGTTAAGGTTCTGGGTCAAACCCGCACCGCTCATGCGGGCGGCCAGCTCGACCCCAATGCCGTCCGGTAGGATCAGGTCGGCCCGGCCAAGCGCGGCGGCATAGCCGCGGTCGCCTGCTCGGACATTCGCGCAATGCGCGTTCAGAAAGAATACGCTCCGCACAGAACCTGAAAGAACGTGCTCCACGGTCTGTTCAGTCGTCGCATCGACGAGCGGCAAGCCAAGGATGGTTCTGCGGGCGAGCGACGGCGAAACAGGCGTTGCAGCGGTTTCGAACGTTGCGAAAGGGTGGTGTCGGGTCATGTCGGGTCTCCGGGATGAAATTGAGCTTTCCCGGTTCATGCCCTCGCCACCTGTCGCACCGCAATTTCCCGGCCGTATAACCGGGGAACGCATTCGATACATCGCGCATCCGGACGCGTATCTAACGCTCGAAAGGCTGTGCGACGCGCTGCATGCGGGGCCGATGCTACCCGGATGGATACATCAGGTAGCCGGTTTCCCCGTTAATTAATCTACTCAATGCCGTAATCTTGTCTTAAGTCGCGTTTAGATTGCATTAACCGATTCACCGAGGACCAGTTCGAAATGAGAGTTCTGATTGCCGACGACCATGATCTGCTGCGTGATACGCTCATCGCGTTTCTCAGCGCGGACAATGATATGGAACTGGGAAGCGCGTCGAACTTCGAAGAGGCGAAACGGCGTATTCGCGAGGATGCGCATTACGATCTTGTTCTGCTCGACTACAAGATGCCGGGCATGAAAGGGCTTGAAAGCCTGTCGGAGGCGATAGGACTGGAAGGCGGTCAACGGGTCGCGCTGATCTCCGGACAGGCCACCCGCGAAATCGCGGGAGAAGCACTCGGCCTGGGAGCCGCCGGTTTCGTGCCCAAGACCTTGCCGGCCAAGTCTCTCGTGAATGCGGTCAAGTTCATGGCCATGGGTGAGCAATACGCCCCTATCGATTTCATGAAAGCTCAGGAAGAGGACGAACCGCACGCCATGGCAGAGCAGCTGACCAAGCGCGAGCAGGAAGTCCTGAAAGGACTGACCGAAGGCAAGTCGAACAAGGCCATCGCGCGTGACCTCGATCTGACCGAGCCGACGATCAAGCTTCACATGAAGACCCTCTTCCGCAAGCTGGAGGTCAATAACCGTACGCAAGCGGCCATCGTGGCCCGCGATGCAGGCCTTTTCTGACAGGGCTCCTGTCCGGAAGGATATAAGGCAGGGCAAAAGCCCCACGTGACCCACCAGTCGCGCAGGCGAATTGCAACAAGATCCGGGATAGGGATTTCGGCGAAGGAGATCGCCGATGACCACACGGAACATTGCCTCGACAGATATACCGAAACCGCGCCGCGCCCCGGGCGCCATGCGCAAGCTGGTGCGCCGTGCGCTCATCGGCGGGGCGCCGACCGACAGCGGGCGGATCCCGCGCTACGTATGGATCTGCGCGCTTGGTCTTGCCGCGATCTGGGCGCCGATCACGGGGTATCTGAAAACCGCCGCGCCCAGCTTCGCCAGCCACATGTCACTTATCCTGCCTGGCTCGGGGTCGGCTTCGTCGGTCAACCTTGCCGAAATCGGGCAGGCCTCCAGCCATGCAAATTCCGCCTTCTCCAGTAACTCGATCAGCCCGACGGAAACCTACAAGCGGCTTCTCGCCGCGGACCGCGTGATCAGGGATGCCGCCGGTCGTCTTGGCATCAAGGCCAGAGAATTTGGAAAGCCCCAGGTCAAGCTGGTCGATCAGACGGCATTCATCCACGTCAAGATCACCGGGCCGGCCCCCGAAACGGCGCAGGCGCGCAATTCCGCACTGCTCAGCGCCTTTTTCGACGAGATTGACCGCCTGCGCAGTGACGAAACGAACAGCCGCCAGACCGGCGGCCTTGATGCGATAACCGAGTATAAGGACTCAGTGGCCGCGACGCGCGTGGAAATTGAGAAGTTGCGCGCCGAGACCGGTCTTCATTCGGCCGAGCAATACAATCGCCAGGTCGACGAACTCGATCTGTTGCGCGCAAAAATCGACACTGCCACGGCGGAATACGAGCGTAGCGCGGCGGCTGTTACCGGGCTGGAAGCCCAGCTGGGAACAGATGCGGAAACGGCCGCACGCATCCTGCGGCTGAATGGCGATGGCGCCTATACTGCACTCATCGATGCAATGGCAGAGGCCGAGACAGAATTGGCGCGGGCCAAATCACGATACGGCAAACGCCATCCCGAAGTGCTCAAAGCCCTCGCGGCGATGGAGACTGCCCGGTCCGAGGCCACTGCGCGTGCCGTGTCCCTAACCGGTGACGCAAGCGCGCTTGAGCGGTCCCTCGATGGTGCCCGGGACGCACTACTGACCGAACTCGTCAGACAGGACGCTTCTCGCGCCGGTTTGCTGGCCGAGTTAAACGAGCTGCGCGAACTCGTGTCGACCCAGGCCGGTCGAATCGGGGCGTTGGCACCGAAAGCCGCTCGTCTGGAGGATCTGCAGCGCGATTTCAACGTGGCCGAAGCCGTGTTCGCATCGGCGATCGCCCGCACCCAGTCCAGCAAAGCCGACGTGTTCGCCTCGTATCCGCTTGTCCAAGTGCTCGAAGATCCGACCCTGCCCGAAGCCCCGTCTTCCCCGCGCAAGAAACTGGCCATCGCCGCCGGTGCCGCAGCCAGCATCCTTCTGATCTTCGCTCTGTCGCTCGCCTGGATCCGACGCACCCTGATCGAAAAGCTGATCTCCGAGAAGGGTCGCATGGCATGATGCGACCCGAGAACCCGGCCGAGGCCATGGTTTGGAAGACGATCCTCTGGACCTGGCCCTTCTATGCACTTGGGGCGCTCTATGTGGTCGGGCCGGTGCTGGCGTGGCTCATCGCGGGGTTGGCCGTATTGTCACTCTACCTTGGGCAGGCGATACGGTCTGACATGCGTGCCACGGGCCCGATCCCGCCTGTTGTCTGGGCATGGATCATCGGGATGCTGGTGATGCTCGTTGCCTTGTGGGCCGGGCACCTCAATTGGGATCTTGGGCTAAAACAGACCACTAAATCCTCGATCGGCTGGGCAAAAGGATGGGCGCTTCTTGCGTTGTTCCCGCTGGCGGGCGCCGTTCTCCCGATACGAAGAGAATTGCTGATCCGTGCGCATTGCCGCCTCGGCTTCTGGACGCTCTGCATCGCGCCGGTGCTGCTTGTCGCCCCCTATGTAGGTTTGCCTGAGCGCATCTGGACCTCGCCCCTGAAGGCTGTTGGCGGTCCGGGGCCTGAATACTTTACGGTCTTCCTGTTTACGTTCGATCCCGCGTCATGGACGCCCAGATGGCAGTTCTATGCACCATGGTCGCCGTTCGCCGCGCTTCTCGGCGTGGTCATGGTGCTGTTTGCCCTTGAGGAAAAGGAAGGGCGCTGGCGCGCGGCCGGCATCGCGGCGGGCACCTTGATAATTCTCGCGTCGAAATCCCGTATGGGGCTCGTAGGGCTTTTGGCTTGTACGGTAGGCCCTCGGCTGGTGCCTCTGGTGCTTCGTAGCTGGGCGTGGGCTGGACTTGCGGTCTTCACTGCATCCCTTGCCGTCACAGGACCCTGGCTATTGGAAAAGATCGGCGCAGGCGTCGATGGCTTCAAGTCTGCCCGCGCCGATAGCACACGTGTTCGAGCGACACTTCAACGTATCGCACAAGAGCGCTGGCAGGAGGACGCACCGTGGTTCGGACACGGCACCGTTCAACCGGGTCCACACTTGGTGGAATACATGCCGATCGGCACGCATCATACTTGGTTTGGCCTCCTGTTCGTCAAGGGATTGGTAGGGTTTATAGCCTTGGCGTGTCCCTTGATCTGGCAAACTTCGCTCGCATTCAAAGACGCGGCCCTCAGTCCGCGCGGGCGCTTACCGCTCGGGTTATGTATGGTCGTCGTCTTGCTCTCCTTCGGCGAGAACATAGAAATCGAGGCATACTTGCTTTGGCCAGCACTGTTGTGCCTTGGAATACATGCCCGTGAATGCAGTCATTCGTTTGTTCAAGGAGTGCCGTAATTGCGTCTGGTGGCAGTTTGGATCGCCTACTGAGCATAACTATAACCTATTGTCTGCGTTCTGCCGCAGAATGAATTACGGACGATGCGTTTAAGAAGCACAGGCCTTGGACTTCTGTAATTCAGCCAAACTGAGGCTCATCAAGCTTCGCGCATGTGCGGTGAAGGTCCGCAATCCGACCGACGACGCCGTTAACATAATGTAGCTTACGGGGGTCGCGTTATTTACTTTGATACATGCCGCGGCGAAACTATTTTTGAGTCGCGCCGACTGCGCAGCGTAGCACCGGCTAGCGTTCCAAATTTCAGCACTGTCGACAGCGAGAACTGCAGACAGGGTAACGGACCATCTTCTTTGCGAAAGCGGCGAGGCGTTTGGAATGCATGATTCATCCTCGCCGCCGCCGGTCAGGTTAGGTGACCACGAAGCCACGTCCAACTGGATCATTGTCGTCCAGAAGCCACTTGGCGTAGCCTGTCACCTTCGCAGTTCCCTTTACGGTGGGGATGACCGCCCGAAGGTTTCCGAGCCTCGTCTCGCCGATCAACTCGCCCTCGAACCTGCCAATTCCGAGCAAACCTTCGGAGCGAATTTGCTCGTGAAGTTCCATCTTCCCGCGCGCCTCGAAGGCGGCCATCATCATAGATGTCCCTGTCCCACCTGGCGAGCGGTCCAGCTTGCCGTCACTAAAGACGTGAACGTTGCGATAAAGACTGTCTGGGTGGTCTGGCTCTTGCCAGAATGTCGTGAAGTTCAAACCTTGAATGTGGGGCGCCGTCGGATGAGTGATTTTCATTTTTGCGTTGATCTGGTCCTTCACCATTACGCCCAATTCCGAAAGCATTCGGCCATTCTCCGGGCCGATGGGCTGGTTCGGATAAGGCCACTTCACAACCGCAAAGAAGTTCCCCCCGAATGTGATGTCAGCCATCACCTCACCGACCTCGGGAAGTGTTACCGGCACGTCCTGTGCCAGAACAAAGGCCGGGACATTCTGGAAACGGGTCCAGGCGACCTGGCCATTCTCGCGCCCGACTTCCGACGTGACTGGCCCTGCCGGTGTCTCGAAACGGATCTTCACGACATCACCGCCGTCATCGTGCACCATGCCATGTGCGACCATAGCCATGGACAGCGCAATGGTGCCGTGGCCGCACATTTCCATGAAGTCATCCCCGTCACACCAAAGCATGCCGGCATCAAAATCGGGGCTCGACGGCGGTGTGACAAACACGCCGACCATGTCATGGTGACCGCGCGGTTCCCGCAGCAAGCCGGTGCGAACGGTATCATAGTGGCGCCGGATGAAGTCGCGCTTGGCGACGATATCCAGACCGTAGGGATAAGGGATCCCGCCGGGGATGATGCAGGTCGGCTCGCCGTCCGTATGCGTGTAGATCACGTCCAGGAAACGGTTGGGTGTCATCATGATGTCGAAACCTTCTTTCTTTCAGAGATTAGAGACCGAGGGCGCGCGGGATCCACAGAACCATCGCCTCGGGGAAGAGAATTACGGCGCCAAGCACGAGCAGCATGACCGCAATGAACGGCAGGTTGGCGCGTGTGAGCGAGAACATGTCTACCTTTGCGATCACACTGGTGATGAAGAGCGCTGCGCCCACCGGCGGCGTCTGTTGGCCGATGCCCCAGCACAGCACGACAACCATTCCAAAATGCACCGGATCGATGCCAAGGAACTGGATGGCCGGAAAGAACAGCGGCACGATGATGAAGATCATCGCGATCCCGTCGAGGAAAGTGCCTGCCACGATCATCACGGCGCTCAGCAGGACAAGGAACATCACCGGCGACAGATCTATCTCTGCCAGAGGGCGCAGGATGTCGTCGGCCAGCTGTTCGTAGGTGAAGGCAAAGCCCATCACATGTGCCGCAGCCGTGACGAGCATCACCGCGCCGCTGAGGACGGCAGCTTCGCAAAACGTCTGATAGAGCACCTTAAGCTTGAGGGTTCGGTAGTAGAACATTCCCACGGCGGTGCCGTAAACAACCGCAACTGCGGAGGCTTCGGTGGCTGTGAAAACCCCACCCAGGATGCCGCCGAGGATAATGGCTGGCATCAATAGAGCCGGCAGCGCCCGGGCAAAGGCTTTCGTTGCGCGGCTCGCCGAGAACGGCGCTTCGACGGGATATCCAGCGCGGATAGAGATCAGCCAGGCTGTGACGATCAGTGCGATGCCGAGCACGACACCCGAGATCAGGCCGGCGGCAAACAGGGCGCCAGTGGAGATCCCGAGATACGCCCCGAGGATGACCATAGGGACACTTGGCGGGATGATGATGCCAATGGTCGAAGATGCGGCCGTCACGGCCCCCGTGAAGGGGCGGCTATAGCCGCGCTTGACCATCGGATCGATCAGCATGCCGCCAACGGCGGCGGTATCGGACATCGACGTGCCGCTCATGCCCGCAAAGAACATCGACGTGACGATGTTCACCGCCGCCAACCCACCGCGCATCTGGCCGACGAGGGTCTTGGCGAATTCCACGAGGTGGCCCGAGATGCCGCTTCGGGTCATGATCTGACCGGCAAGGATGAACAGCGGAACGGCTAGGAGCGGGAAGCTCTGGACGCCCCTGTAAAGGCGCTGCGCCACGATGAGCTGGTCGACATCGGCAAGCCAGAATATTCCTACGGCGATCGAGATCAGCGCAAAGGCGATGGGGACGCCAAAGCCGATCAGCCCAAGAAGGACGCAGAGAGCGAGCAAGAGGGTCATATCGGTGCCTTAAAGGTCGACGGAGGTGGTGGAGGTTTTTGACGCTGCCGTAACGGGTTCTTCGCCCCGAGACATCCGGATCAGGCCCCGGATCGTGGTGATCACTGCATCGAGGCAGATCAGAACTCCAGCTATGGGTATGGCTGCGTAATACCAGGACGTGGACACTTCGAGCACGTTGGTCAGCTGGTCCGAGAACCGCAGCATCTGCTTGGTGCCATGCCAGGCCATGATCCAGCCAATGACGCCGATTAGAGCCTGGTTCAGCAGGAATGCCGCACCCCGCATCGGGAATGGCATCCGCGCAAGAAGAAGATCGACCTTCAGATGCGCACCTTTGCGAAGCGCGAGATAACCGCCGATGAACGTGATGTAGGTCAGCAGCGCAAGCGAGACTTCGAAGCTCCAGCTCAGTGCGGAATCGAGTGCGTAGCGATAGATAACGGCGAGAAACGCGACGCCTACAGCGGCAACTAGAAGCATCGCGATAACGCCTTCAAGAATTCGGTTGATCATCGCGATGCCTCCTTTCTTTGTATCAGGGACGCGCAGCGACGATGGCGTCGATCAGGTCCTGCGCCGAACCAGACTGCTCAGCGGCCCACTCGGTCCAAATGGCGGAAGACGCATCGGTGAAGGCCGCGATGTCGGCGTCGTTCACCTGCATGCCCTGCTCCTTGAGGAAGCTGACAATCTCGGCGTCCGCCTTCGTGCCTAGCTCGACCGAATAAGCCTCGGCCGCGTCTCCGGCTTCCATGACAGCCTGTTGTTGCTCTTCAGTGAGGCTCTGGAACTTGTCCTCGCTCATCAGCAGGTAGGTGACCGTGTAAAGGTGGTTGGTCAGCGACAGGTAGTCCTGAACCTCGTAGAACCGTTGAGACTGGACCCAGATGACCGGGTTTTCCTGGCCGTCAAACACGCCAGTCTGCAGCGCCGAATAGAGCTCGCTGAACGGAAGAGGCGATGCGTTGGCGCCGTAGTGGTTGAAGATCTTGATCCGCAGCGCGCTGCCCGGCGTCCGCATCTTGATGCCATCCAGATCGGCGGGCACGTTGATCGGGCGGACATCGTTCGTGATCTGGCGGAAACCACCTTCGAGGAAAGCAACAGGGCGCAGGCCCTTTGCAAGCAGCATTTCTTCAATCATCTCGCCGGCGTCGCCATCCAGCGCCGCCTTCACGTGGTCACGGCCGGAAAAGATGTAGGGCAGCGCGGTTGCTCCAAGTTCGGGCACCACACTGGTAATCGGCGTCTCCACCGTGGCCATGTCGAGTAGACCGGTCTGCATGGATTCCAGCGAGCTTTCC
Source organism: Roseovarius sp. THAF27 (assembly GCF_009363655.1). NCBI lineage: Bacteria > Pseudomonadati > Pseudomonadota > Alphaproteobacteria > Rhodobacterales > Roseobacteraceae > Roseovarius > Roseovarius sp. THAF27. The sequence goes on from NZ_CP045393.1 coordinate 3,427,290, forward strand.
TGATCGCCTAGGGCGCTGTTGGCGAAGAGATCGATATCGACCGCCCCACCAGTCAGCTCGCCGAGCACCTCGTCGAACCGTTCGACCGACAGGTAGGCAATCGATTGTTCGTTGCCGGGCATGTTCGCTTTGAACGTATGGTCTTGAGCGGCTGCCGGAAGCGAAAGAGCCAGACAACTTGCGATCGCCGTGACGGATAATATGCGGTTCATCATTTTCGGTTTCTCCTGTCGGGTCGTTTTTGTATTTGGAAAGGCTAGAAGCAAAAACGACAACAAAATAGAATACCTCGGACATAATGAAGAATGCCGCAGTCATTTTTCCGGATTGGAGCACGGAATGTCGAATATCAAGGTTCGGTCAAACCGGCCCGGAGGCGGGCGACAGAAGTTCCGCGTGGCGATTCTTCCGTTGGACAATTTCACTCTCAATGCATTCTCCGGGTTTGTCGACGCGCTACGACTGGCAGCCGATGAGGGTGGGCGCAGTCGTCAGATCGAATGCGGTTGGGAGATTGCCGGACACAGGACCGTCCAAGCGAGCTGCGGTCTTACCGTAACACCACAAGGGCCGCCACCCGATCCCGCGGAGGTCGACTACATCGCTGTAAGCGCCGGGAACGACTATAGAGACAGACGACAGCCCGCTTGGTTGGATGCATATCTCAAAGATGCCGCCGACAAGGGCGTGACGCTGATTGGTCTCTGCACTGGCACCTTCAATATCGCGCGCGCAGGTCTTATGAAGGGTCGCCCAGCATGCGTCCACTGGAATGTCCGGGAAGAGTTCCGCGAACAATTCCCCGGCATCGAGACTGTGTCAGATCGCATATTCCTCGATGCCAGAGACCGCATCACCTGTGCTGGCTCGACCGGGGCATCGGACCTAGCTCTATACTTGGTGTCCCGTCATTGCGGTGCTGAAAGGGCACAACAGAGCCTGCGTCACATGATCCTGAACCGGCAACGGGAATCCTCGGCGCCACAACCTCAATTCGTAACCGACATGAGTGGTGTGAAGGACGCGGATGTCAGACATGCGATTGGCTTGATGGAGCAGACCCTAAATGCTCCCATCTCTGTCGATGATCTGGCGAAGAAAGTGGGGCTTAGCACACGCCAGCTGAGCCGTCGGTTCCTTGAATGCGTCGGTCAGCCGCCCTCCAGGTTCTACCGGGTAATGCGCCTTCGATATGGCGCATGGCGGCTTCTGCACACCACGGACAGGGTCGGACAAGTGGCCGCTGATCTCGGCTTCGCGGACTCCTCTCACTTCTCAAGAGAGTTTGCGTCACTCTTCAACATGACGCCGAAGAGCTATCGTGCAGCTTCTAGCCAATTGAGCCAAACAATCGACGGAGGCTGATCTCGGACGTTGATTGGATAAGACTCAAAATTGATGAGACATCATGGTCCTCACCCACGAACGTGATCCACCGAAATGTTCAGGAATACGGATGGCCAAAAATGACGCGCATAGCGGACTTTGGCGCAGACCGCAGCAAACGTCAGATTTTCGTCCGCTGGGAAATCAATTTGTGAAATGCCGCGAAATCCCCTGAACTCGACCTCAGAGTTCAGATCCTAGTCTTCTATGACGACAGATTTCGCTTTGGGATCATAAACACCTTCACTTTGCATTGCGCCAAGAAGTTGCGCATGGTCGATGGCTTTGCAGATTTTGCCTGATGGTCGTGTGGTCGGTGTATCTTCAGCAGCGAACATGGCATTCAGGACGGCCTCTTCTATAGCCTGTACAGCGGCGAGATAGACTGGGTCCAGCAATTCGTCATTGAGTTGTTTGACCGACCGCCACGGTCCGGAAAGTTGCGGCAGTTCCAGTTCATTGGCCGTGCTAAAAGACATGAAAATGTCGCCCGAGTTGTTCCCGCCGGGAGAGCCGGATCGGCTGATGCCGATCGATGCGCGACGCGACAAACGCTCCAATTGGCTAGAGGACAGGGGTATATTGGTCGCAAGGACGCAGATGATCGACCCGCGCTCGGCTTCGAAATCCGGTAGCCGGTCTTCGGTCATCGTAGCGCCAACCGGCGTTCCAAGTACGGTCAGCCAGGGGCGCAGCCCATGGTTCGCCTGAACAAGCGCCCCCATCGTGTAATTTTCGCCGTCAATCTCGATCCGACGCGACGACGTGCCGGTGCCGCCCTTGTACTCGTAGCAGATCATCCCGGCGCCGCCGCCGATGTTGCCCTCGCTCACCGAGCCGGTATCAGCGGCCGCGATGGCCTTCAGGGCATGTTCCGGCCGCACGTGAAAGCCGTTGATGTCATTCAGAACGCCATCATAGGTTTCGGCGACGACCGGCATCGCCCATAGGTGATTGTTCTCCCAGGCTTCCGCGTAATGCTCCACGATCCAGCGTGTCGCGCCTTCGTGGACGGCACCGACGGAGTGGGTGTTGGTCAGCATGACCGGCCCGACGAAATAGCCACCGTCCCGGATCCAGTGGCTGCCTGTCATTTCTCCGTTTCCGTTGAGTGTGAACTGGCCAGCCAGAACCGGGCGCGGCTCCTTTGCGAAGCCGCGCGGCAGGATAGCGGTGACCCCGGTCTGAACATGCATGTCACTGGTACGCAGCGTCGGATCGGCATGCGAGCAAAGCGTCTCGTAGCCAACCAAAACACCGGGAACGTCGGTAATCGCATTATTTGGTCCGGTCTGCCCGAGGAAAGGCAAGCCCGTATCGCGCGCCCGTGGCTTCGTGGTCGTCACACGTGTCATATCAGGCCTTTCTCGCTCTCATGTAGAGCCCAACGGAAGCGATGATCAGCGAGAATAGCAGCATGATCGTCGCAATCGCGTTAATCTCGGGTTTGATGCCCCTTCTAAGCATCCCGTAGATGAAGACCGGCAATGTCTGGCTGTCCACGCCAGCGATGAAATAGGTGATCACCAGGTCGTCCATCGAGATTATGAAGGCAAGAAGCGCGCCCCCCACGACCCCCGGCATGATCATCGGCAGAGTCACCCGCCGGAACGTCACCCAGGAATTCGCTCCCAGATCGGCAGAGGCCTCTTCCAAGGCCTCGTCCATATCGGCGATCCGGGCCGAAACAACTATGAAGACATAGGACACCAGAAAGGTGCAGTGGCCAATGATGATCGTAAAAACCGACAGCTCGATGCCGACGCTGACGAAGAAGATCAGCAGCGCAATACCCAGCAGGATGTCCGGCATGATCATCGGCATGAACATCAGCGCCCGGTAGAATGGTTTGAACCGGAAACGGAACCGCGCGATGGCCAGCGCGAGCGCAGTACCAAAGACAGTGGCGACCGCGGTGGTGACAAGCGCCACGACCAGGCTGTTCTTCACCGCCGCGTAAAGCTGATCAGTGGAATCGAGGTAGAGCGCGGATTCCGTGGCCGCGGAGGTGAAGCCGAAGATCGTCTTGTACCAGTCAAAGGTGAAATCCTCCCAGATCATCATGTTGACCGGGTTGGAGTTGAACGAGAACACGACGATCAGCAGGATCGGCGCATAGACGAAAGCAAAGAAGAAGTAGCCATAGATCGGCAGGATGCTGGAACGCAGAAGCTTGCGAATTTTCATGTCTCAGCTCTCCTTCACTTTCGCAGCCGTGGCATATTCCTCTTCGCGCGTCATCATCCGCACGTAGATCATCAGCAACAACAGAACCGCCGCCATCACCATCATCCCGAGAGCCGAGCCGAAGGGCCAGTTTCGCGCCGACAGGAATTGCTGCTCGATAAGGTTGCCGATCATCATCACCTTTGCCCCGCCCAGTACCGAAGGCACGATGAAGTTGCCCAGCGACGGGATGAACACAATGATCGACCCGCCGACAATGCCCGGCAGCGTGACCGGAAGAATGATCCGGCGGAAGGTCTGAAGGCGCGTTGCCCCAAGGTCAGCCGACGCCTCTACCAGCGACATATCCAGCTTCTCAATCGAGGCGTAAAGCGGCAGGAACATGAAGGGTATGAACACATAGGTCATGCCGATGACCACGGCGGTATCGGTAAAGATCAGATTCAGCGGCTCGGAAATCATTCCGATTTCCATGAGCGCTTGGTTCAGGAACCCAGTCGGCCGCAGGATCAGCACCCAGGCAAACAGCCGGACCACCAGGCTGACGAAGAAAGGCAGCGTGATCAGGAACAAGAAGAAGTTCTTGCGGCCCTGAGGCATGCGGCTGATCCAGAAGGCAGCCGGATAGCAAATGACCAATGACAGGAGGACAGTTGTCAAGGCCAAGCGGACGGAGCGTAGAAAGATCGTCAGATAAACTGGGTCAAATTTCTCGTACCTCGTGTCGGCCCAGCCAAGGATCCTGCCATAGTTGAGATCGTAGAAATTCCACACCACCCCGCCGTAAAGACCGGGCTCGAGGAAGGAATAAATCACCATTATGGCCAGCGGCGTGATGAAGAACACGCCAAGAAAGATCGTGGGCGGTGCAAGCAGTCCTAGAAGCGAGAGCATCTTGCGGCCTTGGCTCGTGTCACGCCGTGCCATTATGCCACTCTCGCAGACGTGACCGGATGCAGCGCTTCATGCTGAACGAACAGCGTGATGCGTGCTCCCGGTGCCGTGACACCGCCGCGATCCTCCGCCCTGGGGCGCAAGGTGGCTTTCAGCTCGACGCCGTCATCGGTTTCGACGTGAACGATGTAGTCAGTTCCCACGAACAACACCTGTCTGACCGTTCCCTCGAACCGCAAGGCGCCTGCATCCCTGGTGCTGTCCATCCGGACGTCTTCGGGCCGTATCAAAAGCTTGATCCTCTCGCCACGTGCGGCGTCGGTCGAAGGCAGATGCGCAACTTGCCCCGACTCTAGTATCGCGATAGCACCGGCTTCCTTGCGCTCGGAAACGGTCGCACCAAGAAGATTTCCTGCTCCGAGAAAACGCGCGACAAATTCGTTCCGCGGGCGGCGATAGAGCTCTTCGGGCGTACCGAACTGCTGAATCTTGCCATCTGACAAGACAGCGACCCTGTCCGACATGGTCAGAGCCTCTTCTTGGTCATGGGTGACAAACACGAACGCAATGCCGACCTCTTCCTGCAGGGTCTTCAACTCCTGCTGCATCTTTTGCCGCAGGTTCTTGTCCAGCGCCGACAGCGGCTCGTCCAGCAGCAATATCTTGGGCCGCGCCACCAGAGATCGCGCCAATGCCACGCGCTGCTGCTGTCCGCCAGATAGCTGGTTGATCTTCCGATCGCCGAAACCACCAAGGCCGACAAGCTCCAGCATCTCGCCCACGCGCGACCCGATTTCGGCGCGCTTCAGGCCCGCCACCTCGAGGCTGTAGGCCACGTTGCGCGCAATCGTTAGATGCGGAAACAGCGCATAGCGCTGGAAGACCGTGTTCACCGGTCGCCTGTGCGGGGGCAGATGAGTGACCGGAGTCCCGTCAATTTCAATCGAGCCACCTTCGAGATCCTCGAAACCGCTGATCGTGCGCAGCAGGGTCGTCTTGCCGCACCCCGACGGGCCCAGCAAGGTCACGAACTCATTCTGTTGCACATCGAGAGACACGCCGTCGAGAGCGGTAATCGTTCCGCCCTCGGGTGTGCTGTAACGCTTGGTCGCGTCCTTGACGCTTAGAATTGGCGACATCGGCTTGGCATCTCCGCTAATTCTCGCTTAAAGGGGCGCGACCGGCCGGCCGTCGCGCCCGCTACTTGTCACAGGTGTTTACTGGGCGGTTTTGATCGCGGTCCACTCGCGATTGTAAAGCCGCAGGTCCTGTCCTAGGTCGACGAAAATCTGAAGTTTCTCCAGAGTTTCGGCGTCCGGGTAGATCGACTTGTTCTCGGCTATTTCGTCGGGGATCAACTCTTGCGCCGGGATGTTGGGCGTGCCGTTCATCTGTTGTTCGACATTCAATGCCGCGATCTCGGGGCGCAGGTAGAATTCCATGAAAGCCTTGGCATTGTCTGCGTTCGGTGCATCCTTCAGAACGCACATGTCTTCCTGGTACATCGTCGCCCCCTCGGACGGGATATAATAGGCTAGTACATCCGGATTCTGCTGCACGAAGATGTTGGCGCCTACGTACCAATGCGCCGCGGCGACATCACCTGAGGTTACCAGCGGGATGCTGTCGTAGGAAAAGGCCGATACGTTTTCCAGGTTCTCCTTGATGACGTCGGCGGCAGCCACGACCTCGGCCTCGTCGGTGGAATTCACCGATGTGCCGTTCATGATGTGACCAATGCCAATGGTCTCGCGCGGATCGTCCAGCAGGACGATCTTCTCACCGCTGGCGGCAAGGTCGAACAGGTCGGCCCAGCTGCTCATCTCCTCGACTTTGGTCTTATTATAGACGACGCCCACGTTGCCCCAGGCATAGGGCAAGCAATATTCCGCATTCGGATCGGTCTCTGCACGGATGAATTGCGGGTCGATATTGCTGAAATTCTCGCTTTGTCCAATATCGGTCTTCGCCAGCAGGCCCAGTTGATACATAATGTCATGCATGTGCACCGATGGAAAAACGATGTCGTATCCCGAAGCGCCCGCCTGGATCTTAGCAAGCATCTCCTCGTTGCTTCCGTAGGTATCGAGATTGACCTCGATCCCGGTTTCCTCCGTAAAGGCGGTGAGCACGGCCGGATTGATGTAGTCTCCCCAGTTGTAGAGATTCAGCTCTCCCTCGGCTTGGGCCACTGTGGTCGTGGCAAGCGCTGCAACCGACACCGCAGCGGTACGAATTGCTGTTCGTTCAATCATTTTTCATTCCCTGTCGTTGTTCGTTGTGTTCGGACTTTGATTTGATTTGCCAATGGTGTTTTAATAGTATCGTTTCTGTCAAAGGTTATTATTCTGTCATTTCTAGGAGGTTGGCATGAGCAGCGGATTTGCGTCGTTTCCCCAGGGGCCTCTGGGAGATTTCGTAGGAAAACTGGAGAGAGAACTTCCCAAACTGCCCAAGCAGGAAGCAAAGGTAGCGCAATTCATCTTGCTAAATGTGCAAACCATCGGTCCCGAAACGGGCAAGTCCCTGGCCCAAAGGGCCGGTGTTAGCGAAATAACAGTGGGCCGGCTGATGCGGAGGCTGGGGTACGGCGGCACCAAGCACCTCAAGCAGCTTCTGCGTGAGCAATTTACGATCGGCGGCCCTTCGATCAGTCCAAGCGCAGATATCGACAGCAGAATGTCGCAGATCATGGAAGCGGAACTGTCTGCGGTGCGTACAGTCTTTCAGCAAACCGACAACGAACACTGGGACAGGGCACGGCGGATCGTCGGCTCCGCCTCTCGGATCTATGTGACCGGCTTTCAATCAGTGCGCGGTCTGGCCGAGGATTTCGCCCGGCGTCTTTCCATTGCCCGACCCAAAGTGCAATATCTATCGCCCCATGACAGCATGCTGGGTGAATGGCTCGACAGCGACAATAGCGCCACAAAGCACGAATGCCTCGTAATGCTAGATGTGGTGCCCTACGCAAACGAGGGACAGGCGCTGGCGCGTATCGCCAAGCGGCAGGGGCGCTCGCTCATCGTGGTCTCCGACGAGTTTTGCCACTGGAGCGCCGAGATTGCGGATGCCTGTCTCTACAGCCCGTCCAATACCGGTATGTTTCTCGAATCCACGTTAGGGATCAACGCGACCCTCGCGCTGATCGTCGATCATGCTGCCAATGCGTCTACAGGTGAAGCCAGCAAAAGACTGGCCAGTTGGAAGAAGAACGCGCGAAGTCTGAAACTTTTCTAGAGTGTTTTCACGGTAAGATGATCAACTAGCACGCCGACATTTATCTTTCCTATGCAGCTAAAGGGAGAGTACGTAGAATGATTAATTCGACAGTTTTTCCACCTTCGACGATGGCGCTGCTGAGAAAGCGAGCTCGAACCGGTGGGTTGTTTTTGAGCGAATAATGCAAAAACCGCTCAATATAGTTATGTGTCTCCCATATTACTGAGGATGCTCTCGGCGTTGATAATCGATTGCGCGATTTCCGTGGTGGTCGTCCTCTTCGCCATAGCCTGCTTCCTGATTAGGTCATAGGCCTCTCGCTCTGTGATGCCGCGATGACGCATAAGGATGAATTTGGCATCATTCACCTTCTGCACGTTATCGAGCTTTTCACGCAGTTTTGTGAGGTCTTTCTTGAAGCGATGTTGTTCCTGTTGAAACCGCCTTGCCATGAGCATGCTGCTGAGCACGCCGGCTGCTCGCACCGGCTTCATCAGAACCGAGTGAGCACCGATTTCGAAAATGAGATCAAGAACCGACGGGTTCTCATACCCAATGATCGCCACGACTGATGGTGGCTTTGCATTGTTGCCGATGAAAGTCTTCAGCTTCTGCGCGCTCTGATCCGTGACATCCACAAAAACGAGGTCGAATTTTTCCGGCAGCGTCTTCGGCACCGGCCACATGTGATCGAAATTGCATCCAATCCTGTTGACCTGCTGCATCAGTTCGTCTGCGCTACGGTCCCGAGGGTGGACGACGAGCGCATGAAGGTCCCTCAGATCCTGGATCGGATCACTCATTCCGTCGCCCACCTCCAGCTACCTTCAGCGTTCGGAAACTCCAGTCGTGGATGGCCGGATAGACAAGGTAGGGATCCGGTTTGATGGCACGGCGCACCTTCGTCTCAATGACGAATTCGCCAGCCTCGTCAACTTTGGCAATCCGCGACTGAAGGTAGGTGTGGTTGTTGTCGGGGTCGATCTTGATCTGCCCTTGCGGCGCGTCGAAGCTGGCCCCCAAGAGAGCTTCTCGCAGGCATTCCGTGTCGATCTCACCCGTTTCTTCAAGCGCACGGGCGAACATGTGCACTTGGCTGTATGTCGCCTCGCAACAGCTTGTGACATCAACCGTCGAGCCGAACTTTTCCTCGTATGCCCTGAGAAAGCGGCGGTTCGCCGGCGAATTGATCGAGCGGAAGTATGGCGCGGCCGTAATGTGCCCGGTCGAAGCTTGTGAACCTATCGCGTCAATCTCTCCTTCATTGGTGGTGAGACTGGCGATCGGGCACTCTCTGCCATTGCCTCCGGCCGCATGGTAGGCTTTATAAAACTCTATACAGGCCTGCCCGACAACAGTGGAGAAGATTGCGTCCGGTTTCACTGCCATGATATCGTCAACGACCGCGGAAAAGTCGTCAGCTTTCGCCTCGAGATCGAAGTAAACCTCTCCGGTCACTTCCCCGCCTCCTTGGCGAAGAACATTGCGCATAACACGGTTGGACTCCCTTGGGTAAATATAGTCAGAGCCAACGAAGTGAATCCGTTTACCATAGGCATTCATCAGGTAATTCGCCAAAGGCACGCTGTTTTGGTTCGGGCAAGCTCCGCCGTAGATCATGTTGGGGGAGTATTCGAAGCCCTCGTAAAGCGTTGGATAGAAGAAGAGTGCGTTCCGGCGTTCTACGACCGGAAGAACCTCCTTGCGGGAAGATGACATGTAGCAGCCGAATATCACGCCTATCTTGTCATCAATGATCAGCTTCTCGGCCAGTTCGCCGTATCGTCGAACGACCGATGAGGGGTCATACCGGACAGGTTCGATCGGCCGACCGAGGATTCCGCCCCTCGCGTTGATCTGGTCGATAGCCAGCAATGCGCCATTGAGCTGCGACCGCTCGATGATCGAAGTAACGCCTGTCTCCGAGAAAAGCAGCCCGACCTTCCAACTCTCCAAAGATCACATCCCTTTCAAAACTGCCGAAACGAAACGGTTTCATCCCGGCATTGGGCTTGGAGTCTGACAATGGCACTTCCATCAGGGGGCGAAAAGTCCCCATGGTCGCCAAGCAAATATCCAGCCAGTGGAAATTCAAGATAACGCCGCATTGCCCTGCGAAGTCCACGAGCGCCAAACCGCTTATCATAGCCTTTTGCTGCGATAAAACCTTTGACGTCTTCCGAGATTTCAAGCCAGAGATCATGCTTTTTCAGGCGTCGGTTCAACCGCGCCAGTTCCACGTCCACCAATTCCGGCATCTTGTCGCTGCTGATCCAATTAAATGTATCGACATGATCGATCCGGTTTACAAGTTCTGGCGGAAATCGATCCAGTAGACAGCGCATAACAATATCATGCGCGCGTTCTTTCCTCGGCTTGTGCGCTGCAAGCAGCCGCGACCATAGCGCGCGCGGGCTGAACCCGCCCACCTCGTCGAGCGCCATCAGTTCCCGGGCTCCAAGATTCGACGACATAAAGATCAGGCTGTTTCTAAACGAATAGGTGCGCTCACCCGACGCTACGGTGAGAATGCCGTTGTCGAACACGTTCATCAGCGCCAGAACCACTTCGTTGCTTGCCTTTTCCAACTCGTCGAATAGCACAAGCCCGGGAAGGTTCCGGGTGCCCTCGATCTTCTCTTGGTCAAGGATCGTGGTGCCTTCCTTTGAGCCGACATAGCCTGGCGGCGCCCCTGTCAAGGCAGCCGCATAGTGCTCCTGCGAAAGCGTGTTCATGTCGATCCGGCAAAACGCGTCGGCATCCCCGTACATCGCTCGGGCGATGGTGCGGACGGTCTCGGTCTTGCCGACACCTGTCGGCCCACAAAAGAGGATGGACGCCAGCGGTTTGCGCGAATCACCGATATCGGCGCGGACCACCTTGAGGATCTCCAGCACCTGGCTGATCGGCTCTTCCTGTCCGATGATCGATGCGCGTAATTCGGCCTCGATGTCGGCGGTATCGAATGAGAAACGCGACGCCAGGCCTCTTCCGGGATTGACCCTATTCACTGGGCGCCCGGTTACACGTGCATTCTCGTCCGCCAAGGCGGCCGCCAGCTTTTCTTGCCTTTGTGTGTCATGCAACCGATCAGTCAGGAAAGGCATATTCACTCCATACAATAATACGATTGGCGGAGCGGCTCGTTCGGGCCGCACCGCCGGGTCGTGGCGGATCAGTCCGCCTCTTTCTCTTTCTCGCCAGTCGGCAATCCGCCGACGGGACAACAGGCCACGCCCACAGTCGAACGGGTGAAGGATTCTACATGCAGCCGCGTCTTCTCAGCGTCGTTGACCCAGTTGCGGTAGAACTCGAACGGGCATTCCGCCACGCCGTTCTCCCCGTCGCCGGAGGCATGCACGCCGGTATAACCCCGGTGTAGCAGCTTGAAGAGGTGGTTCTGCGACTGGTCGTTGGCCCGCGCGTCGCGGATTTCCGGGATCGAAAGCTGGGCATACTGGATGCCCATGTCCTCTTCGCCGCATTCCCCGAGCGTGCGCCCGTCGAAGCCGATGATCGCGGAGTGGCCGAAATAGCTGTAGACCCCGTCGAACCCCGCCGCGTTGGCCACGGCCACGTAGCAGTTGTTGGCCCATGCCATCGCCTTCGACATGATAACCTGCTGATCCTTCGCGGGATACATGTAGCCCTGGCAGCGCACGATCAGCTCTGCCCCCTTCATCGCGCAATCGCGCCAGATTTCGGGGTAGTTGCCGTCATCGCAGATGATCAGACTGACCTTCAAGCCCTTCGGACCCTCGGCCACGTAGGTCTGATCGCCCGGATACCAACCCTCGATCGGGTTCCACGGCAGGACCTTGCGGTATTTCTGCACAATCTCGCCCTTGTTGTTCATCAGGATGAGCGTGTTGTAGGGCGTCTTCTTGGGATGCTCCTCGTGCCGTTCCCCGGTGAGCGAGAACACCCCCCAGACATTGGCCTTGCGACAGGCCCGCGCGAAGATTTCGGTCTCGTCGCCGGGAATGGTGGCGGCGGTCTCCATCATCTCGTCTTCGTCGTACATGATTCCGTGGGTGCTGTATTCGGGGAAGATCACGAGATCCATGCCCGGCAGGCCCTTCTTCATGCCGACGAGCATCTCGGCGATCTTCTCGGCGTTCTCGATCACCTCGGCCTTTGTGTGCAGCCGCGGCATCTTGTAGTTCACGACAGCCACGCCGACCGTGTTGTCGCTGCTTGAAATGTCACCGTGTCTCATGGGTTCGGTCCTTTCCTGTTGATCCCGTGTGGTGGTGGTTTGCCCTGACCCGTCAGAAGGTCAGGTGTTTTTCGACAGCCTCTTCGGTAAGGTCGTCGGATTTGCCGTCGAGAACGACGCGCCCCTTGTCGAGCACGATGAAGCGGTCCGACGCCGCGCGTGCGAAGGTGACGTTCTGTTCGACAAGGATGATGCCGAGGCCGCGTTCGCGGTTGAGCCGCACGATCGCCTCCTCGATCTGCTTGACGATGTTGGGCTGGATGCCCTCGGTCGGCTCATCGAGGATTAGGATCTTCGGATCCATCGCCAGCGCCCGCGCGATCGCGAGCTGCTGCTGCTGGCCGCCCGAGAGGTCGCCGCCGCGGCGGTTGATGAATTCGTCGAGGATTGGGAACATCTCGAACAGGTATTCGGGGATGTCGCGTTTGCCGTCGGTGCGCGCGAAGGTTCCCATCAGTATATTCTCGCGGACGGTGAATTGCGGGATGATCTCGCGCCCCTGCGGGATGTAGCCGATGCCGAGCCGCGCTCGCAGCGGCGTCGCGTAGCTCAGGATATCGGTATCTCCGAAGGCGAGCCCGCCCTCGCAGCGGTCGGTCAGCCCCATCACAGATTTGAGGAGGGTCGTTTTGCCCACCCCGTTGCGCCCCAGAACGGCGAGGAATTCACCCGCCCCGAGGTCGAAGGACACGCCCTGGATCACCGGGCTCTTGCCGTAGAAGGAATAGAGGTCTCTTGCTTGCAGATGTTCCATGATCAGTGTCCCAGGTAGGCGGTCTTGACGGCCTGGTTGGCCTCGATCTCCTCGATGGAGCCTTCGGCTAGCAGCGCGCCCTGGTTCATCACCAGGATGCGGTCCGCGACCGTGCGCACGAAGGACATGTCGTGTTCGACCACGATCAGCGTGTGCGTGGCGCTCAGCGACCGGAAGATCTCGGCGGTGCGCTCGGTCTCCTGCACGGTCATGCCGGCGGTGGGTTCGTCCATCAGGATAAGTCGGCTGTCCTGCGCGATCAGCATCGCAATCTCGAGCCACTGGGTCTGGCCGTGCGACAGGTTGCCGGCAATCTCGCCGCGCTTCTCCGACAGCCCGACGCGATCGAGGATTTCCCCGGTGCCGCCCATGTCCGACAGCGCCATCCGTGTGAACGTGCTCCAAAGCCCGGGGCGGTGCGATCGCGCGACCGACATGTTCTCGGCCACGGTCAGCTCCTTGTAAACCGACGGCACCTGGAACTTGCGCCCGATGCCAAGCCGCGCGCGGCGAAACTCGAGCATCTGCGAGATTTCCGCGCCGTCGAGCCGGATCGACCCGCCGGTCGGCTGCGTCTTGCCGCAGATCAGGTCGAGCGTCGTCGACTTGCCCGCGCCGTTTGGGCCGAGCAGGCAGAGGATTTCGCCTTCGTTGACGGTGAAGCTCAGATTGTCGACGGCGCGCAGGCCGCCGAAGTCGACCAGCAGGTCGGTGACTTGCAGTTGGCCCATGGTTACGTCTCCTGCTGGGGTTCGAGTTGCTCGTCAGGGATCGCGGTGCCGGTCTCGCGGCGCGCGGTGCGGCGCGGCGTTGTCAGCCGCTGGCCGATCCCGGTGAGCAGCCCGTAGATGCCGCGCGGCATGAACATGACCACCAGCACGAAGATTACGCCGAGCATGAGGTTCCAGCCTTCGACGAAGACGTCCGAAAGCCGCCCTTCGAGCATGTTGACGATGATCGCTCCGATGGCCGCGGCGATGACGGATTCGCGTCCGCCCACGGCACACCAGATGACGATGGCGAGGCTGAAGGAAACGCCCATGTAGGTGGGCGACGCGAATTCGAGAACCATCGTGTAGAGCATGCCCGCCCAACCCGCGAGCGCCGCGGAGATGCAGAACACGGCCGTCTGGTAGGTGGCGACGTTGTAGCCGAAGAACCGGGTGCGGTCCGCGTCCTCGCGGATGGCGCGCAGCACGAGGCCGAACTTGCTGTGGGTGAGGTAGACGCCGATCGCGAGCGCCACCGTCAGGCAGCCTGCGACGAGGTAGTAGAACACAGTGCTGTAGGGATCGACGCGCCAGCCCATGATCGTGAACTGCGCCAGCCCCGTGAGGCCGTTCTGCCCGCCGGTCAGCCCCTGCTGGTTGATGACGAGAAGCTGAAATGCCACGAGGAAGGCGAGCGTGATGATCGCCACGAACACACCCGCGATGCGCGCGCGGAACATGAAGATCGCGATCAGCCCGCCGATGAAGGCCGGGATCAGAAGCCCCGCGAGGAGGGTGAAGGCCAGCGATTCGAACGGCACCCAGATGAGCGGCAGCGCGGGCACGTTGTTCCAGCCCATAAAGTCCGGCAACCCATCGCTCGCGCGGAGTTTCAGGTGCATGGCCATCGCGTAGGCCCCCATGCCAAATGTTGCGGCCTGCCCGAGGTTGAGAAGCCCCGCGGTCCCCCAGGACAGCGCCAGCGCCATCGACACGGTGGCAAGGGCTAGGTAGCGCGCGAAGGTGTTGAGCTCGAACCCGTCATAGCCCATCAGCGCCGGCACACCGAAGACGATGATGATGGCGAAGAGGGCGAAGGCGGCGAGGTCGTAGTGAAGTCTGGACATCGGAAAGGTTCCTCAGCGGCGGGTGTCGGTGGGGAAGAGTCCCCGCGGGCGGAAGCGGATCAGCACGATGATCCCAGCGAGAACGGCGATCCGGCCCAATGTGTCGTTCATCAGGATCGAGAAGATGGCGGTCGCCTCCCCGATGAGCACGGCTGCGGATGCGGCCCCGATCAGGCTGCCGAGCCCACCGACGATCACCACGAGGAACGCGTCGACCACGAGGCCCGTGCCCATCGTCGGGATGGTGCTGAAGAGCGGCGTGATGAGCGCTCCGGCAATTCCGGCGAGCCCCGCGCCATAAGCGAAGGTGATGGAATAGATGCGCTTGGCCTCGATCCCGTAGCATTCGGAGATGCCGCGGTTCTGGATGACGGCGCGCAGCTTCATGCCGAACTCAGTCCGGGTCATCAGCAGCCACGTCCCGTAGAGCATGACCATCGACAGCGCGATCACGAAGAGCCGGTAGTTCGACATGATGAGCGGGCCGATCTCGGTATTGCCCGACAGGATGTCCGGCCCCTTGACGAAGCGCGATTCCGCCCCGATCCCAAGCCGCACGCATTGTTGCAGGATGATGCCGATGCCCCATGTCGCGAGGATCGTGTCCAGCGGCCGGTGGTAGAGCTTCTGCACCACCGCCTTCTCGATCACCCAGCCGACGAGGCCGACCGCAATGAAGACGAGCGGCAGCGCCGGGAGGATGCCGATGCCCGCGAAGGTCTGCAACGCCCAGGTCGCGTAGGCGCCCAGCATCACGAATTCGCCGTGCGCGAGGTTGATGACCCCCATCGCGCCGTAGATGATGGCCAATCCAAGCGCGATCATGAGCAGGATCGACGCCATGCTCAGTCCGGCAAAGAGTTGGTTCGCTAGCACGTCCATGTAAACGGTCCTTCCCCGTGGGTCCGACCCCCTTGTGTCGGGGCCGGACGTTGGTTTCAGTTATGAGTGGATGACCGTCAGGCCTTGACGAGACCTTCGCCGGTGCAACTCTGGCCCTCGTAGGCGGCGTAGGGTTTGGGCGCGATTCGCTCCTGCGATTCCACGATCACCTCGGCTTGGCCGTTGCTCTGCCACTGGCCGATCTTGGGCCAAAGGTGGGTGTGCAGGTTCTCGTCGATCAGCACCTCGCCTTGCGGCGCGTTGAGCGTGAGGCCCACGGCCGCGTCGCGGATCGTCTCGGGCGTGATGTTGCCCGGGTCTAGCTTCTCCAGCGCCGCCTTGAACTGGTAGACTTGGAAGTAGGCCGCCTCGGACACGAAATGCGTGACCTGGTCCGCGCCATAGCGGGATTTGTAGGCTTCGACAAAGGCCTCGTTCTCGGGCGTGTCGTGGCCCATGAAGTAGGGCGCGGAGGAGAAGTGCCCGGCCGCCGCTTCGCCGCCGATGGCTTTCACCTCTACCTCGGACCGGGTGAGGCTGATCACCGGCATCTGCGCGGGGTCGAGTTCGGCCGCGTGATACTGTCGGGCGAAGGCCACGTCGGAATCGCCCACGACGGTGGCGAAGATCACGTCGGGTTTCTCGGACCGGATGCGGTTGATGACCGAGCTGAAGTCGGAATGCCCAAGCGGGACGTATTCCTCGTTCACGACCTCGCCGCCCAGTTCGGCCAACAGGGTCTTGCAGTAGTTGTTCTCTTCCTTCGGATAGACGTAGTTGTTGCCGATCATGTAGAAGCGCGGGCCGTAATTCTCGATCGCCCAGGCGATCAAGTCATCCTGCTGCTGGTTCGGCACGGCGCCGCCATACATGACGTTTCTCGAGCACTCGCGGCCTTCGTAAAGCGTAGGGTACCAGTAAAGGTTCTTGCGCTGCTCGGTCACCGGCAACACCGCCTGCCGGCTCGCCGAGGTGTAAGAGCCGAAAACGCTGACGCATTTGTCGCGGATCATCAGGCGCCGAGCGCGGTCTGCATAAGTCGCTGGGTCGGATGCCGGGTCTTCAATTATTGGCCGCAACTGCCGGCCGTGCACCCCGCCGGCGGCGTTGATCTCTTCAATCGCCATCAGCGCAGCATCGTGCAGAGTGCTTTCCACCACGGCCACGGCGCCGGTCAGTGAAAACAGCAAACCGACGGGAATATCGCCACCCTGCGCGATGGCACGCCCAGCGGTCGTCAGAAGCGCGGGCGCCGAAAGGGCACCAGCTGCACCGAGAGCACCTACTCCTCCAAGAAAGTCGCGACGTTTCATTAGGTTGTCTCCTCTGTTGGTTACGAGCGGCCGTTGAATCGGCAACAAAAAAAGGCCCTCCACCGCGACGTCTTCGTCACGATCGGAGAGCCTCATTGCTCATGAATTTTTTAGACTCACATTTGAGCCTGCAACCATCGTTCAGCAGGGGTTCACATTTTGCAAGAAAATTTTAGTTATTAAAATCTAATAGTTATGCACGAATGCATCACTCGTGGACAGTTTCGTGTCCTTTTCGAGCTCAAAGGGAAACGGATGCTTGAACAACATTTGCAGTGCTGATGGTAATAAGCTTATCAGCCATCAAATGACGTTATTCGAACAACAACACCAACCCAAATCTCAACCCTTGCCAAAAATCACAAACAGCTACGGCATGGGGTGCGAATTACCCGCGTGCAGAGAGGGGCCCGAAAGGACCCATCGATGATGACCGCAACAGCGGACGATGAAAAAGTTCAAGAAGCAGTCGTTCACTGCGCTTTGCACAGATGGCCGCTCAGCGGGACAAAGCTGCCGTTGAAGAACTCACTTCAAATGGCGGCTTCTCTTAAACTGACCAACGTATGCAGAGCAAGCGTGTCAAAAGAAACGAGCTTCATCAAAAGGGATCAACTGACTTGCGTCCAATGTCTGTTCTTTTGCATCGACGATTTCTGATTTCCCACGCCCAATTGGAACTACTGAAACCAATTTTCCGTCCCTGCCTATAACGCGGTAAACAAGACCAATTTGATAAGGGCTCATCTTTAGCTCTGAAGCTTCGAACTTGCGGAAGAACTGTATGCGCGCGTGGACTTGCCCGGTTTTGGTGGAGAGCGTTTAGCTCACTTCGCGGGCCTTTCGCTCGAATGCTATCGGGCTTTGGAAGCCGAGCGATGAATGGCGTCTGACGGGATTGTAGAACCCGTCGATGTATCTGGCGATGGCGTTTTCGGCCTGTTGGCGGGATTTCCAGGCGACCGGCCAGATCAGCTCCGACTTGATGGTTTTGAAGAACGTTTCCACCATTGAGTTGTCATAGCAGTTCCCGCGCCCGCTCATCGAGATCAAGATGCCACGTTTGCGGAGCCGCGCCTGATAGTCCACCGAGCAGTATTGCGATCCGCGGTCGGAATGGTGAACCAGTCCTGGCTCAGGGTTGCGAGCGGCCAGAGCATGGCGCAGGGCTGCGATGGCGAGGTCACGCTTCAGACGATCACTCGTGGCCCAACCGACGACGCGGCGCGAGAAGAGGTCCAAGACAATGGCAAGGTAAAGCCAGCCCTCTGCCGTCCAGATGTAGGAGATGTCCGCCCCCCACTTCCTGTCCGGACAGTCCGCCGCGAAATCTTGTGCCACGAGGTTGGGCGCCACAGGCCAGGCATGTTCACTGTCCGTCGTCCGTTTAAAGCGCCGCTTTTGCCGCGCGATCAACTGGTTCTCGTGCATCAGTCGTGCCGTGCGGTGCCGCCCTATCTTGAGCCCCTCATCGACGAGGTCGCGGTGCATGCGGGGACTGCCGTAGGTCCCGTTCGACAGCTCAAAGGCCGTTCGAATGTGGGCAAGATGGATCATGTCCTGCTGCTGGCGATGACAGGCAGGGCGGTCCCGCCAAGCGAAGAACCCGCTCTGGCTGACACCGAGAACATGACACATTCGCCGGATCGGGAAGCTGGCCTTCTCCGCCTCTATGAAAGCGAAGCTCATCGACTTGCGTCTTTCGCGAAGAAGGTTGCGGCCTTTTTTAAGATGTCGCGCTCCTGCTTCAGAACCGCGTTCTCGCGTCGCAACCGCTTCAGCTCCGCGTGCAGATCGACCGATGCCTCGACCGGCCCACCAGCGTCCCGCTCGCGACTGAGCCATCGCGTCAGTGTCGAAAGCCCGATCCCCAGATCTTCCGCGATCTCCCGTCGCGTCCGGCCGCTGGTCAGCGCCAGCCGCACCGCTTCACGCCGGAACTCCGGCGTCGGTCTGTTTCCGTTTCCCATAGAACACCTCCTGGTTCCTCAGTTGGTGCTCTCCACTTTT
Source organism: Roseovarius sp. THAF27 (assembly GCF_009363655.1). Lineage (NCBI taxonomy): Bacteria > Pseudomonadati > Pseudomonadota > Alphaproteobacteria > Rhodobacterales > Roseobacteraceae > Roseovarius > Roseovarius sp. THAF27. The sequence goes on from NZ_CP045393.1 coordinate 3,445,994, forward strand.
CCAGGGCAAGTCCACATTCAATCCTTCCTAATCTAGACCAAGCGTCATGGACAAGACCGCGGCTCAATCAAATCCGTCAGGGTGTTTCCTACGAACCCGCCCGTATGGCCGCCTCCACGGTGAGACAGGGGGGCACCAGCACCCGCGACGAACATTCCGATTTCGCCGATCACGACGTTACCACAGTGGGCATGACCGGAGCCTCTCTAGATCTGAGCCATTTGGTTTCGGACAATGGTCCATAGCATGGCGGTGTCGGACGACGCGGAAACGACCGTGCCGGTTCTTCGATCAGGCTGAGCGGTCCGCCACCCGAATGAGAAGCTCGGGATCGACGGCTTTGCCATGTGAAACGTGAATGGGCCCGGGCTTCAGTGTACCACCCGGCTGCGGATGAAACCTTCCAGCCTTCGATTTTTATCTTTTCTCAGACCATTTCATCCATTAACCATCGACTCACTTCGGTTCCCGGCGGTTTTCCGGCGGGATAATAGGGAATGCGGTGCGACGCGTCTGGCGTCCAATCCGCAACTGCCCCCGCAACTGTAGGCGGAGAGCGAAGCCGGACCATGTCACTGTCATGCGGCGCATGATGGGAAGACCCGGCCAAGCATTGACCCGCAAGTCAGGAGACCTGCCGAGGTGATCACCCTGTCCGAACGCGGGGCGCGTTTCGACAACGGACTTTCCGTAGCGGTGACGATATCACCGTCTGCGGAGTCACCCCTCCAAAGGCACAAACAAAAGCCATCGCGTCACGCGAGATCCGGAGGGACACGCCATGTCACGCTCATTCAAAGCCGCGCTTGCGGCATCCACCGCCCTTTTCACCCAGCCCGCCATTGCGCAGGACACGCCATATGACCTCGGAACGATCTTCGTGTCCGGCGGTCTGACCCCGATTGAAGGCAGCGCCTACGGCCGTGCCGGTACTGTCCTGACCGAAGAGGATATCGAGGATCGCGGGTCACGATATGCGGTCGACATCATCCGCTCGCTGCCCGGTGTTTCCGTCTCGCGGACCGGCCCCGCCGGCGGCCTGACCCAGGTCCGGATGCGCGGCCACGAAGGCAACCACACGCTGGTCATCATCGACGGCGTGGAAGTGGCCTCGCCCAGCCAGGGCGAGTACGATTTCAGCGGTCTTCTCAGCGCCGACATCGAGCGCATCGAGGTCCTGCGCGGGCCGCAAACCTCACTTTACGGCTCGAACGCCATCGGCGGTGTGATCTCGATCACCACCAAGCGCGCGACCGAGCCGGGCTTCAGCGGGCAAGCCGGGTTCGAGATCGGCACCGACGAGACGACGCAAGTCAGCCTGGCCTTGCGGCAGCGCACCGAAAAACTTGCTCTGAGCTTTTCCGCGACGCGCCGGGAGACCGGCGGCTATGACGTGTCGGGCCTGAATGGCGAGGATGACGGTGATCTCAACGAGACCTACAACCTCAACGTCCATTATTACGCGACCGAAAACCTGACCTTCGGCGGCACGCTACGGCACGTGAAAAGCGACTCGGACTCCGACGGCCAGATCTACACCGCGCTTACACCTGCCGGACAGATCCTCGTTGATGACTTTTCCGGGTCCGATACGGCCGAGACCTTCGGCTCCATCTACGCCCAGCTCGACACGTTCGGCGGTCGTTTCAGAAACCGCCTGGATCTGTCTTTTGCAGACATCCAGACCGATCGTTTCAACGGCACCGGCGCACAGTCGGGCGACACCACAGAGACACGCCAGAAAATCAGCTACAAGGGCAGCGTCGCGCTGGATGGCGGCGCGGTCGATACCGCCCGCCACATCCTGACCCTCGGCGCCGAGTGGGAGCGGGAGACGTTCGTCAACAACAACCCCGCCTTCGTCTTCGCACCCAGCCAGCTGATCAAACAGACGCGCGAGCAGACCGCCCTCGTGGCGGAATACCAGGGCAACCTGACCGACAGTCTTGATGTGCAGGCCAGCGTCCGGCATGATTTCAACGACGAGTTCGAGGATTTTACGACCTACGCTGTCGGTGTGTCGTACATGCTGCCCAGTCAGACCACGCGACTTCACGCCTCTTACGGCACAGGCGTCCAGAACCCGACCATGTTCGAACAATTCGGTTTTTCCAACAACTTCATTGGCAACCCGAACCTGGAACCCGAGCAGAGCGAAGGCTGGGATTTCGGTGTGGAACAACAATTCCTAGGCGGGCGCGGCCTGATTGACGTCACCTATTTCGATGACGAGCTGACCAACGAGATCTCGTCCACCGTCGATCCTGGCACCGGCAGCCTGACACCCTTCAACCAGGCCGGAAAAAGCGACCGCAGAGGCGTGGAAATCGGTGCGACCTGGCAGGTGAACGCGCGGCTGGACCTTGGGCTGAATTACACGTGGCTGGATGCCGAGAACCCCAACGGCAGCACCGAGGTACGCCGCCCGGAACACGAGGTGCTGTTGCAGCTTGGCTACGACTTCCCCGATGACCGCACGCGGTTCACCATGGACGTGCAGCACGTGGCGAACAATGTCGATCTGTTCTTCCCGCCCAGCTTCATATCGGTGCCCGTGACCCTGCCGGACTATACGCTTGTCAACGTCGGACTGCGGCACCAGCTGACAGATAGCGTCGAAATCTATGGCCGTATCGAGAACCTGACGGATGAAAAGTACCAGGAGGTTCTCGGCTACGAGACCCCCGGCCGCACGGCGTTCTTCGGCCTGACAGCCACTTTCTGAGATGACGGTGCGGCGTCTCTCCACGGCCCTTGCCGGACCGGCCCTCGCAGCTTTGCTGTGCGGCGCCAGCCCCGTTGCGGCCGAGGCGCCGCACCGCGTCGTTTCCATGAACCTTTGCACCGACCAGTTGGCGATGATGCTGGCCGCCCCCGGTCAGCTGCATTCGGTGACCTATATCGCGGCGGACCCCCGCTCCTCGGCCATGGCAGAGCAGGCAAAAGAGCACGTCATCAATCACGGTCTGGCCGAGGAAATATTCCTCATGCAGCCCGATCTCGTGATCGCAGGTGCCTACTCGACCCGCGCCACCGTGGCGATGCTGCGCCGGCTGGATATCCCGGTCGTGGTGTTCGATCCCGCCTCCTCGCTGGAAGACGTGCGCGACCGCATCCTGCAGATGGGCGAGGTACTGCACCGCGAGGATACGGCCCAGGCCATGGCGTCGGACTTCGACACGCGTCTGGCCAACCTGCGCGCCGACGTGGCGCAGCGGCCCCGTGCCGTACTTTACTACGCCAACGGCTACACCTCGGGGGAACAGACACTGGCGGGCCAGATCCTGACCACGGCGGGTTTCGCCAACGCCGCGGCAGAGGCCGGGTACGGATCGGGCATGAAGGTCCCGCTCGAGGTGCTGGCCGTCACGAACCCCGATCTGGTGATCACTTCGCAGCCCTATCCCGGCGAATCCCGCGCCGAGGCGATCATGAGCCATCCGGTCATCGAAACGCTGCGCCGGACGGGCGAACGGGCCAGCATCACCGACCGCGACTGGGTCTGCGGCACGCCCTTCGTGCTGCGTGCCATCGAGGAGCTTGCCGCCGATCGCGACGCCCTCTTCGGAGACCGGCAATGAGGGCGCTTTTTTTGTCGCTCCTGCTGGTTGTCGTCGCGCTATTCGCCGCGTCACTTCTGATCGGTCCCGCCGGCATCGGCACCAGGCAAAGCCTGTCTGCGCTCTTTCTGGGCGATGGCGGCCCCCTGACGCTGGTGATGCGCGAGGTGCGCCTGCCGCGCGCTATCCTTGCCGTGCTCATCGGCGGCAGCCTCGGGCTGGCCGGGGCGGCGATGCAGGGCTACCTGCGCAACCCGCTGGCCGAACCCGGCCTGATCGGTGTCTCCGGCTCTGCCGCGCTTGGGGCGGTCCTGGCGATCCATACCGGACTGGCGGGTGCGTTCGCGCTCGGTCTGCCTTTGGCCGCGCTCACGGGCGCCTTGCTGGGCGTGGTCCTGGTCATGTCGCTGGCCGGCCCTCGCGGCACCTCCCTGACCCTGATCCTTGCCGGCATTGCGGTCTCGGCCCTGGCCGGAGCGCTGACCTCTCTGGTGCTGAACCTCTCGCCCAATCCTTTCGCCGCCAATGAAATCGTCTTCTGGATGATGGGCTCGCTCACCGACCGCTCGATGACGCATGTCTGGCTCGCCATGCCCTTCATGGCCGTGGGCTTTGCCCTGCTGGCCGGCCTCGGGCGTGGCCTCGACGCGATGACCCTGGGCGAGGATGCGGCGGCGGCCATGGGCATCCGCCTTGTCCGCCTGCGCCTGCTGCTGGTGCTCGGCACCGCCTGCGTCGTCGGCGCGGGCACGGCGGTCGCAGGCGCGATCGGCTTTGTCGGCCTCGTGGTCCCGCACCTTTTGCGCCCCCTGGTCGGGGCGCATCCCTCCCGTCTGCTCTGGGCCTCTGCGCTTGGCGGCGCGGCCATGGTTCTGGCCGCCGACATTGCCGTGCGGGTCATCCTGCCCGCTCGCGACCTCAAGCTCGGCGTGCTGACCGCCCTTGTCGGCGCGCCCTTGTTCCTGCATCTCATCCTGAAGCTGCGAAAGGAACGGATATGAGCCTTCTGTCCGTCAAGGACCTCACGGTCGCGTTGCGCAATCGCGATGTGCTGCGCGACGTCAGTTTCGAGATCGGGACAGGCGAGTTCGTCGGCCTGATCGGCCCCAACGGCGCGGGCAAGACGACACTGATGCGGGCCGCGCTCGGCCTGCTGCCCTTCACCGGCTCCAGCAACCTCGCCACCCTGTCGGAAAACGCGCGCGCCAGGCAAGCCGCCTGGATGCCCCAGGCACGCGAGATCGCCTGGCCGGTAACCGTGGAAACCGTAGTAATGCTGGGTCGCACCCCTTACCTCAACTCTATCCAGAACCCGGCTGACCACGACCGCAAGGCCGTCGACGATGCACTCGACTGGATGGAGCTGACCGAGTTTCGCCACCGCGATGCCACGCAGCTTTCGGGCGGCGAACAGGCCCGCGTGCTGATCGCCCGGGCGTTGGCACAGGAAACTCCGCTGCTTGTCGCGGACGAACCGATCGCCGGGCTGGATCCCGCCCACCAGATCTCCACCATGCAGACCTTCGCGGCGCTTGCACGGACCGGCAAATCCTCCCTAGTGTCGTTGCATGACCTCGGGCTTGCCGCCCGCCACTGCACCCGTCTGATCATGCTGGGCAACAAGGGGCTTGTTGCGGACGGCAAGCCCGCCGATGTACTGACCGACCGACGCCTCGCCGAGATTTTCGGCGTGACGGCATGGTTTCAGGACACCGACAAGGGCTTCGTTTTCCAGCCGCTCGAGGTGCTGCAATGAACGGCGTCTCCCTCCACCGCCCCTGGCTGGAATTCGATCTCGGACAAGAGATGCAGGTGCTTAGCTGGGCCGTCCACAGGCCCGGTCTTGTCCACGCCCGCCGCATTGTCTGGCGCGAAGTGCGCGACGCGGACCTGACACAGGACCTTGACGCCCATGATTGGCTGCAAGCCGAGCTTGCGGTGCGAAATTCCGAGGATGCCGTGGCCGTCCTGACCTCCCGCGATGTTGGCAGCTTCACCCACGCCGTCGCCACCGTTGGCGCGACAGAGGCGCAGGCCGTCGCAACCGTGGGTCTCAGCAACGCCGAGCGCGTCGGTCACAGGACCGCTCTCGAAGACGAACACTGGGGCACCATCAACATAGCACTCCGCCTCAACCGCCGCCTTACCGACGTCGCGCTCATCGAGGCCATGAGCATCGCGGTTCAGGCGCGCACGGCTGCTGTGATGGACGTGGACATGCCACTCGCGCCCGGTCGCGCCACCGGGACCGGAACCGATTGCATTGCCGTCGCGGCGCTGCCGGGGCAGACACGCTATGCCGGCCTTCACACCGAAATCGGCGAAGCCGCGGGCCGCGCCGTCTATTCCGCCGTTCTGGACGGCGCACGCCAATGGTTGGCCACAAGAGGAGAAATGTTCGATGCAACATCTTGAAGCCGTACTGAAGGACGGGCTGAACGACCCGAATGCGGGATGGAACATGGGCTCTTTCGGCGCGATTGCAGAATTTCACCAAGTGGCGGGCGATCCCCCGGCGACCGAAGCATCAGCATTGCAGCAGGTCACAACGCGCGGCGGCATCCGTATCGACACACTGGATGGCGTCCGGCCAGTTGCCTACGAGACGCTCAGTCCCCGATCCCACCGCTGGACGCAGGCGGTCTCGCTCTGCCTGCCCGAAGACGCCGCTTCGATGAACCGGCGGGATGTTTTGACCGAACTCGGCCCCGACGCGCATTCGATCCGCGATGAAGACCGAGAGGCGGTCATCTTCGACATGGGCCTCGCCCAGCCGCAGGTCGATTTCTGCATCCGCACCGCCGACCCGGCGTTGCTGGAAACTCTCCGCGCGAACGCCGGGCGCTCGCTTTTCGAACAGGACAACCCGGCAATGGGTGCGATCCTGAAGGCGCATCCGCATCGCGTCGCCCTGACCCGCCTTGGCCGGGTCGAAGTCTACCAGATGATCGGCGGACCGGACACCGGCGGCACCTCGCCCGAGGGGCCACACACCCATGTGCTGCCCAAGCTGTTGCGTGCCAATCGGACCCATTCCGCCAACACGCCCATTCCCGACGGCTGGGTGCCCTGCTGTGGCTTTCACCCGAACAGTCCCGTCATGGGACGCCTCGGCGAGGACCAGGACTTTGACGAGACGGCATTCGCGGCGTTCCAGGCGCTGCTGTCCGATTGGGGCCCCCAGGACTACGTCGACCAGAAACAGCGCGTGTGGACCGCGCTCCGCGAGGCACGTGACCCCGAAACCTGGGTCGAACCCGACACCCGCGTGGCCCGGGCCGGTCTTCGCAACGCGATCCGACAGTGGCGGCGCCAGCACGGCGACAGCCCTCTGCTGAACGCCTGGGCGGTTGCGTTCGACCGCGGCGATGCGGACGCCGATCCGGAAAATCCTGGGCACTGAGCGGTCAGGTCCACGCCGGACCATCCCGCCCTAATTGACGGGTTGGCAGAGATCTGTATGTCTCTTGGGGCAGACACCAAACGAGAAACCGAATGCCGCCCTCCGCCACTGTTCATTTCTGTCAGAACTGCGGTCCATCAGACCTCTTGGATCTGCATGCAAAACTGACGGGTTCTGGTCTGGCGAAAACGGTGATGGTCGTCGAACGCGGGTGCATGAATGGTTGTGCCAGTCCGGTTTCCATGGCCATGCAGGGCCCGGGCCGGGCCACATACTTCTTCAACGGGGTAGATCCGGCGGCGGATGCAGAAGATATCGTCGCAACCTTGCACGCCTACCTTGCCACCCCAGACGGCTGGATCGAGGACGCGCAGCCCTGCGGCAGGCTTAGGTTCTGTCTGGTGGGGCGTGTCCCGGCGCTCAGTTGCTAAGCGTGACGGTCCGCGCAACCGGCGTATCGTCTACGGCCAGCGGCCGGTGATCGTTGCTGTTCAATGCCACTTCCAGTTCTACCTCGCCTTCGGGCAGGGTATCCAGATGCATCCAGGGGCCATAGACCCGCGCCAGCTTGACGCCGTTGGCATAGACATGGGCATGTCCCTCGCCCGGGACATGGTCACGGCTGGCATTCTCCGGCGAGAACCGGAAGTTCTCGGTCATGATGTGCAGGTTCCATCCGGCGGACGGATCGGGCGTCACCTCGATCTTTAGCGTCGGCGCATCGGCGCCTGCCGGAACCGACAACATGTCGCCGTGATCGTGCATGCCTGCCCCGGCGTGTTGCTCGTGACCGCCATGATGGGCTGGGTCGCCATGATCATGCCCGTCAAAAGTGACACCGTTCGCCGCGGCGACCGCAAACCCGATGCCCCCGCCGAAAACAAGGCCGATAAGAAGCATTGGAATGGAACGGTCCATGATCGGGTCCAAATTCAGCCTTAACAAGAAGGCGGGCGCGCAAGGCACGCGCCCGGAATGTGATCTGCCGGTATCAGGCGGTCTGAGCCTGGCCGGCCGCTTCGCTTTCGCGCGACCAGAAGAAACCCGCAAAGGCTCCTAGCATGACCCAGGCCGCCAATCCGATCCCAAGCGCGCGCGATGCGAACAAGGCGCCGATTTCTGTCGGCACAGGTCCGGTAAAGACCTCGGGTTCCGGCGCACCGATGACATGCGGCGCCAGCAACAGCACCACGGCGGCGCCCCACCCGGCCCAGTTGCGGCTGAACGCGATCAGCCACATGGCAATGGCCGCCGTCAGCACGGTTGCGAACCACCAAACTTGGCGCTCGTAGACATCGGCAGCAGCCACGCCCGGAACTTCCGGCGCGAGGGTAAAGCCCGGCGCAAGGTGCACCGCGACAAACCCGGCAACCCCCCAGATCAGGCCCGTACGCGCGTTTATCGCCGCACCACGGGTCTCGGCCAGCGACATCAGCGCCACCAGAATCATCGCGTAACCGGAATAGATCAGCATCGTGAAGATGATGCTCAGCCCGTCACGCACGGCATCGAAGCCAGGCAGCTCCGGCGTGGCCGTAACAGTCGAGTCGGTCCCGAAATGCACCAGCTCGCCGCCTTCATAAAGCTCTGCGTGAAGCAGGACCGGCTGCACGAAAAAAAGCTGCAACAGGGCGATAATCAACCCTGCGGCAGCGCCAGCGAACAAGGCGCTGGTCAGCAGACGCGTAAACACCGGTTCAGTGGCAGGGGAAGCCGGTGGCGTGACGCACGTCATGCGCCGCGTCGTGAAGCGTCCCGGCCTGAACGTGGCCTGCCACGAAGATCACGCCAAGACCCAGCGCGGCGATCGCGAACACCGACACCAGCGCGGAGGCCGATGCGGTCTGTGTGGCCGTTGCAGTCTTTACAGTCATAGTACTACCTCTTTGCCTTCACACCCGAAGGCCTTGTGGTTTCAGTCGCGATCAGCAGGTCTCCTGGCTTGCGGGTCTTCATCGTCTGGCTGGCCTTCCCGGATTGCTCCAGTGACGTATTCAGCCTGATTCGCCGCCTACAGTTGCGGGGACAGCCACGGAATTGCCAAGTGTTTTCAGGCGCACCGCGTTCCCTGTTCTCCATCCCGTGCGGAAATGGAACCGATCATCCTCGTTAGTCTAGCAAGCATTGCCACCTGTCAACAATACAACGCATTGCGATAGGCGAATCTCGAACCCAGCGACCGAACCGCAAGACGAGAGTTCCCGCCCGGCTCGGGCACGCAATCTGAGTCATGCTTGCAAAGTCCCGCCCCGTTCTGACATAGACATGACAATCGCCGCGCCGGACCTCAAAGCAATGCCGCTTGCCGACGCGTTCCACTGGACATCGCCCTCTGACAGGGTCACCCGAAACTCGCCGCATCTATCGCAAAGGCCCCTCATGGCGGATCAACCCAGGCCAAGTCCGGCACGCGTCTTTTCCTCGCACGAAAGGCAATGCCTCTATGATATCATCGAGGCGCGCCGCGACGTTCGGAACGAGTTTCTGCCCGACCCGATCGACGATGACGCGCTGCGCCGAATCCTCGAAGCGGCTCATGCCGCGCCCTCCGTCGGCTTCATGCAGCCGTGGAACTTCATTCTGTTGCGTGACGCCGAACTCAGAACCCAGGTGCACAGCATTTTCAGCCGCGCCAACGAAGAAGCCGCCGCCATGTTCCCCGATGACCGTCAGTCCGCCTACAGGTCGCTGAAGCTCGAAGGGATCACCAAGGCACCGCTCAATATCGTAGTCACCTGCGACCGCACCCGCGGCGGCAAGGTGGTTTTGGGCCGCACGCACAATCGTGACATGGATCTTTATTCAACCGTCTGCGCAGTGCAGAACCTCTGGCTCGCGGCCCGCGCCGAGGGGATCGGCGTCGGATGGGTCAGCATTTTCGACCACCGCGAGATCGCCACTCTGCTCGGCATCCCCGAACATGTCGAGCTGGTGGCCTACCTTTGCGTCGGATATGTCGATCAGCTTTACGAACAGCCCGAACTGGCCGCCAAGGGGTGGCGGCAGCGGATATCGCTCGATGACCTTATCATGCACGAGGGTTGGCAGGATTAACGCGGCATCCCAAGGACCTCAAAGGCAGGCCAGCGCGACCCAGATGGCGGTCTCCGAGACCAGTTGCACAGCCCCCAGAACGTCGCCGGTTTGCCCGCCGATCTTGCGCCACGCCAGCCAGCCGATGGCAAAAGTCACCAGCGCGCAGGCCAACAGCGCCCAGGGCGAAAACACCAGCGCCACGACCGCCGCAGCCACGAGGACGCCGCGCGCGGCCTTGCTGCGCCCCGCCGCGCTACGCCCCAAGCCGTCCGCGCGGGCCGGAAGCAGGCTCTCTTGGACCGCCACCATGGCTGCGCGGCTGAGCATGGCCGCGCCGACGAAGGTCCAAAAGCCGGCGTCGGCTTCGGCCACCGATACCGCCCACAGGGCCGCAGCCACCCCCACCGCAACCACGCCGTAGCTGCCGATGCGGCTGTCGCGCATGATCTCCAGCGCGTGGGCCTTGTCGTGCCCGCCGCCATGCCCGTCGGCGAAATCCGCCAGCCCGTCGAAATGCAGCGCGCCGGTGACCAGCGCCATTGCGCCCAGCGCAAGCAGGGCCGAAATCTGCTCGGACGCGCCACTCGCCTCTGCCACGCTAAAAACCAGCCACGTCAACGCGCCGACAAGGGCTCCCACCGGGACAAAGGCCCACCGAGCGGCCAGCATCGTCGGCGGATCGTCCCCGATCCGCCCCGCCGGAAGCCGGGTCAGCAGCATCACCGCCAGTTGAAACTCGGCAACGCGCGCACGCAGGCTCATTGACCGGACACCCCGGCCTCGGAAAACGTCGCCATCCCGTTGTGACAGGCCAGCGCCGAGCGCAACACGCCCAACGCAATCGCCGCGCCCGAGCCTTCGCCCAGCGCCATGTCCAGCGACAGGATCGGCCGCATGCCCAGTTCCGCCAGAAGCCGCGCGTGCCCCGGCTCGCGGCTGACATGCCCGACTAGGCAATGGTCCAGGAACCGACGGTCGGCGGCAAAAAGCGGCACCGTCGCCGCCGTGCAGATGAAACCGTCGAGGATGACCGGAATGCGCCGCGCCCGCGCTTCCAGCACGGCGCCACAGATCGCCGCCTGTTCGCGCCCGCCGAGCCGGGCAAGGATTTCCAGACCTCTGGCGTCCGAATGACGCGCGCAGGCGCGTGTCACCACGTCGATCTTGCGCGTGACCCCGGCGTCATCCGATCCCGTCCCCTTGCCCACCCAAAGCGCCGCCTCTCCGCCGAAGGCGCCCTTGGCCATCGCGGCGGCAATGGTCGAGTTTCCGATGCCCATCTCGCCGAGGATCAGCACACTGACGCCAGGATCAACGGCCGCAGCCCCTCGGCGCAGGGCGTCCAGCGTCTCAGCCTCTGACATGGCCGACCCGGCAGTGATATCCGCGGTCGGCTGGTCCAACTCCAGCGCAATCACCGACAGCTCGGCTCCATTTGCGCGGCACAACTGGTTGATCGCCGCGCCGCCATTTTCAAAGTTCGCCACCATCTGCGCCGTCACGTCCTGCGGGAAGGGGTTGACTCCCTGCGCGCAGACGCCGTGATTGCCGGCAAAAACAAGGGCCTGCGCGCTGGCGATGGCGGGCCGGTCCGTGCCTTGCCAGCCCGCCATGAAAATCGCCAGCTCCTCCAGCCGTCCCAAGGCGCCCGGCGGCTTGGTCAGGCTGTTCTGGCGCGCCAGCGCCGCCTCGCCGGCGTCTTTATCCGTTACGGACAAAGACCCGGCAAGCCCGGCAACCTCGCCCAGCGACGAGACGTCAGAAAGAATGGTCATTCGGCTTCACCTTCATCGGATAGCCCGCCACGGTCAGCCACACCTCGTCACAGGCCAGCGCCACGGATTGGTTCACGTAACCCGCGGCATCGCGGAACAGCCGGGCCAGCTTGTTCTCGGGCACGATCCCCTGGCCCACCTCGTTGGTGACGAAAACGACCGGCGCGGCCTGGCTTGCCAGCGTTTCGACCAACCTGTCGGTCTCGGCCTGCCAGTCACTGTCTTCGAGGATGAGGTTCGTCAACCAGAGCGTCAGGCAATCGACCAGCCGCGGCACGCTGCCGTCGGTGTCCTGCAACGCCCCGGCCAGATCGGTCGGCGCATGAACGTCCTCCCACGCCGCACCGCGCCGCGCCTTGTGTTTCGCCACGCGCTCGGCCATCTCGTCGTCGCCTGCGTGCAGACGCGCGGTCGCGATATAGATGGCCCGTCCGGCGGGCTGCAAAGCCATCCGCTCGGCCAATGCCGACTTGCCGGAACGCGCGCCCCCGGTGATGAGTATCGACTTTTTCATTGCAGCGTGGGAAAGCATTTTTCGAGGAAAAAAGAAAGCTGAAAGGCGACGTCCTGGAACCCGTTGCGCCCCCCCGGCCAGAGCTTGTCCTGATCCGTCACGCCCCCGTGGCCGATCCGGGGCATCTCTATGGCCGCACCGATGTCGCGGCCGTCCTCGACGACACCGCGGTCGCGGCGCTCAGAAATCGGCTGGTTTATATCACCCGGGTCATCAGCAGTCCGGCACAACGCTGCCGCCAGACGGCCAATGCGCTTTTCGGTGCCTGCGAGCAGGACGCACGCCTTTGGGAGCAGGACTTTGGCGCGCATGACGGCTTGGCCTTTGACTTGTTACCCGACATCGGCGTTTTGGACAGCGCGGCACTCGCGGCGCACCGATCGCCAGGCGGCGAGAGTTTCAACGACCTCTGCGCGCGTGTGACACCCGCCCTGATCGAGCACGGGCGCCATGCCGCCGCGCACGGCCCGGTGGCCCTGGTCGTCCATGCCGGCGTGATCCGCGCCGCGCTCGGCTTCGTGACCGGGCACGCCCCCGGCGGTCTGGCATTCGAGGTGGCGCACCTGTCGGTGACGCGCCTGCGCTGCGGCCCCGACAGCCCGCTCTCGGTGATCGAGGTCAACCGCACATGAGGTATGTCACGATCTGCGGCCATTTCGGAGAATGGCTTCATGGGCGGTTCGGTCCTTCGGGGCAGGTGGCCCTGATCACCTTGGCCTGTTCGCCGTTGCGTGTCGCGGCCCCGTCCGAGGAGGCCTTGCCTTTCACCGATGGCCGGGCAGTAGCGACCAAGACAGGCGACCTGCGCAGCGACGCCGCCCTCGCCTCGGACTCCGCGCCTCGCTGCAAAGCGCGACGTGGCCCTTGCGATCCGATGGCCGACCTCGCAAGGGGTCTCGGTACCGTGGGCATGGTGCGCGCGCATACCGGCTCCACCCGCGGGCTGACCTTTGCGCCGGGAACCAACCCGCCATGCGGCCCATCCGAGCTGCAAGAAGCGCGGCTCAAAACCATTCTCAGCTTCGATACAGGCCGCGCATGAGTTTCGCCCTTATGATGCTGGGCGCCCTGGCCCTCGACCTCGCCTTCGGCTGGCCCGACCGGCTCTACGCCCGTATCGGCCACCCGGTCACCTGGCTTGGCCGGGCCATCACAATGGCCGAGCACCGGCTGAATCGCGGGTCCCGCCGTCGGCGCCTGTTGGCCGGGGGCGTGACGGTCCTTTGGATAACCCTGCTCGCCGGCCTGCCCGCCCTGATCGGTCAGGCTATCCTGCCCCATGGGTGGGTCGGTGCGATGATCGGCGCGGTGCTGGCCTGGCCGCTCATTGCCATGCGCTCCATGCACGCGCATGTAGCCGCCGTCGCACACCCGCTGGCCGCCGGAAACATGCCCGCCGCGCGCCATGCCGTCAGCATGATCGTCGGGCGCGACCCGACCAAGCTCGATACGCCGGCCATCGCCAGGTCTGCCACCGAGAGCCTTGCCGAGAATACCTCCGACGGAATCGTTGCCCCGATCTTCTGGGGCGTGATCCTGGGCCTGCCCGGCATCGCAATTTACAAGGCCATCAACACGATGGATTCCATGATCGGCCACCGCAACGACCGTTTCGAGGCGTTCGGCAAAGCCGCCGCCCGGCTGGATGATCTCGTGAACTGGCTTCCCGCCCGGCTGACCGGCCTCATCTTCGCACTGGCCTCGGGGGCGCTTTTTCACGCGCTTCACGTGATGCGACGGGACGCGCCGCGGCATCGGTCTCCGAATGCGGGCTGGCCCGAGGCCGCGATGGCCGGTGCGCTGAACGTCCGGCTGTCCGGTCCGCGCATCTATGACGGTCGTCCCACCGACGAGCCCTGGTTGAACGGCTCCGCTCCCGATCCGACCCCCGAAGATCTGAAACGCGCCTTGTCGCTCTACCGGCGCGCTATGGCACTTTGCGCCCTTGTGCTGGTCGGTCTTGCGCTGCTCTAAGACCATCAGGACGGCACTCCTGCATCACAACGGCAACGTTGAAACAGCCGTTGTCAGGCTGGGCGGCGCCCCCGCCGACTGGCTCGATCTGTCGACCGGCATCAATCCTGAACCCCACCAGGTTCCGCGCATTACCGACGAAGCCCGCGCAGCGCTGCCGCGCAAATCCGACCTGGCGCGGTTGCTCAATGCCGTGGCAACCTATGAAACTTCCCTTTGCGTGGCCACGTGGAATAGCGTGCAAGGCGCGCTCCAGGTGGTGCCATGGCTGGCCAAACCGGCCCGCGCCATCGCTATGGCTGGCCGCAACTAGAAGAGGCGATCGGCTCCGCCTGACCTCATCTGGCCAGCGCCAAAAGACCCGCGACATCCAGATGCATCTCAAGATGCGCCGCCAGTTCATCCAGCGTGCGCTCAACCATGGCCTGATACCCCAGATCCGAGGCATCGGCCCCGTTCGACCCGAGCCAAGCTGCGCGGAACCTGTCATCGCCGAACATCCCGTGCAGATAGCTGCCCGCCACGCGACCATCGACAGACACCGCCCCCTCGGCCACGCCATCCACACTGGCGAACGGTCTCGCGCGGTCCGGGCCGTCGCTGCGGCCGATATGAATCTCGTATCCGGCAAACGGCAGGTCCAGCCCCACGTGGTGCGCGTCGACCTGAGCCAGGCTCTTGTCGCCCCCCATGACCGTCTCGATGTCCAGCAATCCAATCCCCGACGTCTCCCCCGGCGCCCCCTCGATCCCCGCCGGGTCCGAGACCATGCGGCCCAGCATCTGGTAGCCGCCGCAGATGCCCAGCACCCTGCCGCCGCGCCGGTGATGTGCCAGAACGTCGATGTCCCATCCCTGCCGGCGCAGAAAATCCAGATCGCCGCGCGTCGATTTCGAACCCGGAATGATGACCAGATCCGCGTCGCACGGCAACACCTGCCCCGGTTGCAGCATCGTGACACGCACGCCCGGCTCCTGCGTCAGCGGGTCCAGATCGTCAAAATTCGCGATCCGCGACAATTGCAGGCAGACGATGTGAAATGCGCCCTGAACCGGGCTGTCCGCAATATCCAGCGCGTCCTCCGCCGGCAGCCGCCATGCCTCGGGAAACCATGGCGCCACGCCATAGCCGCGCCAGCCGGTGCGCGCCTCGATCTCCCGGTAGCCATCCTCGAACAGCGCCGGATCACCGCGGAACTTGTTGATCAGAAAACCCCCGATGCGAGCCGCATCCGCCTGCGGCAGGACAGCCTGCGTGCCGATGATCTGCGCGATGACGCCCCCGCGGTCGATATCGCCGCACAGGACCACCGGCACATCCGCCGCCTCGGCAAAGCCCATATTCGCGATGTCACCCTTGCGCAGGTTGATCTCGGCGGGCGAACCTGCCCCTTCGACGATCACAAGGTCATGTTGTGCGCTCAGGCGGGCAAAGCTGTCCTGAACCGCCGCCATCAGCGTCGGCTTCAGGCTGGAATACTCCAGCGCCTTCGCCGTGGTCAGGCGCTTGCCCTGCACGATCACCTGCGCGCCGACATCCGTTTCCGGCTTCAGCAAAACCGGGTTCATGTCGGTGTGCAAATTCACACCGCAAGCCATCGCCTGAAGCGCCTGCGCACGACCGATCTCGCCACCGTCCGGCGTCACCGCGGCGTTGTTCGACATGTTCTGCGGCTTGAACGGTGCCACGCTCAAGCCCCGCTGGCGCGCGGCCCGGCACAGGCCCGCCACCAGCATCGACTTGCCGACATTCGACCCGGTGCCCTGGATCATCAACGCGGGCATGGCCGGACCTTTTCACCCGATACTGTCCTCGTGACATTTCCGCCGCCGGCCAGCACAGGATCCATCAGAACTCCACGCCTTTCTGGGCCTTGATCCCGTCCCGGAAGGGGTGCTTGACCAGGCTCATCTCGGTCACAAGGTCGGCCGCCTCGATCAGTTCGGGCTTGGCGTTGCGCCCCGTCAGGCAGACATGCGTCATCGCCGGTTTCTCGTGCAGAAGGAAATCCACGACCTCGTCGATGTCGATATAGTCGTAACGCAGCGCGATGTTGATTTCGTCCAGTAGCACGAACTTCATCTCTGGGTCGCGTATCTGCTCCTTCGCGATGCTCCACCCGTTCTGCGCAGCGGCGATATCGCGTTCCCGGTCCTGCGTCTCCCAGGTGAACCCTTCGCCCGAAATGAAGAACCGGCATTCGTCCGAGAACCGGTTGCGCAGAATCTCGGCCTCGCCGGTTACCCAGTTGCCCTTGATGAACTGCACCACCGCACAGGGCATCCCGTGCGCGATACAGCGCAGAATCATCCCGAATCCCGAAGACGACTTGCCCTTGCCCGGCCCGGTATGGACCATGATCAGACCTTTCTCCTCGGTCTTGTCCTGCATCATGCGGTCACGCGCGGCCTTGATCTTCTTCATCTTCTCGTTGTGGCGCGCGGTCTTTTCCGCGTCAGACGGGTCGGACATGTGACGTCTCCTTGACACAAGGTGGGTTTTCGCAGCATGTCGCACCGTGTTGGTGCCTGTGTAAACAGGTGAAAAGGGAATGTGCAGCGCATCGCGCCAGGCACAGCCGCCCCCGCGACCGTGAAACGGGAAGGTTTCCACCGCCACTGGCGCAATGCCGGGAAGGCCGGAAACCGTGGGCCGAAAGGCCCGAAACCGCAAGCCGGGAGACCTGCCAACAAGAAGGAACAGACGGACCGGACGGGGTGTGCCGGGCTCGGATGGGTGGCCACCCGCCACCTCCGCGCGCACCCCCGACATTGGAGGATACATGAGCACGCCCATCGAGCTGCTGATCTGCATCAAGTGCCGCAAGGGGCAGGAGATCCCCGAGGACGAGCGCCGCCCCGGCCAGCGCCTCTATGAGGAAGTCACGGCGCGTGCGCTGCCCGACGGCGTCACCGTGACCCCCGTGGAATGCCTGCAGAACTGCGACGCAGGCTGCACCGCCGCCATGCGCGGCGGCGAACGCTGGACGTATCTGTACGGAAATCTCGACGAAACGTCGCATCCCGACATGCTGCTGCAAGGCGCGGTCCTCTATCAACAGACCGACGACGGTCTGATCCCGTGGCGCCAGCGCCCCGAACATTTCAAGCGCAACTGCGTTGCGCGCATCCCACCCCTGACTGCAAAGGCTGACCAATGACCGATCTTGCGAAACTTCCCGTCACCGTCATCACGGGCTTTCTGGGCTCCGGCAAGACGACGCTGGTGCGCCACCTGATGCAGAATCCCGGCGGCCGCCGCCTGGCCGTGGTCGTCAACGAATTCGGCGATGTCGGCGTCGACGGCGACATCCTAAAAAGCTGCGCCATCCCCGATTGCCCGGCGGAAAACATCATGGAACTGGCCAATGGGTGCATCTGCTGCACCGTGGCCGACGATTTCATCCCCACGATCGAGGCGTTGATGGCGCTCGATCCGCGCCCCGATCACATCCTGATCGAAACCAGCGGCCTCGCCCTGCCAAAGCCCTTGCTCAAGGCGTTCGACTGGCCAGATATCCGCTCCAAGATCACCGTCGACGGCGTCATTGCGCTCGCCGATGCCGAGGCCGTCGCGGCAGGCCGCTTTGCCCCCGACGTGGCCCGGGTCGACGCCCAGCGCCTGGCCGATGACAGCATCGACCACGAAACCCCTCTGTCGGAAGTCTTCGAGGACCAGATCTCCTGCGCCGACATCATCCTGCTGACCAAGCCCGACCTTGCCGGCCCAGAAGGCGTGGTCAAGGCGAAGGAGGTCATTGCCGCCGAAGCCCCCCGCCCCCTGCCCGTGGTCGAGGTCGCCGAGGGCGCCGTCGATCCCCGCGTGATTCTCGGGCTGGAAGCCGCAGCAGAAGACGACATGGACGCTCGCCCCAGCCACCACGACGACCATGACGATCACGAGCATGACGATTTCGAATCCGTCGTCATCGACATCCCGGAACTCGCCGATCCCGCCGATCTGGTCAGCCGGATCGAAGACTTGGCCAACAGCCAGAACATCCTGCGCGTCAAGGGCTACGCCAGCGTCGCCGGCAAGCCGATGCGCCTTCTGGTGCAGGCCGTGGGCGCGCGCGTGCGCCATCAATACGACCGCCTGTGGAAACCGGACGAGGCCCGCCGCGGCCGTCTCGTGGTCATCGCCGAACATGACGACGTGAATGTCGACGCGATCCGCGCCGTTCTGGCCCCGGCCGAGGCCGCCGAGTAAGCGATGCACGTCGTCTTCCGCGAAAGCCACGGTCTGGAGGAAACTGACACCCCCACCGACCTGGGCCAAAGCCCGGCGGACCTGGTGGTGCTGTCGTTTTCCGACAGCGACCTTGGCGCCTTCGCGGAAGGCTGGCATCGGCGGCGCGACGGCTTGCCGGGCCTGCGCCTCGCCAACCTCACCGCCCTGCGGCACCCGCTGTCGGTCGACACCTATGTCGAACAGACGCTGACCGGCGCCAAGGGCATCCTGATCCGGCTCATCGGCGGGGTGCCCTATTGGGAATACGGGCTTCAGCAGGTCCTGGCCCTGGCGCAAGAGAAAGGCATCGCGCTCGCCGTGCTGCCCGCCGACGGCCGGCCCGACCCGCGGCTCGACGCCTATTCCACCCTGCCCGTCTCGACCCTGCGGCGCCTCGCGGAGCTTTGCGACAATGGCGGCAGCATCGCGGCACAGGCCGCCCTGCAACAGCTGGCACTGGCCGCAGGCCTCTACGCCGCGCCGGTGCGCGGGGCCAAGGTGCTGCCCATGGTGGGCGCCTGGACGCCCGAGCACGGTGCCTGCTGCCCGCTCGCAGACCTTCCCGTCGCGCAGACGCGCATCCTGATCGTCTTCTACCGCTCCTACGTGGTGGCCGCCGACCTCGCCCCGATCGAGGCGCTGATGCGGGCCTTCCAGGCGCGTGGCCATCATGTTCGCGCCCTCTTCACGCCCTCGCTCAAGGCCCCCGAGGCGGCGGGCTGGCTGCGCCGGCAAGTGCAGGGCTACAAGCCCCACTCCATCGTCAACGCCACCGCCTTTTCCGGCAAGGGCGACAACGGCACCTCGCCACTCGACGCAGGCAACGTGCCGGTGTTCCAGGCCGCGCTGGCCACCTCCACCCGCGACGCATGGGACGGCTCCGAGCGCGGCCTTTCGCCTGCCGACCTTGCGATGCATGTCGTCCTGCCCGAGGTCGACGGGCGGCTGACCGGCGGCACGGTGTCGTTCAAGGAACCCGGCACGCGCGATCCCGATCTGGAGTTTTCCCGCTATGCGCACCGGGCCGAGCCGGATCTGACCGCGGCGCTGGTTTCTCGCGTGCAAGGCTGGCTCGACCTCGCCGCCAAACCCGCCGTGTCGCGTCACCCTGCGATTGTGCTGTCCACATATCCCGGCAAGGACTGGCAGATGGGGCACGCCGTCGGCCTCGACGCCCCCGCCTCGGCCCGCGCCATCCTGTCGGACCTACGCAAGGCGGGCTACACGCTGGGCGCGACACCGGACGCGCTGGAGGACCGCCTGCTGGCGCGCGACATGCGCCTGTCGCTTGCGGACTACAAGACGCTGCTGGCGCGCCTGCCTTCCCCTCTGCGCGAGGATCTCTACCTGGCCTGGGGACGTCCCGAGGACGACGCTGATGTCGTGAACGGGGAGTTCCGTTTCGCGGCCCTGCGTCTCGGCAACGCCATCGTCGCGCTGCAACCCGAACGCGGCACGCCAAAGGCCCGAGATGACGATTACCACGACCTGTCCCGCGTGCCCCGCCATGCCTATGTTGCCTTCTACCTCTGGCTGCAAACCCAGGCCGACGCGCTCATCCATATCGGCGCGCATGGCACTCTGGAATGGCTGCCGGGCAAGGCCGTCGCCCTGTCGCCCGCCTGCTGGCCCGAGGCGCTGACCGGCGCCTTGCCCGTCATCTACCCTTTCATCGTCAACGACCCCGGCGAGGCCGCACAGGCCAAGCGCCGCATCGGCGCCGTGACCCTGGGCCACGTGCCTCCGCCGATGCAAGCCAGCGCAGCGCCCGACCGCCTGTCGACGCTGGAATCGCTGCTCGACGAGTTCTCCACCGCCGACGGGCTCGACCCCCGCCGCCGCGACCGCCTGCAGTCCGATATCCGAGCCGAGGCGCAGGCCCTCGGTGTCGAAAACGACCTGGGTCTCGACCGCGCCACATCGACCGCCGAGGCGATCACCCGCATCGACCGTTTTGTCTGCGACATCAAGGAAAGCATGTTCGGTGACGGGCTGCACATCTGGGGCCGACCGGATACCGACGCGGAACCGATGCAAAACAGCGCCCTGGCCGAGCGGCAATCTCTGCTCGACGCGCTCGACGGGCGGCGCATCGCGGCGGGCCCCTCCGGCTCGCCCTATCGC
Organism: Roseovarius sp. THAF27; assembly: GCF_009363655.1. Classification (NCBI taxonomy): domain Bacteria; kingdom Pseudomonadati; phylum Pseudomonadota; class Alphaproteobacteria; order Rhodobacterales; family Roseobacteraceae; genus Roseovarius; species Roseovarius sp. THAF27. Next base: position 3,466,610 of record NZ_CP045393.1, read on the forward strand.
GGCCGCGACGACGTCCTGCCCACCGGGCGCAACCTCTTCACCACCGATCCCCGCTCTGTTCCCACGCGGGCGGCATACGCCCAGGGCGTCAAGCTGGCCGAGGAACTGATCCGGCGTCATCTTCAGGAAGAAGGCGACTGGCCCCGTGGCCTGATCGTCGATCTCTGGGGGTCTGCCACCATGCGAACGGCGGGCGAGGAATTCGCCATGGCCCTGCATTTGTTGGGCGTCAGGCCAGTCTGGGACAAGGGCTCGGAACGTGTTTCGGGTCTGGAGGTTCTGCCCATCGCCGAACTCGACCGCCCCCGCATTGACGTCACCCTGCGCGTCTCGGGCCTCTTCCGCGACGTTTTTCCGACGCTCTCGGGCCTCTTCTCTCAAGCCGTGCGCGCCCTCGAACAACGCGACGAAGCCCCCGACTGGAACCCCTATGCCGGTCACGCCTCCGGCGCGCGCGTCTACGGTCCCGCCCCCGGCAGCTTCGGCCTCGGCATGGGTGCAGCACCGGAAACCTACACCGCAGAGGCCCGCACCCAGGCGGGCGAGGCCTGGCTTTCCGCCTCCGCCTGGGCGCTTGATGGCGACCACGCCACCCGCGACGACGCCGGCATCCGCGCCCGGGTCGAAAACGCCGACAGCTTCGTGCACCTTCAGGATCTGCCCGAGACGGACCTTCTGCTCGCTGCCGACTATGCCACGCACGAGGCCGGGTTCGCCGCCGCGCAATCTGTGACCGGCGGTCGGGCCGCGCTCTATCATCTCGACAACACCGATCCCAAGCGTCCCCGCGCCCGCACCCTGCCCGAGGAGATCGCCCGCGTCGTCCATGCCCGCGCCACCAATCCCGGCTGGATCGCAGGCATGAAACGCCACGGCTTCAGGGGCGCCGCCGAAATCGCCGCCACTCTCGACCACATGGCCGCCTTCGCCCATCTCGCGCAGGTCGTCGGCCCGCATCTGTTCGATGCCTATCATGACGCCACGTTGGGCGACCCCGAAACCGACGCCTTTTTGCGCGAGGCCAACCCCGAAGCATATGCCGCCATGCAGGATCGGTTCCGCGCCTTGCTCGATGCCGGCCTCTGGCAAACCCGCCGCAACGCCATCCTGGCCGGGCTTGAGGACAGCGCATGAACAGCGCGACACACCCAATCGTCAAGGGCTGGTGCCCCGGCGCGCATCGCCCGATGATGTCGGGCGACGGGCTGGTCGTGCGCGTGCGCCCCTTTCGGGCCGAACTGACCAGCGCCCAGACCCTGGCCTTGTGCGACCTGTCGCAGAGCTACGGCAACGGCGTGATCGACCTGACCTCGCGCGCCAACCTGCAATTGCGCGGCGTGGCTGAGGCCGACCATCCCGCCCTGCTCACCGCGCTCGACGCGCTCGGGCTGATAGATGCAGACCCTGCCATCGAGGGTCATCGCAACATCCTCGTCCCCGCCCGGCGCGATGCGAGCGGGCTGACCGACCGGCTCTATGACCAAATCCTCGCCACCCTTCCGCAGCTTCCCGACCTACCCGAGAAGATGGGCTTCGCCATCGACACCGGCCCCGACGCCTGCCTTGGCGACGGCTCGGCCGATTTCCGGTTCGAACTGGACGCCTCCGGCGCTTTGCTCCTGCGCGCCGACAGCGCCGCCAAGGCCCGCCCCGTGACAGAGGCCTCGGCCACATCCGCCCTTCTGGACCTCGCCCAATGGTTCACCGAGACCGGCGGTCACGCGGCGGGCCGCATGGCGCGGCATCTGGCCACGCACGCCCTTCCCCAGGATTGGACTGTCGCAGAACCGCGAACGCCGCCCGCCCCAAGCATTCCCGGCCCCGCGCCCGAAGGTTTCATCCTCGGCGCGCCGTTCGGCAAACTGGCTGCCACCGATCTACAGACCCTGTTGGAAACCACCGGCGCATCGCACATCCGCCTGATGCTGAACCGCCTTTTTCTGCTGTTGGGCGGCACGCCCGGTGACACGCCCTTCGTCACCGAACCCGGCAATCCGCTCATGTGCGCCCATGCCTGCCCCGGAGCGCCCTTCTGCCCTCAAGCAAGCGTTTCCACGATGGATATCGCCCGCGATCTCGCCCCCCGCGTTTCCGGCACCTTGCATGTCTCCGGCTGCGCCAAGGGCTGTGCCCTTCCCCGCGCCGCAGACACCACCCTGACCGGACGCGACGGTCGTTTCGACCTTGTCCGCAACGGAGCCCCGTGGGACACACCCTGCGCACGGGGCCTGAGCCCCAAAGACCTGAACGAGACCCTTTGATGCCATACGAATACGAAAAGGACGGCGCGGCGATCTACCGCGAAAGCTTCGCCACAATTCGGGCCGAAGCCGCGCTGTCGCGGTTCGACCCCGACGAAGAGCCCATTGCCGTCCGCATGATCCACGCCGCCGGCATGGTCGGGCTGGAAGAGCATGTGCGCTTTTCTCCCGGCTTTGCCCGCACCGCCCGTGCCGCGCTTGAGGGGGGCGCACCGATCTTCTGCGATGCGCGCATGGTCTCCGAAGGGGTCACGCGCAGCCGCCTGCCTGCCGAAAACGAGGTGATCTGCACCCTGCACGCCGATGGCATCATCGAACGTGCGCGCGAAATGGGCAACACGCGCTCCGCCGCCGCGCTGGAACTGTGGCGCCCGAAACTGGCCGGGGCGCTCGTGGCCATCGGCAACGCGCCCACCGCGCTTTTCCACCTGCTCAACATGCTCGAAGACCCGGCCTGCCCGCGCCCGGCGGCCATCATCGGCTGCCCCGTCGGCTTTGTCGGCGCGCGCGAATCGAAGGATGCGCTCTGGGCCGATCAGCCGGTGCCCTGCTGCATCGTCGAGGGACGCCTGGGCGGCAGCGCCATCACCGTGGCCGCCATCAACGCCATCGCGAGCCGCGCGGAATGAGCACGCCGGGCACGATCTGGGGTGTGGGCCTCGGCCCCGGCGACCCCGAGCTTCTGTCGGTCAAAGCCGACCGCCTGCTGCGCAGTGCGCGGAACGTCGCGTTTTTCCGCAAGGCGGGGCGGCAAGGCCAGGCCCGGCGCATCGTCGAGGGAATGCTGCGCGCCGACGTCACCGAGATCGCGATGGAATACCCCGTCACCACAGAAATTCCGCTGACCGATCCGCGCTACAACGAAATTCTGTCCGCATTCTACCAGACTTGCACCGACCGTTTGTGTGCCTTGTCCCAGGCCGGCGAGGACGTGGTGATCGTCTGCGAAGGCGATCCGTTCTTCTACGGCTCTTTCATGCACCTGCATTCACGCCTGCGCGACGACTGCCCGGTGCAGGTCGTGCCCGCCATCACCGGCATGTCCGCCGCATGGACGGCCACCGACGCGCCGATCACATGGGGCGACGACATCCTTTCGACCCTCATGGGCACCCTGCCCGAGGACGCGCTCGTCGAAAACATGACGCGGGCCGACGCGCTGGTGGTCATGAAGATCGGCCGCAACATCGAAAAGATCCGCCGCGCCCTGCGCCGCGCGGGCCGGTACGATGCAGCCTGGCTCGTGGAATACGCCTCGATGCCCAACCAGACAGTACAGCGCCTGTCCGAGGCCGAGGACAAGATCACGCCCTATTTCTCGATCATCATCGTGCACGGGCAGGGTCGGCGCCCATGACGGGAAGCGTTTTCATAGCAGGCCTCGGCCCCGGCGCGGACGACCTGGTGACGCCCGAAGTCACCGCAGCACTTGCCCAGGCCACGGATGTGGTCGGCTACATTCCCTACGTCGCCCGCGTGGCCGAACGCCCCGGGCTGACGCTGCACCCCTCCGACAACCGAGTCGAGCTGGACCGTGCCCGCCACGCGCTGGACATGGCCGGCGCAGGCAAGCGCGTGGTCGTGGTGTCTTCGGGCGATCCGGGCGTCTTCGCAATGGCCTCTGCCGTTTTCGAGGCGGTCGAGGCCGGCCCGGCCGACTGGCGCGAGCTCGACATACGCGTCCTGCCCGGCATCACCGCCATGCTGGCCGCCGCCGCGCGCGCCGGGGCACCCCTCGGCCACGATTTCTGCGCCATCAACCTCAGCGACAACCTCAAGCCCTGGGCCTTGATCGAAAAACGCCTGCGCCTCGCGGCAGAGGCGGATTTCGCCATGGCCTTCTACAATCCGCGGTCGAAATCCCGGCCAGAAGGCTTTGCCAGGACACTGGACATCCTGAACGACGCCTGCGGCGACGACCGCCCGGTGATATTCGCCCGCGCCGTCAGCACGCCCGAAGAGTCGTTGCGCGTCGTGTCCTTGTCACAGTGTACGCCCGACATGGCCGACATGCGCACGGTCGTTCTGGTCGGCAATTCCACCACCCGGCTCATCGAACGGCGCGGCGCGCCCATCGTCTATACGCCGCGCGCGGTGGCGCCATGAAGCCAGTCCAGCGCCTCTTCCACGCTATGCGCCTCCTTGCGGACCGGAATGGCGGGCCGGTCGATCATGATCACCGGCAGGCCAAGCTGCCGCGCCGCGATGATCTTGGCCCGCGCCCCCGTGCCGCCCGCGTTCTTGGACACGACCAGTTCCGTCCCATGCGCCCGCATCAGTGCCAGATCGCCTTCCAGGTCGAACGGACCGCGGTCAGTGACGACCTGCGCCTTGGGCAGCGGCACCCGATCCGGCGCATCGACCAGCCGCAACAGGTAGTCGTGCTGCGGCTGCGCGGCAAAGGCGGGCAGGATCATGCGGCCCAACGCCAAAAAAACGCGCCTGGACCGACCCGACAGCGCAGCCACCGCGCCGGCAATATCCGGCACATGGGTCCAACGATCCTCCGCCTCGGCCTGCCACGGCGCTCGGGTCAGTGCCAGCAAGGGCGTGTCCAACGCGTCACAGGCAGCCACCGCATTTGCACTCATCTGCGCGGCAAAGGGATGAGTCGCGTCAATCACATGGGTCACGCCCTGCGCCGTGAGGTGGTGAACCAGCCCGTCCACCCCGCCAAAGCCCCCGATACGCACCGGAAGCGGCTGCGCTGCGGGGGTCTTGACCCGTCCCGCAAGGCTGATCGTGGCCCGCACGCCCTGCGCGGCCAGCGCCTGCCCCATCTGCATGGCTTCGGTCGTGCCACCCAGCAGCAGAACGGTCGGTGTCATGTCTGAGGCTCCGTGGCTGACGATCATCGGTCTGGGCGAAGATGGCCCGGACGGCCTGTGCGCCGCAAGCCGATCCGCGCTGAACGCGGCGGAAATCGTCATGGGGCCCGAGCGGCACCTGTCACTGATCGAGACGCCCGCCCGCACGATCCCCTGGCCCGTGCCGTTCGCCAAAGGGGTCGAAGACCTGCTGTCCCTGCGCGGCGCGCCCTGTGTCGTCCTGGCGTCCGGCGACCCGTTCTGGTTCGGCGCGGGCACGACGATCACCGCACATCTGGACCCGTCCGAATGGCGCGCCCTGCCAGGACGGTCGACGTTTTCGCTCGCCGCGAACCGCCTCGGCTGGCCGCTCGACCGCACGATCTGCACCGGCCTGCACGCTGCCCCGCTGACCCGCCTGCGCCCGCACCTGGCCCCGGGCGTGCGCCTGATCGTTCTGCTGCGCGATGGCGATGCGGTGCCAGAGCTTGCGACCTACCTGCGCGACACCGGGTTCGGCACCTCAGAGGTAACAGTGATGGAGGCGCTTGGCGGCCCACGCGAACGGATCACGCACGCCACCGCCGACGCCCTGTCCGGCGATTTCGCCCACCCGGTCTGCGCCGCGGTCGAGGTGGCGGGCAACGGCCCCATCCTGCCCCGCACCAGCGGCCTGCCGGACAGTCTGTTTGAAACCGACGGCGTCATGACCAAGCGCCACATCCGGGCGCTGACCCTCTCGACGCTGGCCCCCCGACCGGGCGAACATCTGTGGGACATCGGCGGCGGCTCTGGCAGTATCGGGATCGAATGGCTGCTGTGTGACCCGTCCCTCACGGCCAGCGTCATCGAGCCCCGCGCTGACCGTATCGCGCTGATCAACGCCAATGCCAGCGCGCTCGGCGTCGACCGCCTGAATGTGGTCGAGGGCACTGCCCCCGCCGCGCTGAACGACCTGCCAAAACCCGATACCATCTTCATCGGCGGCGGTCTGTCGGCACCGCTTCTGGATTTTGTCGAGGCCATGGACGACGTGCGCATAGTCGCCAACGCGGTCACCCTGGAATCAGAGGCGCTTCTGGCCGATGCCCACGCCCGCCGTGGCGGCGAGCTGCACCGTTTCGAGGTCGCTCAAGCACAACCCATGGGACGCAAACGCGGCTGGGCGCAGGCCTACCCGATCACGCAATGGAGCTTTCCATGATTGTCGCCGGGATGGGATTCACCACCCGCGCCACGCGCGCGTCGTTCCGCGATGCGCTGGCCCGGACCGGCGGCACGCCCGATGCGCTGGCCACCGCACAGGACAAGGCCGATCAACTGGCGCCCTTCGCCCGCGAACTTGGCCTGCCCCTGCACGCAATACCGCCCGAAGACCTGACGCGGCAAGCCACACAGAGCACCTCCGCGGCGTCCCTGCGCGCACGCGGCACCGGCTCGGTAGCCGAAGCCGCAGCGCTTGCCGCCGCTGGCCCCGGCGCGACGCTGCTGGCCGCCCGCTCGATTTCAACCGACCGCATGGCCGCCTGTGCCCTGGCCCAAGGAAAGACCCCATGACCGTTCACTTCATCGGCGCCGGCCCCGGCGCGCCCGATCTTCTGACCCTGCGCGGCCGCGATATCATCGCGTCCTGCCCGGTCTGTCTTTACGCCGGCTCTCTCGTACCCGAGGCGGTGCTGTCGCATTGCCCCGACGGCGCGCGTATCATCAATACCGCACCGCTCGATCTCGACCAGATCATCGCGGAAATCCAGACCGCCCATCGGGCCGGCCACGATGTGGCCCGCCTGCATTCCGGCGATCTTTCGGTCTGGTCGGCCATGGGCGAACAGATGCGCCGGCTTCGGGCCCTCGACATCCCGGTTTCGGTCACGCCCGGCGTGCCGGCCTTCTCCGCCGCCGCCGCGGCATTGGGCACGGAACTGACCTTGCCCGGAATCGCGCAATCCGTCGTGCTGACCCGAACGCCCGGTCGCGCCTCCTCGATGCCCGCGGGCGAGACGCTGTCCAACTTCGCAGCCACCGGCGCGACCCTCGCCATTCACCTGTCGATCCAGAACCTCGACACCGTTACCGCCGACCTCACACCGGCCTACGGCGCCGACTGTCCGGTCGCCGTGGTCTACCGCGCCTCCTGGCCGGATCAGCAGATCATCCGCGGCACGCTCGACGATATCGCCTCCCGCCTTGGCGGGAACATAACGCGCACCGCACTGATCCTGGTCGGCCCCGCGCTGTCAGGCGAAGGGTTCGACGAATCCTGCCTCTATTCCGTGGATTACGACCGCCGCTACCGGCCCCAAAGCGCCGACAGCCCATGGTCTGACTGGACCCCGGAAAGCGAAGGCACGTCGTGAGCGCCGGCCTGCTGATTTCCGCGCCGTCGTCGGGCACCGGCAAGACGACCGTGATGCTGGGCCTCCTGCGGGCGCTGGCCGATGACGGGCTGAACGTGCAACCGTTCAAGTCCGGCCCCGATTACATCGACCCCGCCTTTCACAAAGCCGCCTGCGGGCGCGACAGCTTCAACCTTGACGGTTGGGCCATGGGCAAGGGGCTTTGGCAGGCCATCGCTGGGCAGGCGGCGGGCGCGGATATCTGCGTGGCCGAAGGCTCAATGGGGCTATATGACGGCGTCGCAACGCGTGGCCAGCAAGGCTTCGGTTCAAGTGCTGAAACCGCGCAGGCCATGGGCTGGCCCGTGGTGCTGGTGCTCGACGTGGGCGGCCAGGCGCAATCCGCCGCCGCCACAGCGCTGGGATTCCGGCAATACATGCCCGACCTGCCCTTCGCCGGGGTCATCCTTAACCGCTGCGCCTCGCCCCGCCACGAACGGCTGACCCGGCTGGGGATGGACCGCGCGGGGCTGCCCGTGCTGGGCGTCCTGCCCCGGCGCGGCGACCTCACCCTGCCGGAACGGCATCTGGGGCTGATCCAGGCGGTCGAACATCCCGACCTCGACGCCGCCATCGCCGGCTATGCCGCCTTCCTGCGCGAGAATGTCGATCTGGACGCGATCAAATCCGCCGCCCGAGGCGCCCCCCTGCCCGCGCCCGCCGCGTTGCCCCGCCCCCCGGCGCAACGCATCGCCATCGCCCGCGACGCGGCCTTCAGCTTCACCTACCCGCACCTGCTGGAAGGCTGGCACGCCGCCGGGGCCCAGATCCTGCCCTTCTCTCCCCTGGCGGACGAGGCGCCCGATCCCGACGCCGATCTCGTCTGGCTGCCCGGCGGCTATCCCGAACTGCACGCAGGCAAGCTTGCCGCCGCCACGCGGTTCCGCGACGCCTTGCGCAAACACGCCGAATCAAAGCCTGTGCATGGCGAATGCGGCGGCTACATGGCGCTTGGCCAAGCACTGATCGACAAGGAGGGAACGCGCCACGAAATGGCCAGGCTTCTCGGCCTCGTCACCTCCTACGAAAAGCGCAAGTTCCACCTCGGATACCGCCGCGCGACCCTTTCGGCCCCGATGCCGGGATTCGATTCAGGCGCAACCCTGCGCGGTCATGAATTCCACTATTCCACCATCCTCGACCAGCCCGACGCACCGCTGGCGCAGGTGGCGGATGCCGATGGCAACCCGGTGCCGGAAACCGGCTCGACCCGGGGTCACGTCTCCGGCACCTTCTTTCACCTCATCACCGGGGACGAAACGCCATGACCGGCTTCGTGTCCTTCGTGTCCTCGGGACCGGGCGACCCCGATCTGCTGACGCTCAAGGCCGTCGACCGGCTCAAACGTGCCGACGCCGTGCTTTTCGACGACCTGTCCTCGGGCCCGATCCTGGCCCACGCACGGCGCGGCGCCGACCTTGTGGGCGTGGGCAAGCGGGCCGGGCGCAACTCGCCCAAGCAGGACCACGTCAGCCGCCTGCTGGTGGATTACGCCCGCCTGGATCAGCGCGTGGTGCGTCTGAAATCCGGCGACAGCGGCGTGTTCGGTCGACTGGAAGAAGAAATCGTCGCCCTCAAGGCCGAGCAAATTCCCTATGAGATCATCCCCGGCGTTCCCTCGGCGAATGCCGCCGCGGCCGCCGCCGGCATTCCTCTGACCCGCCGCCTGACGGCACGGCGCGTACAATACATCACCGGCCACGACGTCACCGGCGCCCTGCCCGAGGACGTCAACATGGCCGCCCTGGCAGACCCGGCCGCGACCACCGTCGTCTTCATGGGCAAGCGCACCTTTCCGCAACTGGCCGCGCGCCTGATCGACGCGGGCCTTCCGCCCGCGACCCCCGCGATCCTGGCCGAAGCCGTCAGCCGCCCGGAACAGAAGATCACCCGCCACACCGTCGCAACCCTGTCGGACCTGCTGGCGCAAGAGAGCGGCGACCATCCCGCGCTCATCCTTTACGGATCGCTAGCGGACACATGATGCAACGACGCGCCCCACATCCCCGCCCCCTCGGCGCGCCGCGACGGGCCAGAACCGGACCCTTCCAATGATCGAAAATCTCTGGCTCATCGGGATCGGAACGGGCAACCCCGCGCATGTCACCCTCGAAGGAGCGGATGCGTTGCGGAACGCCGCCGTCATACTGCTGCCGACAAAAGGCGACGACAAAGAGGATCTCGCCCATCTCAGACGCGCCATCATCACCGCGTCCGGCAGCACGGCCCGCATCGTGCCCTTCGAATACCCGGTACGCGACCCCGACCTGCCTTACATGGAACGCGTCGCCGCCTGGCACGACGAGATCGCCCGACGCTGGATCGCGGCCCTGGGCGGGCAATCCGTCGACGGGCCGGTGGCTCTGCTCGTCTGGGGCGATCCTTCGCTATACGACAGCACCATACGGATCGCCGAACGTCTCACTCCAATACCGGCGATCCGCGTCGTGCCCGGCATCACGGCAATTCAGGCACTCACCGCGGCCCACTGCATCCCGCTCAATACCGTGGACGGTCCCGTGCGCATCACCACCGGACGCCAACTTCGCGACGGCGGCCTGCCTGAAAATGAAACCACCGCAGTCGTGATGCTGGACGGACTCTGCTCATTCCAGCAGATCGACCCGACCGGCCTTCATATCTGGTGGGGCGCGTATCTCGGCTCCGAGAAACAGATCCTCATCGAAGGTGCTCTCATCGACGTCGGGCAGAAAATCGTGGAAAAACGCAGCGAAGCGCGCGCCGCAAACGGTTGGATAATGGACAGCTACCTGTTGCGTCGCACATGAGCGGAACAGGCCACCGTAATTTCAGCGCGCTAAACGGCTGCATCTTCGAAGGTTTACTGGTCAGCGTTCCCTCACTTCACTCTCGAACTACCTGTCTAGGTTCGCACCCCCTTCAGCGGTGCGGCGTGCAATGAAATCATCCAGCTCTTCCAGACGTGACGCATCCATTGCGGGAGGTTCATGCGCGTTGACTGTCTCACAGAATATCCGGTGCGCCCTGTCCGTCGCCGTAAGGGCTCCGCGCTCGACCCAGTTTTCGTAGTTGGACCAATCGGACAACAGCGGCGAGTAGAATGCGGCCTCGAACCGATCAAGCGTGTGTTGCGTACCGAAATAGTGCCCCCCATGCCCAACGTCGCCGATGGCTTCGAGCCCCAAGGTTTGCTCGCTGACCTCAACCGGCTTGAACAGTTCGGCGAACATTTGCAGCTGCTCCACGTCGATAATGAATTTTTCCGCCGAGGCTGTAAGCCCGCCTTCCAGCCAACCGGCGCCGTGCAGCAAAAGGTTGGTCCCTCCCATCAGGGCGCCCCAAAGTGACATCTGGTTTTCATAGGCCGCCTGCGCATCCGGCGCGTTCGAGGTCGTCACGGCCGACGATCTCAACGGGATCTTGTAGCGTCGCGCCAATTGCCCGGAAGCAAATGCCGCCTTGGTGTATTCAGGCGTCCCAAAGGCCGGCGCCCCGGTTTTCATGTCAACGTTGGTGGTGAAACTGCCATAGCAGACAGGCGCGCCGGGTCGAACGATCTGGCTCAGGCAGATTCCGGCCAGCGCCTCGGCATTTTGAAGGGTCAAGGCACCCGCCAATGTTACGGGCGCCATCGCCCCGGCCAGGGTAAAAGGCGTCAGTACCATCAATTGCCCTGCACGCGCAGCATCGATTATCCCGCGGCACATAAGGTGATCGAGCTGCAGCGGAGAGTTGGAATTCGCAACCGAGTAACTCACCGGGGTCTCCACGAACGCCTCTTGCGTAAGATCGTGCGCAATCCGGATCATCTCGTACGCGTCGGCCACGGCTTGGGTTCCGCGGAAAAACACGAAAGGCACCTTGTCCGTCAGCGTCAGCACGGAACGGGTCATTGCGAGATGCCTTAGGTTGGGCGGAATGTCCTGCGCCTCGACAAACGGGCCGATCATGTGGATGACATCAAAGGCTTGCGCCACCCGGCACAGGTCATCCAAAGCGGCCAAGCTACCGGGGCGCCGACCGTTCCTCGCATCCGAAAAATTAGGGGTTCCACCGGTCGTGCAGACACCCACCATCTTGCCACCGATGGTTACATTCCGGCTGTCGCCACGGCCATAGAGCGTCGTTTCGGACGGCGTGTTCGAGACCAGAGCTTCCACCAGGTCCGGATCAAAGCGCACCACCTGCTCGCCTGCATCCGTCATGCCCGCCGCGACGTAAATCCGTCGCGCCTCTTCACTCAGGACCCGAACCCCAACATCCGCGAGAACCTGCATCGACGCCGTGTGGATCGCCTCAATCTCTGCTGCGTTGAACTGCTCTATCGGCGGATAAGGATTGCGCCAGCATCGCCAGGCCGCATCGAACGCCGCCTCGGGCTTGCGGTGGCGTTTCGCAGCACGGCCGCGCCTGCGTTTGCCGGTCTCGGCGGCGACAGTCATGCGTCACCGCCATCCAGAATACGCGCCCGATATTTAGCGGCGGTTTCCGGGGAAATGTCCCGTCCCGTAAAGCTTCGGAAATAGGCCTCCAGATAGCTCATGCGCTCCGGCAGCGCCTCGTCCTCTTCCAGATGCAGTGCGTAATAGCTGATCTGCGTGAAATAGATCACCCGGGCTCGGATGAACGCCTCGGTAGGATCAAATCCGTGCTTCCCGAAGAAGGCCGCAATCGCCTGGACCCGGGCCGCATCCTCCGCCTTGACCGAGGACCGCAGCTTCTCGAAGCGTCTAGCCCAGTCGCGGATCGCCTGGTCGAGGCGCGGGTCGAACCTGCGATGGTCCACCCAGACCGAGAACAGCGCAAGGATACCGTCGTCCAGCGAGTCGGACCCTGCCAAAGCTTCGACCATCACCCCGGTATTGCGAGCACGCCATTCCGTCAACAAGGCATCGAGCAGGGATTCTCGACTTTCGAAATGCCAGTAGAAGCTGCCGCGCGTCACGTTCAGCCGCCGGGACAGGGCAGTGATCTGGACCGCCTCGATCCCGCTCTCGACCAGCACGGTCAAGGCGCATTCGATCCAGTCCTCACTTGTCAACCGGGGCTGTCTAACTTGCCTTGCGTCAGTCGAGACGAGGGCCATCGGCACTCTCCGTACAGGGTTGCATGGAAAGATACAGGACTGTATGGCTTGTGGTCAACAAGGAAGATTTTCTGACAGGATGAGGGAGAATCGCGATGCCTGACAAATCGCCAGCCCGCGTTGTTTCGCCGGACGCTATCACATTCACGCCGCGCTTCGAATACGGCCACATGGCCAAGGCGGCGACCCTCAGCGGGCCGGAAGACGGCACCCGGCTCGGCAGCGGATATGTCAAACTCAAGCAGGCCGAAATCCCCTGGACCATCAAGTATGACGAGGTGATCCTCGTGCTGGAGGGCAGCCTGACGGTGCGCACAGCCGATGGCGATCTTGCCGTCGAACCGCACCAAAGCATCTGGCTGCCAAAGGGCACCGCGCTCACATACGTGGCCGAAGATGCGCTGGTGTTCTTCGCGATCGAGCCGGCCGACTGGGCCAAGGAAGCCTGAAAGATGCAGATCACCAGGCTTCCCGCGGATGACAAGACCAACGGTTGGAGCGCGATCCTGCCCGACCGCATGCCCCGTCCCGAACTGCAGGGCGACGTGGCCGCCGACTGGATCGTCTTGGGCGCGGGCTATGCCGGCCTCGCCGCCGCACGGCGCCTGGCCGAGAACCGTCCCGACGAAAAGATCGTCCTGATCGATGCAGGCCAGGCGGGCGAGAACGCGTCGGGCCGGAACTCGGGTTTCGGCATCGACCTGCCTCACAATGTCGGCTCCTCGCTTGACGAACTGGAGGGCAGCCACCGCTTCATGAAACTCGCGCGGATGTCGCTCAATCACCTCGAAGGCGTGGTCGAACGGCACGGCATCGACTGCGACTGGTCCCGCGCGGGCAAGTACCACGCGGCCGTCTCGCCCCGAGGGACCGAACAGGTCCTCGTACCTTTCCGCAAAGAGCTCGAGGCGCTGGGCGAACCCTTCGAATGGATCGAGGGCGACGCGCTGCGACAGACGCTCGGGTCGCCGCATTTCACCGCGGCCGTCTACACGCCCGGCTGTGTCTTGATGAACCCCGCCGCGCTGACCCGGGGTCTGGCCGACACCTTGCCCGACAACGTCCAGCTACACGAGAATTCGCCGGTGATCGAGGCCGAATACGCGAACGGCGTTCGGCTCACCACGGCCAAGGGGTCGGTGCGCGCGCCCAAGATGATCCTGGCGGCCAACGGCTTTTCCGAGCAGTTCGGCTTTCACCAGCGCACGTTTCTGCACCTCATTGCCCATGCCAGCCTGACTCGCCCCCTGACCGAGGAGGAACGGCGGATCTACGGCGCCCCGCGCCCCTGGGGTCTCACCCCAGCCAACGCCTTTGCCGGGATCACCATGCGCTACACGTCCGACCACCGGATCCTGATCCGGCAAGGTCTGAACTACCGCCCCAGCCAGCGGATCAATCCCGGAGAGCAGGATGCGGTGAAGCAGCGACACAAGAGGCTCTTCGATCAGCGTTTTCCGGGGCTCGAGGCGGTCGAGATGGAACATACCTGGAGCGGCTTCGTCTGCCTGTCCCGCAATGCCTCGCCGGCATTCGGTCAGGTCGCACCGAATATCTGGTCGGCGGTCTGCCAGAACGCGGTCGGCGTCACGAAGGGCACCTTTGGCGGTATCCTTGCAGCTGACGTCGCAACCGGCCAAGACAATCCTCTGATAGCGGATATGGAAAGCCTCGGTTCGCCCAGTCTGTTACCACCGCGCCCCTTTCTCGACCTCGGTGTGCGCACGCGGTTCAAATGGGAGTTGTGGCAGAACCGGCACGAAGCATGAAAGGCCGGAAGACAAAGCGCGTCGGGAAGATCTCAAGGCTTCGACCGTGCTGCAGAATGAGCGTAGAGCGTACCGATTGACAGTATAGTACAAACGTGACCACATCCTCAAACCACACGCTGCAGGAGACAAAGCAGCGGAACATCCAGCAGGAGAAATCAATATGTTTGCAAGGAAAATCCTGTGCTTGACCGCTTCGGTCTTCATGCTTGCGGCCGCCCCGGCCCTGGCCGAGACCCAGCTCAAGCTGGCGACTGACTCAGGGGCCAAGGGCTCGCCTTCCGGCGACGCGCTCGACCGTTGGGCCGAGCTGATCGAAGAAGGCACGGACGGCGAAGTTCAGGTCGATGTCTTCTACCAGAACGAGCTGGGCAGCCAGGCCGAGGTCTTCGACCTCTTCGTGGCCGGTGATATCGACATGATGATCAACTGGCCGATCACGGCCTACGACGAACGCTTGGGCGTGCTCTTCACGCCCTACATGGTCACCAGCTGGGAAGAGGCGTTCGAAGCCTACAAGCCCGGCGGCTGGGTCAACGACATGCTGGTTGGCATCTACGATGATCTCGGCCTCAAGTTCTTCGGCCCGTGGCCCGAAGGCTTCAACGGCATCGCCTCGGCGAATAAGTACGCCATGAGCGAGGAAGAGGCATCCGATCTCAAGATCCGCGTGCCCGCCATGTTCCCGATGGCCGAGTCGGTGCAGGCACTGGGCTACCAGACCGCGACGATCGACTGGTCCGAGGTCTTTACCGCCATCCAGACCGGCGTGGTCGACGGCGACGGCGCCAACATCATCTACTGGGACTACGAGTATTTCCGGGATGTTCTGGACTACTACAACCAGACCAAGATGCAATTTGTCACCGGCGTAATCGCCATGAACACCGGCGCTTGGGAAGACCTGTCGGAAGAGCACCAGCAGGTGGTGCAGAACGCAGCGCTGACCGTGATGGAAGAAGCTTTCGATCAGGCGCAGGAGCGTGACCAGTACTACATCGAACAGGCCAAGGCCGCGGGAATGGAGTACATCGAACCCTCCGATGAACAGCTTGCAGAAATGGCCAAGAAGGTGCGCGAGGCCGTCTGGCCGCTTATGGAAGAGCGCATCGGAAGCGAGATCATGGACACGATCCGTGCGAATGCCGGCGAGCTCTGAACGCACATCGGCCTTGGGCCGCATCGGCGGGGCCATCGCGATCGTGTTGAACGTGATCGGGGTGGTCTCTTCCGCCGCGGTGGTGGGGCTCATGTTCTTTCTCGTGGTGGCGCGCTATGTGCTGGGCCTCTCGGTCGTGGGCCTGCACGAGCTGATCATGCTGGCCGCGGTCGCCCTCTACATGGTGGGAGCGGTCATCGCCTCGCGGCGCCACGAACACCTGACCGTTGACTGGATCGCCGGTAGCCTCAAGAACCCGCGCGGCAAGGCGGCGCATGACCTGCTCATCGCGACGCTGACCATCGTGGTTACCTGCTTCTTCATGGTCTGGGCCTACCACATGTTCACCTGGGGCATGAAACGCCCGCAAAGCACGCCCGCCTTCCAAATCCCTCTCTGGATCCCGCAATTCGCCATAGGCGTCGCCGCGGTGGGCTGTTTCGCCTACGCCCTGCGCGATGCGATTGACGCCTGCCGGCGGCTCATGCGCCGCTGAAATCACGGACAATACCCAATGGACGCCCTCATCGCTCTGCCCTTGCTCATCCTGCTGATGGGCGTCGGACTTCCCGTCGCATGGTCCTTCGCCGGTGTTCTCGCCTATCTCACCTGGGTCTATGACGTGAACCTCAATACCCTGATGCTACAGGGCTTTCGATCGCTGAACTCTGTCGTGCTCGTGGCGCTGCCGCTCTTCATCCTGACGGGCTACCTGATGCAGTCGGGCGGCATCGCCCGCCGCATCATCGCCTTCGTAAGCCGCCTTGCGACGGGCCGAGGCGGCATGGGCACGGCCATGGTCCTCTCCTCCAGCATCTTCGGCGCCATTTCCGGCACCGCCACCGCGGCCATCGCCTCGATCGGCTCGATCATGACAGAGCCGTTGGTGCAACGGGGCTACCCGCGCGGGCGCATCGCAGCGCTGCTCGGGATCTCCTCCCTGCTGGGCATCCTGATCCCACCCTCGATCACCATGATCCTCTTCGCGGTCGTCACCCGCCAATCCGTCGCCGCCTGTTTCGCGGCCACGATCGGCCCCGCGATCATCCTCATCATCGGTCTCATTCTCTACAACCGCTTCCTCGTCGGCCGCGCCTTCGACGAAATCGAACTGGAGGCGGAGGACACCCAAAGCTTCGGCCACGTCACTCTCAATGCGCTGCCTGCCCTGTCGCTTCCGATCATCATCCTGGGCGGTATCTATGGCGGTATCTTCACACCGACCGAGGCCGCCGCCGTGGCGGCAGTCGCGGCTCTCATCGTGGGCGGACTCATCTATCGCGAATTCACCTGGGGCAGCCTCGGGCGCAGTGTTCTCGGCGCTGCCGAAACGACGGGCACGATCATCCTCATCCTGCTCTTTTCCTTCATGATCTCGCGCATCATGGCGTTCGAGCGTGTTCCTCAGGACCTGACCGAAGCGATCCAGTCGGTCGTGACCACCCCGGTGGGCGCGCTTCTGGTGGTGAACCTCGTCCTGATCGTCGCGGGCGCGCTGATGGACGACGTCTCGGTCACCGTGGTCATCGCACCGCTCTTCCTGCCGCTGATGGTCGCCAACGATATCGACCCGGTGCATTTCGCGGCGATCGTCGCCTGTTCGGTGGTGATCGGCGCCAACAGCCCGCCTGTCGCGCCCACGCTTTTCCTGTCCTGCAAGATATGCCGTGTGCCCATCTTGCAAGCCGTGATGCCAGCGCTCGGACTGATGGGATTCGTGGCCTTCCCGGTACTTATGCTGACCACTTTCTGGCCAGACCTTTCGCTTACGATACCGCGCTTGTTCGGCCTGATGTGAGGCTCCATAGCCAAGTCAGGTTCAGTGGGTTCGTTGCGTTAGCGCCAGACGGCCGCTTTTATTGTCAGCTTTGAGCGCTTGACGGGTCCAGCCGGTCGACGCCTTAAGGGCGCCGAACCGATGGGCGTTCTCGCGAGCCGAGGCTGACCTCCAGGAAGCTCTGCTGATCTCCGCTTCAAGCTCGGCTGAACATTGACGAAAAAGATCGTGAGCGGGCGCTTTCGAGGCAGTTCAGGCGTAGGTCGGTCGTTCGCTGCAGACTTGTGGAATAGCGACCACCGGCTGTGAATGGCAGGTCCGCCATGAGTGAAATTGGTCTGCATGAGCATTCTGCCACTTGTGTTTCTCAAAACCCTATAAGATAACGCTGTTATGTTATTTAGTATCACTGATCATGTTATCCAGGGAAAGCGACGGCAGTGCGACCCGCGCTGAAGATTGAGACCAACTGAAGGATGTTCGGAAAGAGACAATCCCGGAACCGCCGTGAACACACTGACGCGGCTCGAATTTTCCGGGGCGATGCCCATGCCGCCGAGGGCGTTCCCGTTCGGGTTAAAAGAACCCGATCCAAGTCGGACTGCAGATCCGGTGCCAAACAGGAGCCTACATGCAAACCGTTCTACACTCCCGCCGGCATTTCTGGATCGCCACGTGGCCCGACTGGGTGGCGGAGTATTCGCTGTCATCGGTCACACCCTTGGGCCAATGGTGGGCCACGGTGCCGAAAGAACGGCACCCCGACCACGCCGCCGCGCAGGACTACCTGAGGGCGCATTGGCAAGAACCCTGGGGCGACCGCCGGCAGGAAATCGTGTTCATCGGGGCAGGTATCGACTGGCCCACACTGAAGGCGCGGCTGGACGCGGCGCTGGTGCCCGAAAGCGTGGCACCGGGACCGGACCAACTGCCCGACCTACCCGACCCGTTCCCCGCCTGGCGGAGGGCCGCGGCATGACCCTGCACCCGATTGTTCCAAAAGGCGCCGGGTCGGGCGTACTGAGCGTCAATGGCCCCGAGGACATGGGCGCGATCCGGCTGCCGGGCGTGGGGGGCGTGATCTGCCAGCGCAGGCTTCTCGAAACCGTGCTGCATTGGCTGGAAACGCTACCACCCGAGGTACTGCCCTCGACCCGGGTCATCGTGCGACCCGCCGAGATTGCCTCGGCCGTCAGCTTGGCCTGCGACGAGGCGAGCATGCCCGACACACCGGAGCGCCGGATCCTCATCGACGATATCGCGGGGCTGGCGACCACGTTTGGTGAGATGACACGTACGCGGTGGCTGCGCCTGCGGTTGGACGCGGTGACGACGAATGCCTGCCGCCGGTTCCACATCGACAGGGTCACGGCCCGGCTCGTGTGCACCTATCGCGGCACGGGCACGCAATACGGTGTGGCGCGTGACGATGTGCCGGCCACCATCCATACGGTGCCGACCGGATCGCCCTTCGTCATGCGCGGCACGCTCTGGCCGGCGCAACCCGATCCTCACCTGCTGCACCGATCGCCACCTATCGAGGGCACGGGCGAAACTCGCCTGATGCTGGCGCTGGACCCGGTCACCGATCCGGACGACGAGTCATGAGCCGCAACATCGCCACCAGCCTGCGCCGCCGCCGGCGCAGCGACCCGATGCGCGATTTCGACGCCCTGCCACAGCCATTGCGCAACTGGATGCACCAGGCGGCGCTGGCGTGGTCGCCCGCCTCGTGCCGCCGCATCTGGCAAAAGGCACGGGCCGAGGGCGAAGCGCCCGACGCCATCCTGGCCCGGCTCGACCGGGCAGAGCGGATCACGCTTGCCCGCGACAGGCTGACCTGTCGGACCGGCAACCCAGAGACATGACGAGAGGAGAGGACCGAACCACATGAAATGCAACTCCTCCCTGATCCCGGCTGAAAAGTTGGCCGCGCCCGCGCTGGCTGGTGACGCGCTTGATGCCGTCGCCCAGGTCGAGACGCAATTACTGAAAGTTTCCAGAGCCACACGGATTTGAGCGCTCGTACCGTGTTGGCGCCGTTGCATTGGCACGCATCTGACTTCATCAATGAACCCTGAAAGGACCTGTCATGAAACCGATCTATCTGGCCCTGGCCACCACGACCCTCGCCGCATCCGCAATCGCGCAGGACACGCGCGAGCTGGACGCGCATGTGCACGGCGTCTCGACAGTCGAGATCGCGATCGAACACGGTGCGATTGAGATCAACCTCCTGTCGCCGGGCATGGACATCGTCGGCTTCGAGCACGAAGCGACCTCTGCCGAGGACAGGGAGGCCGTGGCCGCCGCGATCCGTCAATTCCTGACCCCGGAAGAGATCGTGGCCCTACCCGATGCCGCAGGCTGTCAGCTGAACGCGGTGCTGGCCCATTTGCACACCGGCGATCACGAGCACGACGAAACCGATGAGCACATGGAAGGAGACCATGATCATGACCACGATCACGATCAAGCGGAGGCCGACGCGCACGAACATGAACACGGTGATGAGGCCGAGGCCAAGCATAGCGAATTCCACGTCACCTACGGCTTTGCCTGCGAGGATGAGGACGCGCTGACCTCCATCGCTTTCCCGTTCTTCGAGCGCTTCCCCAATGCCGGGGAAATCGAGGTTCAATACGTGACCGAGGCCGGTGCGGGCACGGCGGAACTGACGCCAGACGCCGCCGAAGTCGCTTTCGAGTAGCGATGGCGGACCCGGCCCTGACTCTGCAAGACGTGCGGTTCCGCTGGCCGGGGCGGACGTCTTTCGGGATGTCGGTGCCGGAGTTCCGGCTGGACCGGGGCGAAAGCGTTCTGCTTCTGGGTGAAAGCGGGTCGGGCAAGTCCACGCTCTTGTCGCTCGTCTGCGGGATCGTCACCGCCGATGCCGGTCGGGTGGATCTGGCCGGCACCGATCTTGCCACCATGCAGGCTGGTGCGCGCGACAGGTTCCGGGCCGAGCGGATCGGCGTCATTTTCCAGCAATTCAACCTGCTGCCCTATGCCAGCGTGTCGGACAACATACTGCTGCCTTTGAAGTTCGCGCCGGAACGGCGCAAGCGTGCCGGCCCAGACGATGCAGCAAGGTTGTGCACCGCATTGGGCCTGCCCGGCGACATCATTCAGGCCAAGGCCGGGCGCCTTTCGGTCGGCCAGCAGCAGCGCGTCGCCGTCGCCCGCGCCCTGATCGGCCAGCCGCCCCTGATCGTCGCGGACGAGCCGACTTCGGCGCTCGATGCCGCGACGCAGGATGCGTTTCTGGGCCTTTTGTTCGGCCAGATCGCGGCTGCGGGTTCGTCTCTATTGATGGTCAGCCATGACGAAAGGCTGGGCGCGCGGTTCGACCGGGTGGTGCACCTCACTGACATCGCTTGCGTCGAAAGGCAGGCCGCATGATCCTGCGCCTTGCCTTCGGCTCTCTCATGGCGCGCGCCCTGACCGTCAGCATGACGGTGCTGGCCATCGCGCTGTCGGTCGCGCTGTTTCTCGGGGTCGAGAAGGTGCGCACCGGCGCCAAGGCCAGTTTCGCCGACACTATTTCGGGCACCGACCTGATTGTCGGGGCGCGCTCGGGATCAGTTCAGCTGTTGCTTTATTCCGTATTCCGGATCGGCAACGCCACCAATAACGTGACCTGGGAAAGCTACCGCGATATCGCCGACCGGCCCGAGGTGGACTGGATCGTGCCCATATCGCTGGGCGACAGCCACCGACAGTTCCGGGTGATGGGCACCACGCAGGCGTTCTTTGAGCACTACAAGTATCGCGGCGGTCGGTCTTTGGAGATCGGCAATGGCCACGGGCTGGAAGATCTTTACGACGCGGTCATTGGTGCCGAGGTCGCGGCAACGTTGGGCTATGCGGTCGGCGACCCGATCGTCGTGTCACACGGGCTTGCGTCCTTTACCCATCACGACGATCAGCCCTTTCGCGTGGCGGGCATCATCGACCGCACCGGCACCCCGGTAGACCGTACCGTCATCGTCAGCCTGGAGGCGATTGAGGCGATCCATGTCGATTGGCAGTCCGGCGCGCAATTTCCCGGCCAAAGCACGCCCGTCGAGCAGATACGTAAGATGGACCTGTCGCCTTCGGCGGTGACGGCCGCGCTGGTCGGGGTCAAGTCAAGGCTTCAGATCTTCGGCCTGCAACGCTGGATCAACACTTACCCCGAAGAGCCGCTGCTGGCGGTCCTGCCCGGTGTCGCCTTGCAGGAGTTGTGGCAGATCGTCGGCGTGGCCGAAACCGCGCTGATCGGCGTGTCGGCAATGGTTGTGGTGACGGCCCTCTTGGGCATGATGGCAATGATCTTTTCCTCGCTCAACGAACGCCGGCGGGAAATGGCGATCTGGCGGGCCATGGGCGCGCGCCCGTCGACCATCCTCGGCCTGCTCGTGCTGGAAGCGGCGCTGATGGCCGCCTTGGGCGCCCTCCTCGGCCTCGCGCTGCTTTACGGCGGGCTGGCGCTGACGCAGCCGGTGGTGGACAGCGCCTTCGGCCTCTGGCTACCGATCGCGCCGCCGAATGGGCGGGAACTGGCCACTCTCGCAGGTGTGATCGTCGCGGCGGCGCTTGTCAGCCTGTTTCCGGCCCTCAGGGCCTACCGCCTGTCGCTGTCTGATGGCATGATGGTCAGGATATGACACGCACGCATCCCTCTCGCCGGGCCGTCCTGGCCATGCTTGCAGCAACCCTGCTTCCGGGCCGGGCGATGGCCAGCCAGTACCGTGTGATTGAATGGCCGGACCTGATCCCCAAGGGCGTGCCCTATGGCGAGATCATCGGCCCCGGCAAGATCGACGAGGCCAATGACACCTGGGTGCCGGAATACGACCGCAACGCGTGGCGGATGAACACGCGCCTCAACGGCAAGCCGATCAAGCTGCCCGGCTATATCATCCCGTTCGATGTCAATTCCCAAGGCGTAACGAGCTTCATGCTGGTGCCCTACGTGGGCGCCTGCATCCACACGCCCCCACCGCCACCCAACCAGCTTGTCTTCGTCACCACGAAAACCCCCTGGCCCAGCGACTCCCTATGGGATCCGGTCTGGGTCTCGGGGCGGCTCTCGGCCAAGTCCATGAAGACCCAGATCGCGGATGTCGGATACCGGATGACCGCCGAGCGGATCGAGGTCTACGAATGGCAGTGAAAGGCCTGACCCGTCGGTCCATGCTTCTATTCCTCGCCGCATCGGGGTTTGCCGGGCAGGCGCTGGCCGACACGGTGGTCGCGTTGGAATGGCGCGACCTTCTGCCAGAGGACGACACGTCTCTGCCCGGCAACCTGCAAGGTATCCTGCCGCATGACGAAAGCAGCATGGCAGCCCGTCAGCCGCCATCCACAGGCATCCGCACCGACTGGACCGGCAAGATCGTCCAGATCTCGGGCTTTATCGTGCCGCTCGACCACGAGGGTACCGGCATCACCGCGTTCATCCTGGTGCCTTACATCGGCGCCTGCGTCCACGTGCCCCCGCCCCCGGCGAACCAGCTGGTCTTCGTGACCACCGGCACGCCCTTCGAAAGCTCCGGCATGTTCGAGCCCGTGACGGTCACCGGCATGTTCGGCACGGCGTCGCGGTCCACCCAACTGGCCGAGATCGGCTATGCCCTTTCGGCGGACGATATCCAGAGCTTCAGGCGTTGAATGAGCCGGTGGGACAAACAAACGAATAGACTTGTTCTCCAGAATTGCCCGATTGCCGAGGTACGTCGCGTCAAACCAAAAGAACGATACGTCAAAACCGAAATTTCAGCTCCAACCTGAGCAGGTACTCGTTCTGCACGACCTGAAGGGCTGTCTTGGCCCGTAATCACACGTCCGCAATTGATCCGAGCAAGGCCTACTCTGCGGAACGAAGCACCTTTTCCCCGCAACTGCACAAGGTCTGCCGCCGAGCGCAATCTGAAGCTGTCTAGGTGCGGTCAGACCCCATTGAGCCGAGCCTGCAAGCAATGGTCTTTCAACCTGTCGCTTGAAGCCTTCGCTCCAGTGTTCCGATTGAACACCGCTTCAAACTCAAGTGTAGGTAGTCATGCGCCGACGTGTCATGTCATTCTGGCTCGGCACGTTGTCCCTGGAGATGCGTGGATTCCTGTCGAATTCTGACGGATTCCTAAAGGCGGCTTTCGGACAAGGATGGTAGCGTGACGGAAACGACACCGGGCGAGAACTGGGCGGCGCTGTATGATGCACGCCGGCGCCGCAACAAGAGGAATGTCATGGTCGATAATCTTGATCACCGGGCGAACTGCGGCGACAGAACTGTTTGTGCGACAGGTTCGCCGAGCGCGGGCAGCGTCTGATGCCGTCTGTCCTGCTGAATGCCGCCTGCGACGGCACCCAAGACGGCGAGGCTTATGCGGTCGACCTGCGCCGGGCACTTTTCGAGCTGTGGAGCAATGTCCTTGAACGACGTGCACCGCACGTGTCCGAATGGGCGCGGAACGACAGCGAGGGGGCGATCCCCACCGGGGCCGCTGCCGTGCCTTATCTTCAGGCCCTGAATATCTGGTTCCAACTTTTGCGTATCGTCGAGGAAAATGCGGCGATCCGCGACCGGCGCCAAACCGAAACGCAAACCGGGGCCGAAACCGTGCCGAGCAGTTTCGCGCAGGCCCTCGACCGCCATGATCTGACCCCGGAACGCCTCGCAGAGATCTCGGCCAGCCTTTCCGTCGGACCGACCCTGACCGCGCATCCGACCGAAGCCAAGCGGGTGACGATCCTGGAAATCCACCGCAGGATCTATCGCAGCCTCGTTGCGCTGGAAGCGCAACGGTGGACCACCCGCGAACGCACAGGCATTCTGGCCGATATCGAAGGCGAGATCGACCTTCTATGGATGACGGGCGAACTGCGGCTGGAACGTCCCGGCCTGAGCGACGAGATCGAATGGGGGCTGCAGTTCTTCCGTGACGGAATCTTCGACGCCGTGCCGCAGGTGTTCGAACAGTTCGAGCAGGCGGCAGCGAACCGCTTCGGGACCTTCGACATGGTTTCGCCTTGCATCCGCTTCCACTCCTGGATCGGAGGCGATCGTGACGGCAATCCGAACGTGACCACCGACAGTACCGCCCATGCTCTCAAACGGGCGCGCGATACGGCGATGGACATGTACCGAGAGCATCTGCGCATCGCCGCCGAGCGTCTGAGCATTAGCAACCGGATCGTCCCGTTGAATTCGGAAATGCAGGCAGAGCTAGAGCGCCTCGCCTCGGTTTCACCCTACCGTGACCGCAACCCCAACGAGCTTTTTCGACAGGCGACTTCCGCGATCCTGCACCGGCTTGAAACCTATCGCCATGTCAGCCATTTCATCACCGACCTCGAAATCATCGAGACCGCGCTCGCCTCGGTCGACGCCCGGCATCTGGCGCAGCGTTATATCCGCCCGGTGCGCTGGCGGGCACAGGTTTTCGGGTTCAGCATCTATACGCTCGACATCCGACAGAACTCGACCGTAACAACAGAAACGATCGCGGAGATTTGGCGCCAGCGGGACGATGGCAACGTGCCGGAGTATGGCGATCCGGCGTGGTCGAAACGGCTTCGGTCGGAACTGTCTGAGCCGCAGCTGCCTGCGCCTGACGGCAACGCGCTGTCCGATCAGGCAAACGAGTTGATCGACCTGCTGACCTTGATGTCGAAACGCCGCTACGGGCCGGACCCGGCCGCGTTAGGCCCCTTCATCCTGTCCATGACGCGCTCGTCCGACGACCTGTTGGGGGTCTTCCTGCTGGCCCGGTACGCAGGGTTCGGCGCCGAAACACTGGAAATCAAGGTCGTGCCGCTGTTCGAGACCATCGAGGATTTGCGCGCCGCCCCCGATATCCTTCTTGGCCTGCTCGATGTTCCGCTGGCGAAGCGCAGCCTGACGCGGGACGGTTCGGCTATCGAAGTCATGCTGGGCTACTCGGACAGCAACAAGGATGGCGGCTTTGTCTGCTCGACCTGCGAGCTTGACCAGGCACAGCGCAGGATCACGCGCGTTCTGAAATCGAAAGGTCTGACCCCGGTCTTCTTTCACGGCCGCGGCGGTTCGGTCAGTCGTGGCGGCGCGCCGATGGATCGCGCCATCGCGGCGCAACCGACCAACACCGTTTCGGGACGGATGCGGCTGACGGAACAGGGCGAGGTGGTGTCGGCCAACTACGCCAACCGCGGTACCGCCGCCGCGCACCTTGAGCTTTTGGCGTCCAGCGTTCTGAAGCATTCGGCGGATGCGGACGACCCACCCCGCGCGCCGGAATTCAACGAGGCGCTGGAGGCGCTGTCAGGCTTGTCCCAAACCGCCTATTCCACGCTGCTGCACATGCCCGGCTTCATCGACTATTTCCAGCAGGCCAGCCCGGTCGAGGAACTGGCAATGCTCAAGATCGGCTCGCGTCCCGCGCGCCGGTTCGGTGCCGCGTCGCTGGCTGACCTGAGGGCGATACCGTGGGTCTTTGCATGGTCGCAGAACCGCCACCTGATCACCGGCTGGTATGGGTTCGGTTCGGCCATCGAAGCGTTCCGGAAGTTTCAGGGCACCCGTGGCGAAGACACGCTTCTGGCGATGTTCGAGCGTACCAAGCTCTTTCGCCTGATTGCCGACGAGGTCGAGAAGTCCTTGTTCCAGGCCGATCTGGACATTGCGGAGGAATACGCGTCGCTGGTCACGGATGACGATATTCGGCGGCGCGTGACTGATGCGATCGCCAAGGAATACGCGCTCGCATGCAGCGGTATCGCTTTCCTGACCGGGAGTGAGAAGATTGCCGAAAGGTTTCCGCGTATGCGCGCGCGTTTCGACAGGATTCGCCCCGGGCTGGACCGGGTCAATACCCTGCAGGTCGCATTGCTACGCGAGGTGCGGTCCCGTGAAGAGCCGAACCGTGTTTCCATCCCGCTCCTGCAATCGATGAATTCGATTTCATCGGGCCTTGGATGGACCGGATAGCTCAGGACAGGGCAAAAGGCTGCAGATCATTGCGCCACGAACCCTTGGCGGAAACAAGTTCGTATCACTCATCTGCTGGTTTCCGAAACCGGACATGCGTGTAAGTTCCAGCATCTGTCGATATCGCCTCGGCGCGGCCGTTTGCCGCAATATGACCGGATGGCTGCTTTGCGGCAAAAGGGCCGGTCAGGTCGAGCTGCTCACGCCTTCGAACACGTCCCGAAGAGACGAGGCGTCCTGCGCCTCCTCGAAATTCTCTTCGTCCTCGAAACCACGTGCGTAATCCCAACTCGTTGTGATTTGACGACAATGAAGATAGTAGAAGTGATGCTCGAAGTTTCTTTGTGCACCGGATATTCCGTGGACGCGCCAGTACCTGCCGGCCAAAGGCCCTTGCGGGTCCAGGCACCATTTGGGCTGCATCCGCGCATCCGCACCCCGTCGCTGAAGAACGTGGTCGGCATGCGTGACCTTTGCCGAGCCTTCCGGTTTGCGTGCATAACGCCAGCGTCCGCGAATGGACATGTAGCCGTCCGCCGTGGACTTGACTGCGGAAAAAACCGTCTCGTCATCGCGGCCCAGCACCAGTTCGTCGATATCAACCGACAAAACAGCATTCGCCTCGGCCAGATATTTCCTGTGCGCGACATGCAGCATCGACAGGTGAAGAAACTTCGAGCCGATCTCGACCCGCGTCGTTGCGCGTGGTCCGAATGGGAAAGGCGCCGAAATCACCTCGGCGGCTTCGATCGCCTTCACATTGGCGATTGTCTGCCTGATATCCTCGGGCGAATAGGCATCGCTTCCATTGTCAATCAGCACGACAGCGTTTGCCCCATGCCGTCGTGAATAGAAAGTCAGCCAGTCCTCGATCCACTGAAGGTCGTTGTTTTTGGATATTGCGACGAGGGCGTTCTTTCCCCGGAATTTTTCGAGGTTGGAGCGATTGATTTCCACGACCTCTTCGAATTGCGGGGTCCGGGGCTGAAACAGGCGCAGATGCTTGGGATCCGGATGCGGCGATGAAAAGGTCACCTCATTCGTGCGAGGCCCCAGCTTGACGATGTTCCGCTCCTGAACTTCGACGCCATCGACCTCGAGGATCGCGTTCTTGAAATAGTTCTTAAGGTTCCTCAGATCCGGACCGATCATGCGGACCAGATTGTTCGATCCGTCATAGAAGACATCGTAAAACAAGGTTTGACTGTCGTAAGAGGCGACGAATGCTTCATCGTCCTGTTTCTCGACGGGGACCGCCCGCAGGAACTTGTGTCCTTCGGGAAGTACGATACTGCTGAGTTCGCCCATTGCGTTGTTTGCTCGTGGTCTGTCATTAAGGTGCCAGGTTCTCGCTAGTTTATGCATGTCGGCAATTGCCTCAACAGAAAGAAGATTTCGGAGGCGAAAAGAACGACATCTGTTGTTCAACTATCGCAGGAGCGTGACGGGGCGCTATTGCCCGAATGTCGATGGTCGAACATGTCGACACTCAGCGCACAGATTTTTCTTTGGACAGGCCCGGACAGGGGGTATCAAATCGCCAGACAGGCAACAGCGTCTACCGTCGCGACGGTAGGATGATACCCCAAGTAACGGAAAGAGAAATCGAGCCAATGCCAAGTGACAAACCGATACAGATCGTAAAGGACCGGGCCAACGAACGCTCGGCGGATTTCATCGAAGCCAACATCGCCAACGCGCTTCTGTTCGGCAGGAAGTCGCATCTTCTCGATTATGTGGCCACCTTGATTAAGGATGAGGGGCTGATGATCGAGTGCGGCGTCTTCACTGGCGGCTCAATCAACCATATGGCGGGCCTGCATCCCGATCGAACACTCTTCGGCTTCGACAGTTTCGAGGGCTTGTCCGAGAACTGGACAGGCAACCATCACAAGAGCGGGCATTTTGATCTCGGCGGGCAACTTCCGAAGGTCGAGCCCAATGTTGAACTCGTCAAGGGCTGGATCGACGACACATTCCAGCCTTTCCTCAAGAAGAACCCGGGCGACATCGCCTATCTTCATGTCGATACCGACACATATCAACCGGCGAAGACCATTCTGCAACTGGCGAAACCGCGGCTGCGCGTCGGCTCTGTCATCCTGTTCGACGAATTGTTCGGGTACCCCGCGTGGGAGCATCATGAATACAAGGCGCTCACCGAAACCATTCCCGAGGACAAATATGAATTCGTCGCGTTTTCACAGATGCAGGCTGCACTGCGAATTACCAAAGCCCTGAAATAGGTCGGGTGCCGGTTCCACGGTCGTGCGATCGTGACGTATCGAAAGGCGGCTCGGCCCTGAGGCGGGGCAAGCCGGGCCTTCCGCGTGAGCCTCTCAGGGAGAAACCAGTAGCGCCGGCAAACGCTCGCCCTTCGCTTCGGCGGCAAGAAAGACGCGGGAGGCATCGAGCGCCTCGCGGATGCAGACATCCATGTCGAGATAGCGGTAGGTTGCAAGCCGACCGAGGAAGGTTACGCCTTGCGTTTCCTGCGCGGCCTTTACGTAGAGCGCGAGTTGTTCCTTTTCGTTCGTCAGGCGGATCGGGTAGTAGGGGATATCGTCTGGCCCTGCCTCGCGCGAGTATTCGCGGGTGATGATCGTGCTGTCGTGGCTTTCCCAAGGTGCGAAATGCTTGTGCTCGGTGATGCGGGTATAGGGCACATCCGGTTCGCCGTAGTTCATGACCGGACAGCCCTGGAAATCGCCGCTGCTGCGCTCGTGACGGAAATCGAGCGTGCGGTAGCCCAGATGCCCGTGGACGTGGTCGAAATAGGCGTCAAGCGGCCCGGACCAGAAGAGATGCACGCCGTCCGGCACCTCTGCGGGATCGAGCGCTGTCGAGATGTGCACCGTGATCGAAGGATGGTCGAGCATGGCCTCGACCATTGGCGTGTAGCCGTCGCTCGGAAGCGCCTGGTGGGCATGGGCAAAGTAGCTCCCCTCGTAGGAGAAGCGGACCGGCAGGCGCTTGAGGATCGACGCGGGAAGTTCGGTCGGGGACCGGCCCCACTGTTTTTCGGTGTAACCCTTGAAGAACGCCTCGTACAGGTCGCGGCCGATCATCGAAAGCGCCTGTTCCTCGAAATTTTCAGGGTGCGCGATGTCTTCGGCGATGTCGGCAAGGAAATCCCTCGCCTCGGCCGGTCCCATGGCGCGGCCGTAGAACTGGTTGATCGTGGCAAGGCTGATGGGCAGCGGGAAGACACGCCCGCCAACGGTCGTCCAGACCTTGTGGTCGTAAGGCACGAAGGTGGTGAAGCGGTTGACGTAGTCCCACACCTCGTCATCCCCGGTGTGAAAGATGTGCGGCCCGTAGCGGTGCAATATGATGCCGGTTTCCGGGTCGCGTTCGGTGTAGCAGTTGCCGGCAATGTGGTCTCGCGCCTCGAAGACCTGAACGTGATACCCGGCCTCCGCCAACTCGCGTGCCACGACCGCCGCGGACAGCCCCGCGCCTGCGATCCACACGTCTCTCCGGTTTCCTTCGCCGCCCGTTTTCTTTTGCATATCCATCACCTGTATGGGGTCGAATGCTCCGGTCCCTGACCGTCTGAGCAACGACCTCGAGACCCTTCATCTTCGATTTTTTGGCTCAGTTAGAGTGTCTGTAACATTCAATCATTCAGCCACCGATTTGGGAATCCCCAAACTCTGACGACCCTAGCTGAATTCATTCACCTTGGAGATTAGCCGTCCATACGTATCTTTCTTGGCCTCACCTGGACATAGCTTCAGGCTACCATGGCTGTGCTCGTTCGAGACCAACAAGGACACAGCCGGGTTGCGCTTCGACAATTCCACGATCGAATGCATCGGAACACGGTCATCTTCGGGGCCGTGTACCGCGAATACCGGCGTATGTACGGTGTCGGCAAGGCTTGGAAAGGCGAAGCCGCCCGAGTAGCAAATTGCTCCACCGACCTCGGGTACAGACAGCCCGAGATGTGGTGCCAGGTAAAGAACGTTCAACGCCGTGATTGCTCCTGCCGATCCGCCCGCCAAGACAAGCTTACCGCTGAAATTGAACTCGTTTCTGTTGGCTTCCATCCAAACCAGCAGTGCGCACGCGTCTTCCAATGCGGCCAATGCCTCGCTGCGCCGAAAGCGTGCCGGAAATCCTGAAATGGCCAGCGCTTCCAACTCACTCATTCTCGATCTGGTACTTTCCGACAAATCCGATCTCTTGGCACCCAGCCTGTACTCTGGGAACGCCACGGAGATATTTGATTTGGTTAGCCACCGGGCGATCGCGCGGTGGTCACCATGCACAATACGCCCGGTACGGAAACCTCCGGCATGAAAACAAACGACCAAGGGGCTCGGTCCCGGCTCGTTGCCTTGGTAAACATGGACATTCAGAGATTTCGGCACTCCGCGCCTGATTGTATCCCGATAACAGCGGACAAAATCAGGTTGGTACCCGAAATCGGTATATTGAACTTCGTTCTTACTCACGGATTGCTCCAACCCGTGCACCACAGGCCTTCGGCAGATTTTTCGTCATAGGCCCTCTTGGCAGACCTGGTTACTTCGGAGGGAGCGTATCAAGTCTCTGACGGTGTTGGAAGTTCGGTTGCCAAGCGTCAACTCATATGCGGCAGACGAGGCCACAAAACCCGCACTGGTGATCAGGTCGCAGGACCTGGGCAGAGTCTCGATAGACGTACCGCCTCGGGAATAACATTCCAGGCCCGAGACTGGCTGGGGCGATCATCCTCAATCACCTCGGGGCCAGCAGTCAGATATCGGCCATTCCAGCGACAGAAGTTCGTTATCGGAAGACGCGGCTCACGCATGGCGGGCGGTCGTGCAGCGAATATCGCAGGCGCTTCAACCTGTTCCCGCAGTCAGACCATGCGCGCTCAAGGCGGACACGGCGCATGCTTCATCGTTGTCCGAGCTATCACCCGTGATACCGATTGCCCCGATCAGCGTCTCATCGCGGTATATCAAGACACCGCCGGGAACAGGCACCAGCTGGCCCCGGTTCAGTGCGTTCATGGCGTCGATAAAGAACGGTTGTTCCTGTGCCCGGGTATACAGCGCCCGCGACCCCAGGCCCATTGCCACTGCACCTTTTGCCTTGCCCTGTGCAATTTCCGGTCGCAGGTTGCTCGTGCCATCCTCGCGCTGAAGCGCAACAAGATGCCCTCCGGCATCAATCACCGCAATCGTGAGGGGTTTCATGTCATGCGCATGCCGATACTCCAGGGCAGAAGCGATCAGTGCATTCGCAAGTTCAAGGTTCATGAAGGCAGCTCCTCGAGGTCGGGCCGGCACGCCTGTGCAAGCCGGCCCGACAATCAGCTTTAATTATAGAAATAATCCACCAGGAATAGTGGGATGGACGGGATGTACGTGCACATCAGGAGCACGGTCAACAGAACCGCGACAAAGTAGATGTTGACCTTGCTCACTTCCCAGATGTTCGCCCGCGCCACCGCACATGCCGTGATCAGAACACTGGCCACGGGCGGCGTTTGTTGCCCGATGGCAAGGTTCAGCGTGACAACAAGCCCAAAGTGGATCGGGTTGATGTCAACAGCCTCGATCAACGGGATGACAATCGGCACGACGAGGATGATGGCCGCAGCCGAATGCAGGAAAAACCCGATGATCAGGAAGAAGAAGTTCAGGATCAGCAGGATCAACCACTTGTTTTCCGTGAGGCTCAAGATCCCCGCCGCCAGTTCCTGAGGATACTGTGCGCGCGTCAGAAACCCGCCCATCACCACAGATGCCGCCACCAGCAGCATGACCACCGCCGTCTGCATGCCACCGTCGAGCATCGACTGCTGCAGATGTTTGAAATCCACCTGGCGATACCACAGGCTGATCGCGATGGCTGCCAGAACGGCAAGGCCCGCGGCCTCGGTCGCCGTGACGTAGCCGCCAAAGATGCCGCCCAGGATGATGACCGGCAGCGCGAAGGTCGGCAGCGCGTCAACGAACGTCTCCCACACGCGACGGCCCGAAAACGCCTCCTCGCGCGGCAGGTCGTAGCGACGGGCGAAGTAATAGGCGACGCCCATCAGACCCGCCGCGCCCATCACCCCCGGAACCACGCCGGCCACGAACAGCTGCTCGACCGAAACATTGGCCGAGGTCGCGTAAAGGATCATCGGGATCGAGGGCGGAATGATGATCGCAAGAGACGCCGAAGACGACGTCACAGCCGCGGCGAGCGCGCCGGAATACCCACGCTTCTTCATTTGCGGGATCAGCACCGACCCCATCGCCGCCACGTCCGCAACGGCAGAGCCGGATATTTCGGCAAAGAACAGCGACACACCGATATTGACATGCGCCAGCCCGCCCCTGATGAAGCCGATGAGGGCCGCCACGAAATTGATCAGCCGGTCGGTGATACCGCCGGCGTTCATGATTGCGCCGGCAAGCACGAACATCGGGATCGCGATAAGCGAGAACTTGGTCGCGCCGCTATACATGTCCAGCGCGACATTCACGAGCGAGTTGGTGCCTTCGAGCGCCAGCAGCCCTCCGATCGCGGACACGGCCAGCGCAATTGCGATCGGCACGTTCAGACAGATCATCGCGACCATCGCGATGAAGATACCGAGCATCAGCATCAGGCGTTCCCCGCTTTCTTCATTTCGGTTTCGACCTCTTCCTCGATCTCGGCATGTTCGAGCGACACGCCGGCGGCCGTCTTGCGCCAATAATCAGGAAGACTCAGCGCCTGGCATATCAGGAACAGGATCGCACCGACCGGGATCACCGATTGGGTGAAACTGACAGGCACCCATGTGACCGATACAAGCGACATGCCCCCGAGGATCGACATGACCGTGAACCCTGCCCAGGCCAGAAGGATGAAAAAGCCGGCGGTCGTGGCCTCGGCCAACGCCACTGCCCACATGCGCGCGGGCATGGGGATCGCAAGCAGCACAGTATCAAAGCCGATATGGCGACGCCGCAAAGCGGCCAGCGCCGAGCCGTAATAGGTGATCCATGCCAACAGGATGGCGGCGATCTCGTCGTACCAGGCCAAGCTTGACCCCAGAAGACGGTAAATCACCGCGACGACGACGATGGCGGTCAGGATAACCATGAGAAAGACCACGAAGTACTCCAGGGCGACTTCGAAGAATTTACGCAGTGAGTTGAACATGATGGGTCCCTGCCGGGCGGCGTGCCCGGCGATAGTCTTGCGACGTTTGGTGCTCAGGTGCAGCAGTGTTTGCAGGGGGTCGCTGACGGCCCCCTGCGCAGTCGGGATCAGGAACCGGAAGCGAGGCTCTGAATTTTCTCGATCAGCTCCGCACCGCCGTCGACAGTCGTAGCGAACTCTTCATAGATCGGCGCCGAGGCATCGATGAAGGCCTGGTTGTCGGCTTCGTTGACCTCGACCCCGGCCTCGCGGATCACCTCGAGAAGTTCGGTCTCCAGCTTCGCCGCGTGCTCATAGACGAAGTTCTGCGTCTCGGCACCGCACGCTTCAAGCTCGGCACGTACGTCCTCAGGCAGCTTCTGCCACTGGTTTTCGGCCACGAGGACATAGCCCGGCGTGTAGACGTGCCCGGTGATCGAGAGGTACTCCTGCACCTCCTGGAACTTGGCCGATGCGATCTGCGCATAGGGGTTTTCCTGACCGTCGATCACCTTGGTCTGCAACGCGGTGAAAACCTCCGAGAACGCCATCGGCGTCGGGTTCGCACCATACAGCTGGAACATCTTCACACGCCATTCGCCGTTCGGCGTGCGCAGCTTGACGCCCTCCAAGTCCTCGGGCTTGTTGATCGGACGCACATTATTGGTGATGTGGCGGAACCCGTTCTCGAAGTAACCGATGATCCGGTATCCCTCACGCTGCGCCGCCGCTTGGAATACGTCGCCCAACTCGGCCTGGATACGGCGCATGTGATCGCGATCCTTGACTATATAGGGCATCTCGAACACGCCGAATTCCGGCGCGACCGACGACATCACCGAGGAGGGCAGAGAGAAATCCACCTGCCCCAGCTTCAGCTTTTGCAGCAGTTCGCGGTCCTTGCCCAGCTGGCTGGCACCGAAGGTCTGCACCTCGGCCTTGTCGCCCAGCTTGCCATTCGCGCACTCGGCAAAGGCGTCCGCGGAGGCCTCGAAGAGCGATCCGGGGTTGCCGACATGGCCGAAGCGCAGGGTCATGTCCGCCGCACTTGCGGCAAGCGGCATGGCAATCGCCGCCGCACTGGCCAGGATGGTTGCTTTGAAAGTCATAGTTTCTCCTCCCTTATTGCTCCTCCCAGAGCGTTACTCCGCGGCAAACCGCGTATTATCTGACTTTTTCAGATGCTCCATCGCCGCTTGTGCGCCGCCGGACTGGTGCGGGACGCCAGCCTTTTCCAGCCCCATCTCGACACCGGACAGCGTGGCCATCAGCATCAGGTCGTTGAAATCACCCAGGTGCCCGATGCGGAACACCTTGTCGGCCACTTTTGACAGTCCGTTGCCAAGCGAGATGTCATAGTGCTTCAGTGTCGTCGCGCGGAACGCATCGGCCGAATGCCCTTGCGGGACCAGAACCGCGGTCAAAACCCCGGATTCCTGCCCCTGCCTGGCGCAAAGCACTTCCAGCCCCCACGCCCGCACCGCGGCGCGCGTCGCGGCACCATGCCGTGCGTGGCGCTCAAAGACGTTGTCCAGACCTTCCTCATGCAGCATGTCGATCGCTTCGTTCAAACCATACAGCAGGTTCGTTCCGGGCGTGTACGGGAAATACCCCGTGGCGTTTGGCCCGACCATGTCGTGCCAGTCCCAATAGCTGCGCGGCATGGTTACCGACTTGGCATGCTCCAGCGCCCGGTCGCTCACGGCGTTGAAGCTCAGCCCGGGCGGCAGCATCAGCCCCTTCTGAGAGCCCGACACGCACACATCGACACCCCATTCATCGAAACGGAAGTCGACCGAGGCAAGGCCCGAGATCGAATCGACCATAAAGAGTGCCGGATGGCCCGCCGCGTCGATCGCCTTGCGCACCTCCTCGATCGGCGACACAGACCCCGTCGAGGTTTCGTTATGCACGACGCAGACCGCCTTGATCTCGTGGTCCTTGTCCTCGCGCAGACGCGCCTCGATCCGGTCGGGCTCGGCCCCGCCGCGCCAATCACCTTCCAGAAACTCCGGCTCCAGCCCGATCTTGCGCGCCATCTTGCTCCACAGCGTCGCGAAGTGCCCGGTTTCGAACATCAACACCTTGTCGCCCGGCGACAGCGTATTCACCAGCGCCGCCTCCCACGCGCCAGTGCCCGAGGACGGGAAGATGAACACGTTCTGCTCGGTCTTGAAGATGGTCTTCATGCCGTCCAGCGCCTTCTTGCCGACATCGGCAAAATCGGGGCCGCGATGGTCGATGGTCTGCTGCCCGATCGCTTTTAGTATTCGGTCTGGCACGGCACTCGGGCCGGGAATTTGCAGGAAATGTCTGCCAGCTTGGCGCATTGCAACTTGTCCTTCCAGGCGCGCCGTTGGTCGGCACGATTTGATGTTGCCTCAGCGTAATTATGAATTCATAATTCAGTCAACTGAAAAGTTCCGGGTCTGGAATTACGCCCGAAACAGGAAGGGAAAACAGAACACGATGCGCAACAACAGTCGCCTTTCAAGCCGCTTGAGCCGTGCTGTCGAAGGCTCGGTGATGGCCGATTCCGCTGCGCGCGCCCGCTACGCGACCGACGCATCGATCTACCAGATGATTCCCGACGCGGTCGTGGTGCCTCGCACCGTGAAGGATATCGAGGCGGCCATGGAAATCGCCCGGGAAGAAGCGGTGCCGGTACTTCCGCGCGGCGGCGGCACCTCTCAATGCGGCCAGACGGTCAATCGCGCCGTGGTCCTGGACAACACCCGGCACCTGAACCGCATTCTGAACATCGACGCCGAGAACATGACCGCCCGGGTCGAGCCCGGCCTGGTTCTCGATGAACTGAACCGCGCGCTGAAGCCGCACGGACTCTGGTTTCCCGTCGATCCCTCCACCGCGTCGCGCTGCACGCTCGGCGGCATGGCCGCCAACAATTCCTCGGGCGGCAAATCCTTGCGCTACGGAATCATGCGCGACAATGTCCGTTCGATCTCGGCCATTCTGCCTGACGGCACCCGGGCACGTTTCGACACCGACGCCCCCGAACCCGGCAGCTACGCCGACCTGGTGGCCGACATGCGGGCCCTCGGGCGGCGCGAAGCAGACGAGATCGACGCCCGCTTTCCCAAGGTCCAGCGTCGTGTGGGCGGCTACAATATCGACGCGCTGACGCGCAATGACCTGAACATGGCACATCTGCTCGTCGGCTCGGAAGGCACGCTGGCCTATTTCACCGAGCTCGAGCTCGGCCTCGCCCGCCTTCCGGGCGAGAAAGTCACCGGGGTTTGCCACTTTCCCACCTTCTACGCGGCGATGGACGCGGCCCAGCATCTCGTCACGCTCGACCCGCAGGCGGTCGAACTGATCGACGATACGATGGTCGCGCTCGGCCGCGACATACCCCTCTTCCGCAACACGATCGAATCCTTCGTCGAGGGCGATCCGGCCGCGCTCCTGCTGGTCGAGTTCGCTGAAGGCAGCGCCGAGGCCAACGCCGCCAAGCTGGCAGAGCTGTCCCGGATGATGGGCGACCTCGGTTACGCATTCACCAACAACGCCAAGGCATGGGGCGGTGTCGTCCCCGTGACGGACAACACCCTGCAGAGCGCCATCGCCGAGTATCGCAAATCGGGCCTCAACGTGATGATGTCGATGAAAGAGGCCGGCAAGCCGATTTCCTTCGTCGAGGATTGCGCCGTGGCCCTGCCCGACCTTGCGGAATACACCCAGGGGCTGACCGATATCTTCACGCGCCACGGCACGAAGGGCACGTGGTATGCTCACGCGTCGGTCGGCTGCCTCCACGTGAGGCCCGTGCTCAACATGCGGCAGGACAAGGACGTCAGGACCATGCGGTCCATCGCCGAGGAAGCCTTCGACCTGGTCAGGACGTACAAGGGGTCGCATTCCGGCGAACACGGCGACGGGATCGTACGGTCGGAATTCCACGAAAAGATGTTCGGCCCGCGCATCGTCTCGGCCTTCGAGGAGGTCAAGGCGCGGTTCGATCCGGGCGGCCTCATGAACCCCGGCAAGATCGTGCACGCCCCTGCGATGGATGATCGTCGCGTCTTCCGCTACGGGCCGGACTATGACGTGCCGGAGTTCGAGACCGCGCTCGACTGGTCCGCGTGGCCGGGCGCCGGGGGCGGCTTTCAGGGCGCGGTCGAGATGTGCAACAACAACGGTGCCTGCCGCAAACTCAAGGGCGGCGTCATGTGCCCGTCTTTCCGCGCCACCCGGAACGAGCGCGACGCGACGCGCGGACGCGCCAACACGCTGCGGTTCGCGATCAGCGGGCAAATGCCCGGCGGGCTGACCTCGGACGCCATGGCCGACACGATGAAATACTGCGTGTCCTGCAAGGCGTGCCGCCGCGAATGCCCCACCGGCGTCGACATGGCCCGCATGAAGATCGAAGTCCTGGCCGCCCGGCGCCGGAACTCCGGCCTCACGCTCGCGGACAAGCTGGTGGGCTACCTGCCCCGCTACGCGCCAACGGCGGCCCGGCTCGCGTGGCTCATGAACCTGCGCAACAAGATCGGCCCGGTGCGCAAGCTGACCGAAAAGATTACAGGAGTGTCGCACCGCCGTGACCTTCCGGTCTGGTCCTCGAATCCGTTCCGCGATGACGAGGCGCAGGATGCCAACCCCGATGTCCTGCTGTTCGCGGATGTCTTCAATCGCTACTTCGAACCAGAGAACCTGCGCGCCGCAATCCGTGTCCTTCGCGCGGCCGGCAAGCGCGTCGCGGTGGCCCGCGATGACAGCGGCAGGTCGCTCGATTGCGGACGCACCCTGCTGGCAGTTGGATGCGTCGACGAGGCCCGTTCTGAGGCGCAACGCGTCATCGACGCGACAAAGGCGGCCGTGGCAAACGGGATTCCCTTGGTCGGGCTCGAACCTTCGTCGATCCTGACAGTCCGCGACGAGTTCCTGGCACTTTGCCCCGGCCACGAGGCGCAGGCGCTGGCTACGGCCACGCAAACGTTCGAGGAATATCTCGTCCAAGCCGCAGACCTTCCGATGCAGCCGATTGACCGCCCGATCTACGTGCACGGCCATTGCCATCAGAAGTCCCACGATGCCGTCAATCCGATGCTCGACCTGCTCAATCGCATCCCCGACGCAGACGTAAACATGATAGAAAGCAGCTGTTGCGGCATGGCCGGCGCCTTCGGCTACGCGCCCGAGACCATTGACGTGTCGCTCAAGATGGCCGGCCTCGATCTCTTTCCGGCGCTGGATGCGGCGCCGAAGGATGCGTTCATCGTGGCCGACGGAACCTCCTGCCGGCATCAGATTGCCGACGGCACGCCCCGGCGCGCGCTGCACGTGGCACGCTTGCTGGATCAAGTAATTGAATATTAGGATGCGGTGATGAACCTGAATGAAAGCATCAAGCGACCGACGCTCCACCAGGAACTGGTCGAGCGATTGCGCAACCTGATCGTGGAAGACGCCCTCAAGCCGGGCGAAAAGGTTCCCGAAAAGGAATTATGCGAAACCTTCGGCGTCTCCCGGACCCCGCTGCGCGAAGCGCTCAAGGTTCTCGGTTCCGAGGGCTTGGTCATCCTGCAGGCGAACCGGGGCGCACGCGTCGCAGAGGTGACACGCGCCGAAGTGGAAAGCACGTTTCCCGTGATCGCGGTGCTGGAACAGCTCACCGGTGAACTGGCCTGCCGCAACCTGAGCGATGCCGAGATCCAAGCCATCGAGAAACGCCACGCCGCGATGGTCAAGGCCTACAAGGCCCGGGACCGCCAGACCTACTTCAAGGCCAACCAGGACATCCACAACGCCCTGCTGATAGGCGCGCGGAACGAAATCCTGGAAATGCATCACCGCATGCTCGGAATGCGCGTCCGCCGGGCGCGGTTCATGGTCAACCTGTCCGAAGAACGCTGGGCCCAGGCGATTGAGGAACATGAAGACATAATGGAGAAACTCCGCGCCCGAGATGCGCAGGGGCTCGGTCAGGTCATGAAGACCCACATGATGAACAAGTTCGCGGCGCACCTGAAGGCGATGGGCTCCGGCGGCCTCGAGTCCGACAGTGCCTGAAACGCCTACACCACGATGACTGAACCAACTCCCGAACTAGATGCGCGGTGTGCACGCCGACGACGGCTCGCAGCCCGCCCGTGCAGGGCGTAGCTCCCGACGCACCGCACCTTGTTCATGTTCCGATCAGCCATGCCCCGTTTTCCTGTGGAGACCTTCTTGAAATGACAGACGAACTCAACTCGCAGCTTCGCGATAAGACCCTCTGGATCGCGTTCAATCGTCCCGAGGCGCGCAATGCCCTGACCTTCGCCATGTACGAGGAACTGGCCGACATTTGCGCCAACGTTCCGACGGACGGGTCCGTGCGCGCGGTGGTCATCCACGGCGCGGGCGGCAAGGCCTTCGCGGCGGGCACAGACATGACGCAGTTTCGCGGCTTCAAGACGGCGCAGGACGCGCATGACTACGAGAACGAGATCACCCGCATCCTGACCGCCGTCGATACTTGTCCCGTGCCTACCGTGGCCGCCATCCACGGCGCCTGTACCGGCGGTGGTGCCTCGATAGCCGCGGCCTGTGACATCAGGATCGCCAGCGCACAGCTGAAATTCGGCTTTCCCATCGCCCGGACGCTCGGCAATTGCCTCAATGCCGGCAACCTGGCCCGGTTGAGCGAACTTATCGGCGCGGGGCGCGTCCGCGAGATGATCTTCACCGCGCGCCTGATGACCGCCGACGAGGCACTGGCAGCCGGCCTCGTCTCCGAGGTGCTGAGCGATGAAGACGCCCTGCTGCTGCGTGCCGAGGCTCTGGCCGAGCATCTTGCGGACATGGCGCCCCTGACCCTGCGGGCCACGAAAGAGGCGATGCGCCGCAACCGCGAGGCGCTCGCTGTGGAAGACAACGATCTCATCGCCATGTGCTACATGAGCAAGGATTTCAAGCATGGACTCGAAGCTTTCCTGAACAAGACCAAACCCGAATGGAGTGGAGAATGAGCAGCCAAGGTCCCCTTGCCGGCATGAAGGTCATCGAACTTGCGCATATCATGGCCGGCCCGGCCTGCGGCATGATGCTGGCCGATATGGGCGCAGACGTGATCAAGGTGGAAAAGCCCGACGGCGATGACAGCCGCCGATTCCTGCCGCCCGAAAT
This sequence comes from Roseovarius sp. THAF27, assembly GCF_009363655.1. Classification (NCBI taxonomy): domain Bacteria; kingdom Pseudomonadati; phylum Pseudomonadota; class Alphaproteobacteria; order Rhodobacterales; family Roseobacteraceae; genus Roseovarius; species Roseovarius sp. THAF27. Next base: position 3,507,047 of record NZ_CP045393.1, read on the forward strand.
CAACGGCGAAAGCGCCGCCTACCTGATGATGAACCGCAACAAGCGCGGCATCGCTTTGAATCTCAAGGATCCCGATGCCATCTCGGCTCTGGGCAAACTGCTCGAAGATGCCGACGTGGTAATCGAAAACTACCGTCACGACACGATGGAACGCCTCGGGCTTGGCTACGACACACTGCGGAAAAGAAACCCCAAGCTGGTCTATTGCGCCATCTCCGGATTTGGCCGCACCGGCCCCTATGCAGAGCGCGGTGGCTTCGACCTGATTGCACAGGGCATGTCGGGCCTTATGTCGATCACGGGCGAGGGGCCGGGCCGTCCGCCGGTCAAGCCGGGCGCGCCGATTTCCGATATCACTGCGGGGTTTCTTGCGGCTCTGGGGTGCGTTTCAGCCTATTCACATGCGCAGAAGACGGGCCAGGGACAGATGGTCGACACCTCGCTCTTCGAGGCCGGCATCTCGCTAACATACTGGCAATCAGCAATCGCCTTCGCGACAGGCGAATCGCCGGGCGCCCTCGGGTCGGCGCATCCGCTCAACGCGCCCTACCAGTCGTTTCGCACGCGCGACGGCTGGATCAATATCGGCGCCGCAAACCAGCGCAACTGGATGCGCCTGCTCGAGATCATTAACGCACCCGAACTCGGCAGCGATCCCCGCTTCGAGACCAACCTCGCCCGCATGCAACATTTGCAAGAGCTCGTTCCAATCCTCGAAAACCACTTCATGCAACACGACACGCAAGACTGGCTGGACCGGATGGAGGCCGCGGGCCTGCCCGCTGGCCCGGTGATGACCATCTCCGAGATGCACAACGACCCACAGGCTCTGGCACGGGACATGATCGTGGAAACCGATCATCCGAGGGCCGGCGCGGTCAAGGCCATCGGACTGCCGATCAAGTTCAGCGACACCCCCGGCGCCGTCACCACCCCGGCACCGACGCTCGGTCAGCATGGCGCGGAAATTCTGACCGAACATGGGTATTCGAAGGACCAGATCCGTTCGCTTGAAGAAAAAGGAGCGCTCATAGCCTCTTAATGGATTGACTGCCATCGCTTTGGATAGGCGAAGCCGAGCGAGGTCATCGCAAAGCTCGACACTTTCGGCAGCCGTCGATCGAACCGCCTCGACCTTTCCTTCGGGACCATTGGCCTCCAAGGTATGAACGGTCTTGGCGCCTCAACACGTCGAGTTATCCGCTGGTCTTGGGGAAACCGACTGGTGTAGACACGCCGCAACGGCTGCCCCGTTAGCTTAACGGGGCATCGCGAGCCAGCACATTCACTTAAGATGAGGGCACCATGAAAGATTGGAGCGCATCGGCCACCGCTCTTTACGATGGCGCAAGTCAGAAGATGTTCATTGACGGGGCTTGGTGCGAAGCCCGTTCCGGAGAGGTCATCGAGGCGCGCAACCCCGCGGACGGAAGCCTTCTGGCAACGGTCCCCAAGGGTGACGCCGCCGATATCGACATCGCGGTCAAGGCCGCGCGCGCGGCGTTCGAGGGCCCCTGGTCGAAATGGACTCCGTTCGAGCGCCAAGCCCTGCTGCTGCGCATAGCGGATCGGCTCGAGGCCGAGTGGGAAAACCTTTGCCTGTCGGACACGCTCGACATGGGCATGCCGATCCAGCGCACGCTCGCCAACGGCCGCCGCGTGCTGGGGATGTTGCGCTTCTATGCCGGCCAGGCCGTGGCGATCCATGGCGCGACCATCCCGAACTCGTTCCCCGGCGAGATCTATTCCCAGACCGTGCGAGAGCCCATCGGCGTCGTCGGGGCCATAATCCCTTGGAATGCGCCGATTGCCGGCTCAATCTGGAAAATTGCCCCGGCCATCGCGACCGGCTGCACCGTGGTTCTGAAACCGTCGGAAGAGGCGTCTCTGACCGTCCTGATGATCGCCCGGATCATGCAGGAGGCCGGTTTGCCCGATGGGGTCCTGAACATCGTGACGGGCCTCGGGTCCGAGGCCGGCGCGGCACTGGCCGAACACGACGGCGTCGACAAGATCGTCTTCACCGGCTCGACCGCCACCGGACAGGCCATCGCCCGCGCGGCCACCGGGAATCTCAAGCGCGTGTCGCTGGAATTGGGTGGCAAGTCGCCCGTCATCGTTTGCCGTGACGCCGATATCGAAAAGGCGGTGCCGGTCGCAGCGATGGCCGTCTTCGCCAATTCCGGTCAGATCTGCATCGCGGGATCGCGCCTGTTCGTGGCCCGCGAAATCCACGACGAGTTCGTGCGCCGCGTGGCCGAGTATGCCGCCGGGCTGCGGATCGGTCACGGCATTCGAGAAGACACCGATATCGGCCCGATCATCTCGGCCCGGCAAGCCCAACGCATCGCGGGTTACCTCGACGCAGGCCCGCGCGAAGGGGCCGAGGTCATCACCGGCGGCGCAAGGGCCGAAGGCGCGGACCTTGCAGGCGGGCACTTTTTCCAACCGACGGTGCTGGGCGGCGTGACCGACACGATGCGAGTCGCACGCGAAGAAATCTTCGGCCCGGTAATCTCGGCGCTGCCGTTTGACGATCTGGACGAGGTCGTGACCCGCGCCAACGCCACGCCCTACGGCCTTGCGGCTGGCGTCTTCTCGACCCATCTGGGCACCGCGCACAAGCTGGCCAATCGGCTGAAGGCCGGATCCGTCTGGGTCAACATGTACCACGCCATCGACCCCGCCGTGCCCTTCGGCGGCGTCAAGATGTCGGGATACGGGCGCGAGGGGGGAACCGAGCATATGGAAGAATATCTCGACACCAAGGCAATCTGGATCAACGCGGACTAGGATCCACGACCCGCCACGCAATCAACGAAGACGATCGGAGGCACAACGCAATGCAAGTCGGCATCATCGGCGTCGGGCTCATGGGCCACGGCATCGCCCGCAACATCCTGTCGCGCGGCCGTTGCGCGCTGCATTTTCTCGATCACCCCGGCAACCAGCCCACTGACCACCTGTTGGCACAGGGCGGCAGGGCGTGCGCCACCATCGCAGAGATCGCAGAAGCGTCCGATGTGGTCATCCTCTGCGTCACCGGCTCGCCCCAGGTCGAGGCGATCATCGGCGCGCCGGACGGCCTTGCCGCGTCGCTGCGCCCGGGGACGATCGTGGTGGATTGCTCGACCGCGCTGCCCGACTCGACCCTGCGTATGGCCGAACTGGTTCGGGCCGCCGGCGGCGACTATCTGGACGCGCCGATGACTCGCACGGCGCAACATGCCCATGAGGGCACGCTGAACCTGCTGGTCGGCGGTGCGGCCGAGAGCCTCGATGCCGTGCGCCCCGTCCTGGCCTCTTTCACGGAGAATGTCGATCACGTCGGCCCGCTTGGGCACGGACATCGGCTCAAGCTTCTGCATAACTACGTGTCGGTCGGTTTCATGACATTGCTCGCCGAGGCGGCGGCCCAGGCCGCCGATACCGGCATAGACCCTCAGGTCTTCGTTGATGTGCTGGCGGGTGGCGGTGGCGCAAGTGCGGCCCTCGACCGGCTGGCGCCCTTCATCGTCTCGCAGGATCGCGATGCCCTGCCCTTTTACGTGTCCAATGCCCTGAAGGATATCGATTATTACCGCAGCATGTCCCAGGCGGCGGGTGCGCAGACGTCTGTTGCCGACGGCGTCTCAGCCGCCCTTGCCGCGACGGTCGCCGCCGGCCCCAACGACGCCTATGTGCCGGAACTGGTCCACCTGTTCAGACAGCGGAAAGACGGGTGATGCCCAGGCACCGGGACGCTCCGGCTCGGGGTTGTCAGCCCAAAAATACCTGTGTAGCAAAAACCAAACGTTAAACGGGAGGAAAACCATGACGTTCATTACCCGCGGGCTGGTCTCGACCGGCATCTTCCTTGCGATGGGCCTTCCGGCCCTTGCGCAGACCGAAGTCAAGATCGGCTACGCCCTCGCCCCCGACAGCCATTACGGCGTCGCGGCGCAGAAGTTCGAAGAGGTCGTCAAGGCCGAGACCGGCGACGCGTTCGAGTTCAAGCATTTCCCCTCGTCCGGCCTGGGCGGCGAGCGCGAAGTGATCGAAGGGCTGCAACTGGGTACCATCGAAGCCACCATCGTGTCCTCCGGCACGCTGGCCAACTTCGTGCCCGACACGGGCGTTTTCGATATCCCCTTCCTGTTCCGGGATCTGGACCACGCCCGCGCGGTTCTGGATGGTGAGATCGGCCAGGAAATCCTCGGCAAGTTCGACGCTGTCGGCCTGCACGGGCTGGCCTGGGGGGAACAGGGCTTCCGCCACATCACCAACAACCGCAACGCCATCGAGACACCGGCCGATGTCGAAAGCCTGAAGATCCGCACAATGGAAAACCCCGTGCACCTTGCGGCATTCAACGCCATGGGGGCGGCCCCCACGCCGATGGCCTGGCCCGAGGTAATCTCGTCCCTGCAACAGGGCGTGATCGACGGTCAGGAAAACCCTCTGTCCGTGATCGTCTCGGTCAAGCTGGACGAGGTTCAGGAATACCTGACGCTGTCGGGCCACGTCTATTCGCCCGCCATGTTGCTTGTTTCCAAACCCTTCTGGGATGGCCTTGACGACACGCAGAAAGCCGCCTTCGAGACGGCCGCGGCAGAGGCCGTGACGGCCATGCGCGGCTATGTCGATAATGTCGAGACCACGGGCGTGGAAACCTTGAAAGAGCGCGGCATGAAGGTCAACGAACTATCGGCCGAACAGAAGGCCGCCTTCCAGGAGTCCATCGCGTCGGCCTATGAGGGTTACTACGAAACCTACGGCAAGGATCTTGTCAACTCGATCGTCAACTTCGAGTGATGACACCCACCGGCGCCCACCCGGCGCCGGTGAACCGAACGGGGGCGCCACGTGAAAAGGCTCGAACATATATTCGTCGTGCTGAATGGCTGGGCGCTTATCCTGATGCTGTCGGCAATGGCCCTGATCGTGGGGGCGAATATTTTCCTGCGGTACTTCACCGCGCAATCCCTGCCTTGGGCGGACGAGGCCGCCCGCTACCTGATGATCTGGCTGACCTTCACCGGCGCGGGCCTTATCCTGCGGATCGGCGGACACGTCGCAATCACGAACCTTCAGGACAAACTGCCCGCAATCGGGCAAAAACTTCTTCGCGCCTTGATCGTTCTCATCCTGCTGACCTTCTTCGGCTACATGGTGCATGTCGGCTGGCAATACGCCCAGCGGATGCAGTTCCAGGTCACGCCGGCCCTGCGCCTGCCATTTCTCTATGTCTACGCGGCTATGCCGGTGGGGTTCGCCTTGCTGATCGTCCATCTGTTGCTGATCGCGCGTCCCTTCATCAACGCCGGAGACTACAAGAGCCTCGACGCACGCGGCGTTGACGATGAAACCGTCACCGGCGGCGCCAATGGCTGAGATCCTCTTTCCTGCGCTTTTCCTGCTGTTGATCCTGGGGCTGCCCGTGGCCTTCGCCATGGCGATCTCGGTCTTCGCGGCGATCATGCTGGCCTCCAGCTATCAGCCGCTGGTCGTCGTCAAGGAAATGTTCTCGGGTCTCGACAGCTTTCCGCTTCTGGCCGTGCCGTTCTTCATCCTTGCGTCCGAGATCATGACAGGCGGTGCCGTGACCCTCGCCATCCTGCATTTGGCCCAGTCACTCGTCGGACACCTGCGCGGCGGGTTGGGGCACGCCAACGTCGTCAGTTCCGCCATGTTCGCGGGGATTTCGGGAAGCGCGCTCGCCGATGCCGCCGGACCGGGCACGATGATGATCCGCATGATGGAAAAGGGCGGATACGACCGGCCCTACGCCAGTGCGCTGACCATCGCCAGCGCCGTCGTCGGCCCGATCATTCCGCCCTCGATCACCATGATCATCTACGCGATGCAGGACCAGAACGTCTCGGTCGGCTCACTCTTCATGGCCGGGATTCTGCCGGGTCTCGTGATCACCCTGATGGTCCTTCTGGCCAATGCCCATGTCAGCAAGCGGCGCAACTATGCCTCGGGCGAACCGATGCCCTCAATCGCGGAAATCGCGCGCATCGCGCTTTTCGCCCTGCCCGCCCTGATCCTGATTGCCCTGATCGTTGGCGGTATCCGCTTTGGTATCTTCACCCCGACAGAGGCGTCGGTCATCGCCGTTTTCTACGCCCTCTTCGTCGGCTTGTTCGTCTATCGCTCGCTGCGCCTGCGTGACCTGCCCGGCATCGTGCTGCGTGCGGCCCTGACCTCGGGCGCGGTGCTGCTGATCCTCGGCGCCGCGCGCGCCTTTGCCTGGGTGCTGATCATCGAGTCGATTCCGCAGTTCCTGGCCGAAACGATCATCTCGTGGGATCTGGCACCCATCGTTTTCCTGCTCGCCGTCAACCTGCTGCTGCTGGTCTTCGGCCTTTTCATGGATCCGTTGCCGGGCGTGATGATCTTGGTGCCGATCCTCGCCCCGATCAGCTTTGCGCTGGGCATCGACCCCAATCACTTTGCAATCATCGTGATCGTGAACCTCACGCTCGGGCTGACGACGCCACCTGTCGGCAGTCTGATCTTCGTCGTGTCCTCGACGGTCGGCCTGCGGCCCTCGACCCTGATCCGGGAGATGCCACCCTTCTTCGTGGCTCTCGCGACGGCCCTTGTCCTCATCACGTTCATTCCGATCCTGTCGACCTGGCTTCCGGCCATCAGCGGCTTCTGACGCAGCGTCAGGCACCTCCGCTGTGGCCCGCACCGCTGCGCGCAGGAACTTCCGCTTGGGTGAGGCGTTGGCCCCTAAAGGAGTTCCCGCATGTCCAGCTTCCGCGCGCGCGCGATCACCAAACCCATCTTCAAGTGGGCCAAGGGCGTTCTGCCCGGTTTGTCAAAGACTGAAAGCGAGGCGCTGAACGCCGGCGAAGTGTGGTGGGAGGCGGAACTTTTCTCGGGAAACCCCGACTGGTCGAAGCTGCGCAACGTCAAATCGCCGAAGCTGTCCGAGGAAGAACAGGCGTTTTTCGACGGTCCCGTGCAGGACCTGTGCGCGATGATCGACGACTGGAAGATCAACCACGAAACCGGCGACCTTGCCCCCGAGGTCTGGCAGTTCATGCGCGAAAACAAGTTTTTCGGCATGATCATCCCGAAAAAGCATGGCGGACTCGAATTTTCCGCCTTCGCCCACTCCGAAATCGTCCGCTATATCTCGACCCGTTCGGTCGCCGCCGCCGTGACCGTCATGGTACCGAACTCGCTTGGCCCGGGCGAGTTGTTGCATCAGTTCGGCACCGACGAACAAAAGGATTACTGGCTGCCGCGCCTCGCCGACGGGCGCGAACTGCCCGCTTTCGGTCTCACCAGCGCCGAGGCCGGATCCGACGCGGGCGCGATGATCGACGACGGTGTCGTCTGCAAGGGCCAATGGAAAGGCGAAGAGGTGCTGGGCATCCGCCTCAACTGGGCCAAGCGCTACATCACCCTGTCGCCGGTCTGCACCGTTCTTGGGCTGGCGTTCAAGCTGCGCGACCCCGATGGCCTCTTGGGCGGCAACCCCGATATCGGTATCACTTGCGCGCTCGTCCCCACAGACCTCGAGGGTGTCGAAACCGGCCGTCGCCACATCCCGTCGTCCACGATGTTCATGAACGGACCGACCACCGGCAAGGATGTCTTCATCCCGCTCGACAACATCATCGGCGGTCAGGATTATGCCGGCGAAGGCTGGATGATGCTGATGAGCGCACTGGCTGCCGGGCGCGGTATCTCGCTGCCCTCCATGGGCTGCGCCGCCATAGCCCTGTCTGCGCACACAACCGGCGCCTATGCCCGCATCCGCCAGCAGTTCAACCTGCCAATCGGCAAGTTCGGCGGCGTGCAGGCCCGTCTGGGCCGGCTTGCGGCAGACGCCTATGCGATGGATGCCGCGCGGCATCTGACCTGTGCCGGGCTTGACGAGGGCCGCGCGTTGTCGGTGATCTCGGCGATCATGAAGGCCCACGCGACCTTCCGCATGCGCGAGGCGCTGAACGATGCGATGGACGTCCATTCCGGCAAGGCGGTGATCGACGGTCCGTCGAATTACCTGCTGCCGCTCTACCGTGCCGTGCCGATCGGCATCACGGTCGAAGGCGCCAACATCGTCACGCGCAGCTTGATCATCTTTGGCCAGGGCTCGATCCGGGCGCATCCGCACATGCTCGACAACATGATGGCGCTCGAGGAAGACGACCCCGACAAGGCGCTGGAGATGTTCGATAAATCCCTTTGGGCGCATGTCGGCCACAGCACGCGCACGCTCTTCCGCAGCTGGGGCCGTGCCCTGACCGGCGGTCGGTTCGCGCCGGCCCCGGCCGCTGGCGACGCCACGGACATCTACAGGCAACTGTCGCGCTGGTCTGCCGCTTATGCGCTGACCGCCGACATGTTGTTTCTGTCGTTGGGTGGCGCACTCAAGCGCAAGGAAATGATCTCGGGCCGCATGGGCGATATCTTGTCCGAGATGTACATCCTCTCGGCCGCCCTCAAACGCTGGGAGGACGAAGGCCGCCAGAAAGCCGACCTGCCCGTGCTGCGCTATGTCGCCGCCGATGCCTTTCACAACATCCAGACAGCACTGGACGAGGTCATCGCCAACCTGCCGGCCCGGTGGGCCGCTGCCCTTCTGCGGTTCTTCACCCTGCCCGGCATGGCACAGCGCAAACCTGACGACAGGCTGGTCGCGCAATGCAGCGACCTGCTCTACGATCCGTCCGAGGCACGCGACCGCATCGTCGGCCGCATTGCCGATGGCTGCAATCGCGACGGCGTGCAGGTTCTCAATGAATGCTACGCCAAGGTCACGGAAATGGCGCCCGTCATGAAACGCCTGCGCGATGCGAAAAAGACACCCGAGGAGGCGTTGGAAGCCGGAATTCTTAGCGATGCCGAAATGGCGGACATCAAGGAGATGACCCGGCTGGTGGACGAGGTGGTGGCCGTCGATGATTACGCCGCCGAAGATTTCGCCGCGCTCTTTCCCGCACCGCACTCAAGCGACAACAGCCACCGCGAGGCCGCGGAATGACAAGGACTGACGGAAGAAATCGCGTCTTTCTGGTCGACGGTGCACGCACGCCTTTCCTCAAGGCCCAGGCCGGCCCCGGGCCGTTCACCCCGGTCGATCTCGCCGTTCAATGCGGCCGGCCCTTGCTGGCCCGGCAGCCGTTTGACCGCGCGGCGCTGGACCTTGTGACACTGGGTTGCGTCAACGTGATCGCGGACGAGATGAACCCGGCCCGCGTTGCCGGCCTGCGGCTTGGCCTGCCTGAAACGACCGTTGCCTTTACGATGCAGATCAACTGCGGCTCCGGGATGCAGAGCATCGACACCGCCTATCGCTACATACGTGAGGGCAGTCACCAGATGATCCTCGCCGGCGGCGCCGAGGCTCTCAGCCATGCGCCCCTGACCTTGCGCCAGTCTGCCGTGGAATGGTTCGGACGGATGAGCACCGCCAAGGGCCCGCTGGACCAGGCCAAAAACCTGGCCGGACTGAAACCAGAGTTCTTCAAGCCCGTCGTCGGGCTGGAGCGCGGCCTGACCGACCCGATCACGACGCTCAGCATGGGCCAGACCGCCGAGGTTCTGGCGCATCACTTCAATATCGACCGTGAAACCGCCGACGCCTACGCAATGCAAAGCCATCACCGCCTTGCCGCCGCTCACAAGGAAGGCCGGTTGGACGGCGAACTGATGCCCGCCTTCGCGCGCGACGGAACTGTCTACGACCACGACAATGGCGTCCGACCCGACAGCGACATGGAAGGGTTGGCCAAGCCAAAACCCGTCTTCGAGCCACCTTACGGGAAAGTGACGGCCGGCAATTCCAGTCAGATCACCGACGGCGCAAGCTGGTGCATCCTCGCGTCCGAAAAAGCGGTAGACGCCCACGGTCTGGAACCGTTGGCCGAAGTCACCGACAGCGAATGGGCCGGGCTCGATCCGTCGATCATGGGGCTGGGGCCGGTCATGTCCTCCACGCCCATCGTAAAGCGTCACGGGTTCGGCATCGAGGATATCGACCTTTGGGAATTAAACGAGGCCTTCGCGGCGCAGGTCCTATCCTGCCTTGCCGCCTGGAATGACGATGACTTCTGCCGCGACGTTCTGGGCCTCGACGGCGCGTTCGGCCGCATCGACCGCGACCAACTCAATGTCGATGGCGGGGCGATTTCGTTGGGCCACCCGGTCGGCACAAGTGGCAACCGCATCGTCCTGCACCTTGCCAACGCGATGAAAGCCCGCGGTGCGAAACGCGGCATCGCAACGGAATGCATCGGCGGCGGCCTTGGCGGCGCGATGCTGCTAGAGGCTGTGCAATGACCGGACCTGTCCTGAAATTCTTGGGCGACACAAAGCTGGAACTGGGCCCGGTCGGAGAGACTCAAGGCAACTGGCGCTCGGCGCGGGACGGCGACAACGTGCTTTGGCTCGTCCTCGACAAGACCGACAGCAGCGTCAACACGATCTCCGAAGACGTGATCCGCGAACTGGACGACCACATCGCCGCCGCCGAGGCCGACAAGCCCGCCGCGCTCGTGATCCGCTCGGCAAAACCGGCAGGCTTCGCCGCCGGTGCCGATATCTCGGGCTTCGAATCCATGACCGACCAGGGCGCCGCCGCCCTGCTGAAACAGGCGCATGACGTCCTGGACCGGATCGAGGCGCTACCCTGGCCCACGATCTGCGTGGTCCACGGCGCGGCGCTGGGGGCCGGTTTTGAACTGGCGCTGGCCTGCGATTATCGCATCGCCACGCCCGGTGCCTCCTTCGGCTTCCCCGAGGTTCAGCTTGGCCTGCACCCCGGTCTCGGCGGCACGTTCCGTCTGCCCGCGCTGATCGACCCGACGGACGCCATGACCATGATGCTGACCGGCAAGACCGCGCATACCAAGCGCGCCAAGTCGCAAGGCATCGCCGACGCCATCGTCGAGGAGCGCCACGTCGCCGCCGCCGTAAGCGCGGCAAGAAATGGCAAGATCGAGCGTCAAACGCCCGGTCTCAAGTCCCGCGCCTTTTCCTTCGACCAGGCCCGCAGTCTTGCCGCTCGCCAGATGCGCAGCAAGACCGAGGAGAAGGCCCCGAAGGAACACTATCCCGCACCGCACGCCCTGATCGACCTCTGGGAAAAACACGGCGATGACCGCGATGCGATGCAGCAGGCCGAGATCGACAGTTTCGCAAAACTGCTCGACACCGAGGCATCGAAGAACCTGCGGCGGGTTTTCTTCCTTCAGCAATCGCTGAAAGACGCCGGACGCGGCGAGGACGGCATCGCCCATGTCCACGTTATCGGCGCAGGCGCAATGGGGGCCGAGATCGCCGCGATTGCCGCCATCAAGGGCAAGACCGTGACCTTGGGCGATATCGAAACAGATCCGCTGGGCAAGGCGGTCAGGACGGCGGCAAAAATCTGCGAGGCCAAACACCTCAGCAGCACGGAGACCCGCGACGCGCTGGACCGCCTCATGCCCGACCCGCACGGATACGGGCTCGCCCACGCCGACCTCGTGATCGAAGCCGCCAGCGAAGAACAGGAGGTTAAGGAGAAGATCTTCAAAGGACTGAAAGGCGCTTTGAAGAAGGACGCGATCCTTGCCACCAACACGTCCAGCCTGTCGGTCGACGATCTTGCCGGCGCCGCACCTGCCAAGTCTCGCTTCGCCGGGCTGCACTACTTCAACCCGGTATCGAAAATCGATCTCGTGGAGGTGGTGAAGGGAAGCGCGACAAACGAAAAAACTGCCAACCGCCTCGCCGCGTTCTGCGGTGCCACAGGCAAACTGCCCGCCTTGGTCAGCGACTACCCCGGCTTTGTCGTCAATCGCGCACTCGTTCCCTACATGCTCGAGGCGATGGTCCTGATGGATGAGGGAGTCTCGAAAGAAGTGATCGACACCGCCGCCATCCGCTTCGGCATGCCCATGGGCCCGGTCGCCCTGGCCGATCAGGTTGGGCTCGACATCGGTCTTCACGTGGCCGAAAGCCTTCAAGCCAGCCTGGATGCCTCCATGCCACCGATCAGTGACGATCTGCGCGCCCGTGTCGACAAGGGTGATCTCGGCAAGAAAACCGGCCAGGGTTTCTACGACTGGTCCGACGGCACGCCCCATCCCGACGCGGACATGAACGACGCGCCCGAAGATCTGACCGACCGCCTTATCCTTCCCATGCTGAACGCCTGCGCCGAGGTTCTGCGCAAAGGCGTGGCGAAGGATGCCGATCAGGTTGATGCCGCGCTGATCTTCGCCACCGGCTGGGCCCCGTTCCGCGGTGGTCCGATGCAGTACGCCAAAACCCGCGGCATCTCGGAGATCAAGCAACGCCTCGCAGAACTGGAAGCCACGCACGGCCCGCGCTTCACCCCCGATCCCGGCTGGTCCAACCTTGGCTGACACGCCAGAGGTCTATACCGACGCCGACACGATGGCGCGGGCGGTCTACCAAGCCAACGGTGGCGAGATACGCCTTGCCCTGCCGCTTGGACTGGGCAAGCCGATCACGATCGTCAACGCGCTGGTGCGGGCGGCGGTGGACGATCCGGCGCTTTCCCTGAAGATATTCACGGCGCTAAGCCTGCAACGCCCCGACCCATCCACGGAGCTGGAGAAACGGTTTCTCGGCACCGCGATGGATCGCCTCTTCGGCACCGCGCCCTCCTTGTCCTATGTCGACCTCATCAAGCGCGGCGACCTGCCCGACAATATCGAGGTCTCCGAGTTCTTCTTTCAGGCCGCAAGCTGGCTCGGCAACGACTATGCCCAACGGCAGTATATCTCGGCCAACTACACCCATGCCCGCGACGTCCTGATTTCGCAAAAGCCGAACGTGCTTGCCCAGCTGATGCCGCGCGACGGCGCGCGTTTCAGCATGTCCAGTAACACCGACATTTCCGCCGATCTCTTTGCGCGGCGCAGCGCCGGCGAGATGGATTTCATGGCCGTGGCCGAGCTGAATGATGCCCTGCCCTACATGGACGGACCCGCCGAGATAGAGGCGCGCGAAGTCGCCATGGTGCTGGAGCCACCGCGTCAGGTCGATCTTTTCTCCGTCCCGCGTCGTCCCGTGGCCGATGCGCAGCACGCCATCGCGTTGCATGTCTCGCGGCTCGTCCCCGATGGCGGCACGCTGCAGATCGGTATCGGCGCAATCGGCGACGCGGTGGCAAACGCGCTGATTGCCCGCGACCGCGCCGCGCTGCACGATCTTTGGCGCACCGCGCCGTTTACCCTGCAAGGGGCCGAGGAAGGCCCCTTCCGCACCGGACTTTATGCCGTGACAGAAATGCTCGTGGGCGGCCTCGTGGCGCTGTTCGAGGCCGACATTTTACGCCGCGAAGCACATGACGGCGCCGTGGTCCACGCCGGTTTCTTCGTGGACGCGCGCGACATGTACCAGCGCCTCCGTGCCTTGCCGCCCGACCGCCGCGCCAGGATCCGAATGATGCCGGTCAGTTTCACCAATGCGCTCTACGGCGACGAGCCCACCAAGCGGGACGACCGCCGCGACGCCCGCTTCGTCAACGGTGCCATGCAGGTCAGTCTGCTTGGCGACGCGATGTCGGATTCCGCGAAACCGGGCCAGGTGGTCAGCGGGGTCGGCGGCCAGTTCAATTTCTTCGAACAGGCCTTCGCGCTGGACGACGCCCATGCGGTCCTGACCCTGCCCGCCACGCGACAAAGCGGCGGCGACCTTGGTTCGAACATCGTCTGGCAACTGCCCGTCACCACCGTGCCCCGCCACATGCGCGATGTCGTGGTCACCGAATACGGCGCGGCCTTCCTGCGCGGCCTGCCGGACGAAGAGGTCATCAAGCGCCTGATCTGCATCGCCGACAGCCGCTTTCAGCAGGAGCTTGCCGGGTCAGCCAAAAAGGCCGGAAAACTCGATCCCGACTGGACGGTTCCGCCCGCGCACGCTGCCAATACACCGGCAACCATCGCGACATGGCTTGCCCCCTACCGCGAGGGCCTTCTGCCGGACTATCCGCTCGGCACCGATTTCACCGATATCGAGCAGCTGTTGGTCAAGGCCCTTGCGGACCTGAGCGAGGCACAGTCCGACAAACGGGCACTCCTGTCGCTGATATGGGCGGGTCTCACCGCCACTCCGCACGCGCAGGAAGGCCCGGCGATGGAGCGTATGGGATACGACGCAACCCCAAGTCTCGCCGAGCCATTGCAGGCCCGCGCCCTGCGCGGCGCCTTGCGGCGCCTGGCCTGACCCGCAGATTGTAGACATTGCCGACGGTCGCATTATCTCTCCGCCCGACCTGCAGAAAAGGGATGCGATGACAGACGAAACCACGGCCGAAACCCTGGCACCGGATTGGCCGACCCCGACCCGCGATGCGGCCGAGGCACATCTGGCGCGGGTTCTGCCGCAGCTTGGCGCGCGCTATGCCCACAACAGGAATGTCGACAAAGGCACCGGACGACACGACGCCGTCTCGCGCCTTTCGCCCTACCTTCGCCGCCGCATGATCACCGAGCCTGGGCTGATTGCGGCGGTGCTGCGCGCGCACGGCCCCGAGACCGGCGAAAGGTTCCTGCAAGAGGTTCTGTGGCGCAGCTATTTCAAAGGATGGCTGGAGCGTCGGCCACAGGTCTGGCAGAGCTACCGCGACGGTCTTCGCGCCGATCTGGCGCAGCTGGACCGCGACTCAGACCTGCGCCGCGCAGTCGAGCGTGCCGAAGCGGGCCAGACCGATCTCGACTGCATGAACGCCTGGGCGCAGGAGCTGACCGACACCGGCTACCTGCACAACCACGCCCGCATGTGGTTCGCCTCGATCTGGATCTTCACGCTGCGCCTGCCGTGGCGCCTGGGGGCGGATTTCTTCTATCGCCACCTGCTCGATGGCGATCCGGCCTCCAACATGCTCAGCTGGCGGTGGGTCGCCGGTCTGCACACGCGCGGCAAGTTCTATGCCGCCGAAGCCTGGAATATCGCCAAGTTCACCGACCATCGCTTTTCACCCGATGCCGCCGACCTTGCCGGCGTGACCGAAGGGCTGGAAAACCAGGAGCCGGACGGCCTGCCCGAACTTCAACCGCTGCGCACGCCAGTCGCACCGGATGCGGGCGTTCCGACCGCCCTTCTGATCACCGAAGAAGACTGCCGCCCCGACGACTTCGCGCTCGGCGACCTCGATATTCGCGCCAGGGCCACACTTGCGGCCAGTGCCCTGCGCTCACCCCGGCCCGTGGGCGGAAAAGTCGTCGAGTTCGAGGCCGCGGCCCTGGCCGACACCGCGCAGCGCATCACGCGAAAGGCCGAGAACCTGCAAGCAAACGATCCGGCCGAGCTTGCCCGCTGGGCGACACGCGCAGGCGCCCGCCAGATTGCCACGCCTTACGTGCCCGAAGGCCCGCTACGCGACTGGCTGAACGCGGCGAAGCCGGCCCTGGACAATGCAGGCGTCACGCTCCGCGAATGGCGCCGCGACTGGGACGCAATCGTCTGGCCCCACGCCACGGCGGGGTACTTCAAGGTCAGGAAGAAGCTTCCCGAGCTTTTGCACGATGCCGGTCTGGACTGACCTCTCAGGCGGGGGTGAACAGGTCCTTGAATTCATCCCGCAACAGGTTCTTCTGGACCTTGCCCATGGAATTGCGCGGCAGCTCGTCGCGGATGATCAGCTTTCTGGGATGCTTGAACCGCGCCAGCGCCTGCGACGTGGCCTCGGCAATCGCCTCCAGATCCGGCTCCGCATTCGCTTCGGGCACCAGAACGCCCACGACCGTCTCGCCAAAGTCCGCGTGCGGCACGCCAATGACCGCGCTTTCCAGCACGCCGGGCTGTTCGTCCAGCACCAGCTCGATCTCCTTGGGATAGATGTTGTACCCGCCCGAGATGATCAGGTCCTTGTTGCGCCCGACGATCTGGACATACCCCCTGTCGTCGATAATCCCGAGGTCGCCGGTAATGAAAAACCCGTTCTCGCGCAGTTCCGCGGCCGTCTTTTCGGGCATCTGCCAGTAGCCCTGGAAAACATTGGGTCCGCGCACCTCGATCTGGCCAACCTCGCCCTGCGGCACCTCCTCGCCGGTTTCGGGATCGGTGATCTTCAACTCCACCCCGGGCAACGGAAAGCCGACGGTGCCGGCACGCCGTTCCCCGTCATAGGGGTTCGAGGTGTTCATGTTCGTCTCGGTCATGCCATAGCGTTCGAGGATGCGGTGCCCGGTCCGCTGTTCGAACCTGGTGTGCGTCTCGGCCAGCAGCGGCGCGCTGCCCGACACGAAAAGCCGCATATGCGCCACAAGATCCTTGTCGAAACGCGGATCGTCCAGAAGACGGGTATAGAAGGTCGGCACGCCCATCATCGACGTGGCCTTCGGCAAAAGCTCTATCACCGTATCGAGGTCGAATTTCGGCAGGAAAATCATCGACCCGCCGGCAACCAGCGTGATGTTGGTCGCCACGAACAGGCCATGGGTGTGAAAGATCGGCAACGCGTGCAGCAGGACATCGTCCGAGGTAAACCGCCAGTGCTCGGCCAGCGTCTGCGCGTTCGACAGAAGATTGCCCTGGCTCAGCATCGCGCCCTTCGAGCGCCCCGTGGTGCCCGAGGTGTAAAGCAAGGCGGCAAGGTCGTCTTCGGTCCGCTTCACGGTCTTGAAACTGTCCGCCTGTTCACCCGCCTTGTCCGGCAGGCTCCCGGTGCCATCGTCCTCCAGCGTTTCGATCTGGGCGCGGTGCTTATTGGCGATGGGTGTCAACGCCTCGCGCCGGTCGCCCTTGCAAATCACCATCGACGCGCCGCTGTCCTCGATGAAATAGCTCAGTTCGTCGACAGTATAGCCGGTATTCAACGGCAGAAAGACCAGCCCGGCCTGCACGCAGGCCGCATAGACCGCCAGCGCGTCATGCGATTTCTCGACCTGCGCCGCAACGCGGTCTCCGGGGGTCAGCCCCTGCGCGGCAAAGGCATTGGCATATCGCGCCGTCAGCTTCAGGAATCCGTCGTGGGTCAGAGTGTCCCCATCGGGCAGATGAAGGAAGATCGTGTCCTTGCCGATGTGATCTCCGAACAGGGCGTCAAAAAGCGGGTTGGTCATGCTGCTCCCTCCTCCGGCACGGTTTTCGCCGCCGCGGCGGCCTGTGTCTTGATTTCGCTCGACGTGGCCACGCGTTGCTCCGCCGCGAACCGCTCGTGGTTCTGCGACACCTTGGCCAGATCGTAAAGGTAGTTCACCATCACGCCCGCCGATTGCTTCAATCCGTTGTCCGACACGTCCGCACCGGCATGGACCTTGTGCACCTGGGCCCCGTTGCCCAAATGAAACCGCGCAACCGGATCGAGCGGCAAACCGTCGCCGCGCTTGGCCTGCGTCAGGTAATAGGCGGCATACTCGCACAGCGCGTCGGGCTGTTGCGCCTCGGGATTGATGTCCACGCTCGTCATCCACCGTGTCAGGCCGGGGATCGGCGACAGCGTCACGAAATTCCGCAAAGCCGGGTTTTCCAGCGACAGATCCGCCGCCACCTGCTTGATCAGCGAGTTGCCAAAGGAAATCTGCGCCAGCCCCGATTGGCAATTCGAAATCGAGTAAAACACGGCGGTATCGGCCCGTTCGGCGTCGATCTGGTCGCGTGCCTCGGCCAGAACGTCCTGGATCGACCCGGGAATACCCTTGGTCAGCGCCACCTCGACAAAGATCAACGGCTCGTCCGGCATGGCCGGGTGAAAGAACGCGAAACAGCGGCGGTCGGCGGGCTCCAGCCTGCGCCGCAGATCTTCCCAGCTGTCGATGGCGTGCACCGCCTCGTAAGCGATGATCTTCTCGAGAATATGCGCCGGGCTTTCCCAACTGATCGGGCGCAGCACCAGGAACCCGCGGTTGAACCAGCTGGCAAATAGATGCCGGAAATCCAGGTCCAGTGCCTGCAAACCGTCATCGTCCTGTCCCAGCCGCAACAGGTCGGTTCGCATCCCGACCAGACGCTTGGTCGCACCCGGGACCTGGTTCATCCGCCGGATCAACTCCTGCCGGGGCGACTCGGACGCGTTCAGAAAGGCGCGATAAGTGGCCTTGGACTGCCCGCGCTCATAAGCGTCCAGCGCGTCGCGTACGACCTCGGGGTTGATCACCATGTCCTGTGCAAGGTGCCGGAAAAACGCCAGCTTCGCGGGATCGTCCCAGGTCTCGTAGCGTTCCAGGATCTGCCGCGCCACGGCCTGTCCCGAAACCTCGCCCGTGGCCCCGATAAGGTCCGCCGTCAGGTCCTCGATCGGCCGGTTATCCCGAGGCAGGCCCCGCGAAGCGCCGTAACGGCGCTCGAACACTGTAGACAGTAGGTCGGCAAGCAACGTCATAGCCCCGCTCCCATCACCATATCGGGCAGCCACGTGGCGATGCCCGGAAACAGGCACAGCAGGATGATCGCGATCACCATGCAGGCCACGAAGGGCAGTGACCCGGTCAGGATCGTCTTCAGCGAGATGTCAGGCGCAATGCCGTTGATCACGTAAAGGTTCAAACCCACGGGCGGCGAGATCAGCCCGATTTCCATGTTGATCGTCAGCACCACGGCAAACCAGATCGGATCAAAGCCGGCAGTGGTGATGATCGGCAGCAGGATCGGCGCCGCCATCAGGATCACCGCGACCGGCGGCAGGAAGAAGCCCGCGATTATCAGAAAGACGTTGATCGCGCCCATCAGCACCCAGCGGTTCACGTCCAGCGTGCCGATCCATTCCGCGATCGACTGCGTAATGAAAAGCGACGACAGCATGTAGGAGAACACGCCCGCCGCCGCGATGATGAACAGGATCATCACGCTTTCCCGCGTGCTGTCGCGCAGCACGGTCCAGATCTGGCGCGGGTCCCACAAGCGATAGATGATCATGGCGATCAACATGCACATCAGCGCGCCCACGGCGGCCGTTTCCGACGGCGTGGCGATGCCGCCATACATGGCGTAAAGCACGCCCAAGATGATGAACAGGAATGGCAGGACACGCGGCAGGATCTCCAGACGTTCCTTCCAGGTGTAGCTGCCCGCCGACAGGACGCTCGCGTTACCCGACTTCCATGTCGAGTAAAGCGACCACGCCATGAACAGTCCCACCAGCAGCAGGCCGGGGAACACGCCCGCCAGGAACAGGCGGCCAATCGAGGTCTCGGTCGCGATCCCGTAGACGATCATCGTGACCGACGGCGGGATCAGGATACCCAGCGTCCCGCCCGCAGCGATCGAGCCCGCGGCGACACCATCGGGATAGCCCCGCTTGCGCATCTCGGGGATGCCCATCTTGCCGATGGCCGCACATGTAGCCGGGCTCGACCCCGACATCGCGGCAAAGAGCGCACAGGCGCCGAGGTTCGACACCACAAGCCCGCCCGGCACGCGCGTCAGCCAGCGCTCCAGCGCCTCGTAAAGGTCCGCACCCGCGCGGGTCGAGGCGATGGAGGCGCCCATGATGATGAACATCGGGATCGACAGCAGCGCGAAATTGTCCAGCTTGCCAAAGAAAATCTCCGGCATCAGCGACAGCGAACTCATCCCGTCGAAGACGATCAGGAACCCGGCAGAGACCACCAGCAGGCCCGCGGCCACCGAAATACCCGAAAACAGGACGACGATGGTGATGAGGGCAACCAGGCCACCCAGTGCAAGCGGATCCATCAGACGTCCTCCAGCCCGAAGGGCTTGTCGATGCCCGTCGTCATTGCGAAAAGGTCAGCCGCCAGTTGCAGCGCATAGAGGCCAAAGCCCAGCGGCAGCGCAAGATACGGCACCCACAGCTTGGGGTTCCACGGCGTGTTCGACGTCTCGCCCCAGTCCCAGGCCTCGTGCCAGAAATGATAGCCGTGCCAAAGCATCATGCCGACCACGGCGAGGGTCAGCGCCATGACGATCCCGGCCAGCACCCGCCGCGCCTTGTTGGGAATCATGATCGGCAGCAGGTCAACGTTCACATGACCCCGCACGTATTGCACGTACGGCAGGCCCAGCATGGTCGCACCGATCATCAGGTACGTCACGCCTTCGGTGTGCCAGATCGTGGATTGGTTCAGCACGAACCGGATGAAAATCATCTGACAGACGATCAACACGGACACGACGATCATCAGCGCGGCGACGACGCCGCAGATCTGGCTGATCCAGCCGATGACGCGCAGGATGGGGTTGCCACCGTGGCGGGCGGCCGCTGTGGCATGGGCGGATCCGGACATCGCTCGGCCTCCGTTGAAAAAGTGGAAATGGTACGCGGCGTCGGGCCCGGCGGCGTGCCGGACCCGACGAATGGTTCAGCGGATCACTCGACGGCCAGCGCCTTGTCCAGCAGTTCCTGACCCTCGGGCGAGCCTTCGAGGAAGGCCTTGTAGGCCGTTTCCTGCGCGATCTGGCGCCAGGCGTCGAACTCTTCCTGGCTCATCTCGGCGATCTCGACACCATTGTCAGCAAACACGTCACGCGCATTGCCGTCCTGGCTCTTGGCTTCTTCCAGATAGAACGCCTCGGCCTTCTCGGCGGCTTCCATCAGCGCGGTCTGCTGTTCCTCGCTCAGGCCTTCGAACTTGGACTTGTTCATCAACAGCGGCTGGTACATGAACCACAGCGCATAGTCGCCCGCCGGGGTAAAGCACGACACCTGCTCGTAGATGCGGTAGCTGACAAAGGACGAGGACGAGGTGTTCGCGGCATCCAGAACGCCGGTCTGCATCGCGTTATAGATCTCGGCCGAGCTCATCGACGCGATCGAGGCACCGGCACCCGCCAGCATCTGCTCGAACGCCTTGCCCGCCGCGCGGGTCTGCAGACCTTCCACGTCCTCCGGCGCGGTGATGCACTTCTCCTTGCCCGCGAAACCGCCGGCCAGGTAGCCGTGGACCAGCACCATGATGTCATCTTCGGCCATGATGGCTTCGATATCGCCCATGAACTCGGATTCGTTCAGGCGCGCGGCATGATCGTGGTTCTTCACCAACCCCGGCATCAGCGTCAGGTTATAGGCGTTGCGCAGACCGCCCGCATAGGACAACGGAAAGACGATCATGTCGACCTGCCCGCGCGCCAAGGGCTTGTATTGCTCGCGTGCCTTGAACAGCGATTGCGACGGGAAAATCTGGATATCCAGATCGACATCCGCCGCCGCGACCTCGTCGGCGACCATCTGCGCCACCTTGTGACGCACGTCACTAGTGGACCACTGGTGCGACAGGCGCAGCTCTTCGGCACTCGCCGTCAGACTGCCAGCGAAAAGGGCTGCTGCCGCGACTGCGGCTGTGAAATTCAGTTTCATATGTTCCTCCCAAAACGTCCTGATTCGTATTCGGACTGCCCTGCAACCTAACGACATTGTGTAAGCAGTCAAATTTTTTGTATACAAGAATGGTTTTCTTGCGCTCTAGACGGCGGTATGCTAGCGGATTGAAATGGAACGCAAGCGCGCAGATCTCATCGCGGACGCTATCGAGGAGTTGATCCTCGATGGAACGTTCGACGATGGCGCTCGCCTGGACGAGGTTCAGCTGGCCGAACGCTTCAACGTCTCCAGAACCCCGATAAGAGAAGCGCTTCAAAGGCTTATCCTGTCCGGCCTGGTGGAACAGCTGCCGCGTCGCGGGGTCTTCGTGCGCCAGCCCGGGCCGGTCGAACTGATCGAGATGTTCGAGGTCATGGCCGAGCTGGAAGCGGTCTGCGCCCGGCTGGCCGCGTCACGCATTTCCGACACGGCCCTGTCCGAATTGCGCACCATAAACGAGCGATGCCGCGCCGCGACCGAGGCGCAGGACGCCGATGGCAACTACGATCAGAACGATCTTTTCCACGCCACGCTCTATGCCCAGACCGGCAACGCGTTTCTCGAACAGGAATGCCTGCGGCTGCAACGCCGCCTGCGCCCCTTTCGCCGCCTGCAATTGCGCTGGCGCGGACGAATGGCGCAATCGGTGGCGGAACACGATGCGATCCTCGCCGCCATCGAGGCCGGAGACGGCGATCAGGCCGGCAACCTGTTGCGCCAGCATGTCACCGTCCAGGGCGAAAAATTCCACCGGCTGATGTCCAGCCTGAAAGCCGCCGCCGAATAAGCCCATCGCTCAGGCCAGTGCGGCGTCCACCGCCTGCCCCAGCTTGTCGACCAACTCGCCCAGCTGATCTTCGGTCAGGATGAAGGGCGGCGCCAACAGCACGTGATCCCCGCGTTGCCCATCGACGGTGCCACCCATCGGGTAACAGATCAGCCCCGCCTCGAACGCCGCCGCCTTGATCCGGGCATGCAGCTTGCGGGCCGGGTCGAACGGCGCCTTGGTCTGTCGGTCCTCGACGAATTCGATCCCCTGGAACAGCCCGCGCCCGCGAATGTCGCCAACATGCGGGTGCTGCCCGAAACGTTCGATCAACCGCGCCCGCAATGCCTCCCCCAGCGGCGCCACACGCGCCGCCAGGCCGTCGTCCAGCAAACGGTCCAACACCGCCCCCGCCGCCGCACAGGCGGTGGGATGCCCCAGATAGGTGTGCCCATGCTGGAAGAACCCGGACCCTTCCGCGATCGTGTCGTGGATCGTGCCGGTGCACAGCATCGCGCCGATCGGCTGATACCCGGCCCCCAACCCCTTGGCGATGGCGCAGATATCCGGTGCGATCCCGTCCTGCTCGCACGCGAACAGCGTGCCGGTCCGCCCCATTCCGCACATCACCTCGTCGAGGATCAGAAGGATGCCGTGCCGGTCGCAAAGCTCTCGGACAGCGCGAAAATATCCCGCGACGGGCGGCACCGCGCCCAGTGTCGCCCCCACCACGGGTTCGGCCACGAAAGCCATGATCGTCTCGGGTCCGTGCCGTTCGATCTCGGCCTCCAACTCGGCCACCAGCCGGGCGAGATAGCCCTGCGCCGTCTCGCCTTCCTGCATCCCCCGGTAGGCATAGCAGGGCGACACGTGACTCACGTCCATCAACAGCGGTGCGAAAGGCGCGCGCCGCCACGCATTGCCGCCGGTCGCCAGCGCGCCCAGCGTGTTGCCGTGATAGCTTTGACGCCGCGCGATCACCCGGCTGCGCTGGGGCTGACCGGCCTCGATGAAATACTGTCGCGCCAGCTTCAGCGCCGCTTCCATCGCCTCTGATCCGCCCGACACGAAATAGACGCGCTTCAGCCCGCCCGGCGCCACCGCCACCAGCCGGTCGGCGAGCGTTTCCGCCGGCTCCGACGTCAGGAACCCGGTATGGGCAAAGGCGATCCGGTCCAGTTGCGCCTTGATCGCGTCGGTCACATGCGCATCGCCATGCCCCAGACAGGACACCGCCGCTCCACCCGATCCGTCCAGATAGGCCTTGCCGGTCCGGTCGTAAAGATAGGCGCCCTCGCCCCGCGATACGGTCGGAATATTGGCGCGGCTGTTGCGGTGAAACACGTGGCTCATGTCGTTAACATCTTGAATTTATTAATTTGTCGCCTGACGGTCTTGCAAGCTTGGCCAGTTCTGTCTCTACTGACCCCATCGACTCATCTCGAGATGATGTTCGCAACTAAGGGAGAACACCATGAAAAACTACCTTCTCGGCGCCCTTGCCGCCGCAGGAATAGCCATTTCCGCCCCCGCCTCGGCGCAGGAATTCATTTCCATCGGCACAGGTGGCGTGACGGGCGTCTACTATCCCACCGGCGGCGCGATCTGCCGTCTCGTCAACAAGTCCCGCAAGGATCACGGCATCCGCTGCGCCGTGGAGTCCACCGGCGGCTCGGTCTACAATATCAACACGATCAAGGCCGGCGAGCTGGAATTCGGCGTCGCACAGTCCGACTGGCAGTACCACGCCTATAACGGCACCTCGACCTTCTCGGACAATCCGTTCCCGGAAATCCGTTCGGTCTTCTCGGTTCATCCCGAACCCTTCACGCTGATCGCCCGGTCCGACGCCGGCATCGAAAGCTTCGAGGACCTCAAGGGCAAGCGCTTCAACGTGGGCAATGCCGGCTCGGGCCTGCGCGCCACGACCGAGGTGCTGATGGAAGAATACGGCATGACCATGGACGATTTCGCACTTGCGACCGAGTACAAGGGCTCGGAAATGTCGCAACAGCTCTGCGACGGCAACATCGACGCCATGGTCTACGTCGTGGGCCACCCGGCCGCCGCCATCCAGGAAGCGGCGACCACCTGTGATGTCACGCTCGTGAACGTCACCGGCGATGTCATCGACAAGCTGATCGAGGAAAACCCCTACTACCGCACCGCCACTGTTCCCGGCGGCATGTACGCCGGCAACGACGAGGACGTCACCACGTTCGGCGTGGGCGCGACCCTCGTGACCTCCGCCGACGTGTCCGAAGACACGGTTTACGTTCTGGCCAAGGCGGTCATGGAAAACATCGACGACTTCCGCCAGCTGCACCCGGCCTTTGCCAACCTCGAGCCTTCCGAGATGGTTCAGGACGCCCTGTCGGCCCCGCTGCACCCCGGTGCGGAAAAGGCCTACAAGGAACTTGGCCTGATGGAATAAGCCCCCGGGCTTCGAGGGGCGCCCCGCACGGGGCGCCCCTCGCACCATCATACACATACTTGCTTCAGGGGGCATGACAGTGAGCGACCAGACCCAAAACACCCGTTCCGCCGACGACATGTTGGCCGAGGCCGATACCGGCGCCCGCAACCCGGCCGCGGCGTGGCAGACAAAGCTGATCATCGGCACCTGTATCGCGTGGTCCCTCTTCCAGCTCTACATCGCCTCACGCGTGCCGGGCATACTGGCCCAGGCCACGGGCATGTCCATCTTCGCCAATATCGTCGCACAGGCCCGCTTCGTGCACCTGGCCTTTGCCATCATGCTGGCGACGCTTGCCTTTCCGTTGTTCAAATCCTCGCCCCGAGACCGCATACCGCTCTACGATTGGATTCTGGTGATCCTCGGCGTGTCGGCCTGCCTTTACCTCGTGGTCTTCCGGTTCGAGATCGCCGACCGTCCGGGCCTGTGGAACACCACCGACGTCACCATGTCCGCGATCGGGATGATCGTCCTTCTGGTGTCGGTCTACCGCTCACTGGGCCTGCCGCTGGTGATCATCGCGTGCTGCTTCATCCTGTTCGCCTTCTTCGGCGGCTACTCGGAATGGGCGCGCAACATCACCAACTATGGCGGCTCGTCGCTGTCCAAGGCCTTGGGACACTACTGGATGCAGACCGAAGGGGTGTTCGGCGTGGCCCTCGGCGTCTCGACCACGATGATCTTCCTCTTCGTGTTGTTCGGCGCCCTGCTGGACCGGGCCGGCGGCGGCAACTGGTTCATCAAGGTGGCCATTGCCCTCTTGGGCGCCCTGCGCGGCGGCCCGGCCAAGGCATCGGTCCTGTCGTCGATGATGACCGGCATGATCTCGGGCTCGTCCATCGCCAACACCGTCACCACCGGCACCTTCACCATCCCGCTGATGAAGCGCATCGGCTTTCCGGCGGAAAAGGCGGGCGCGGTCGAGGTGGCCTCGTCCACCAACGGCCAGCTGACACCGCCCGTGATGGGCGCGGCGGCCTTCCTGATGGTCGAGTATGTCAACATCCCCTATATCGACGTGGTCAAGCACGCCTTCCTTCCGGCGGTCATCTCCTACATCGCGCTGCTTTACATCGTGCATCTCGAAAGCCTGAAGATGGGCCTCAAGGGGCTGGAAAAACCGGGCCGCCGCATCGGCGTGCTGATGATCCTGATCCTGTTCCTCTCGGGCTTCATCTTCCTCGGTCTCTGCACCTTCCTGATGATCGGCCTGCGCGGCATTCTCGAGCCGATCACGGGCAACTCGGTCTATGCCGCCGTGGCGCTCGTGGCCGTGCTCTATGTCGTGCTCGTGGCCATCGCCGCGCGGTATCCCGACCTGAAGATGGACAAGGACGAAGATGGCCCGCCCGAGGCGCCGCGACTGACGCCGACACTCATCGGCGGGCTCTATTTCGCCATCCCGATCTTCATCCTGGTGTGGAACCTGATGGTGCGCACCGACACGCTCGACCGTCTGTCGCCCGCGCTTTCGGCGTTCTGGGCGACGTTCTTCATGGTCATCATCGCGCTGACGCACCGTCCGCTCAAGGCGATGTTCCGGGGCGAAAGCCCGGGGAATGAAACCTGGCACGGCTGGCGCGATTTCATCGACGGGCTGATCCTGGGCGCGCGCAACATGATCGGTATCGGCGTCGCCACCGGCGCCGCCGGCATCATCGTCGGCACAATCTCCCTGACCGGCGCGCACCAGGTCATCGGCCAGGTGATCGAGGTCATCTCGGGCGGGAACCTGATGATCCTGCTGTTCCTCGTGGCGGTCCTGTCGCTGATCCTCGGCATGGGCCTGCCCACCACCGCCAACTACATCGTGGTGTCGTCGTTGATGGCGCCCGTCATCGTATCGGTGGGCGCACAGGCCGGCCTGATCGTGCCGCTGATCGCGGTGCACATGTTCGTCTTCTACTTCGGCATCCTCGCCGACGACACGCCACCCGTCGGCCTTGCCGCCTATGCCGCCGCCGCGATTTCCCGCGGCGACCCGATCAAGACGGGTATCCAGGGCTTCGGCTATGACATCCGCACGGCGCTCCTGCCGTTCCTCTTCATCTTCAACACCGACCTGCTCCTGATCGACGTGGGCTTTGCCAAGGCGGTCATGGTCTTCTGCATATCGCTCATCGCCATGCTCTTGTTCGCGGCCGCGACCCAAGGCTATTTCATCGCAAAGTCGCGAAAATGGGAAAGCGCTGTGCTCTTGTTCATCGCCTTCATGCTCTTCCGTCCCGGCTTCTTCCTCGATCAGATATCCGAACCCTACCAGACGGCCACCGGAACCGAAATTTATGCCCTCATAGACAGCGCCGAGACCGGGCAGGACATGCGCCTGACCATCGAAGGCCCGGATTTCGACAATGGCGAGATCCGGCCCATCACCATCTCGGTCCCCGGCATCGAGGGCGACGGCACCGCCGCCCTTTCGGAACAGGGTCTCAGCATCCTCGAAGAAGATGGCCAGTTGAAACTCGAAGAACCCTTCCCCGGCACACCGCATTTCGAGGCCATCGGCATCGAGTACGACTTCTACGGCGACACCCCCGTGGTGATCAGCAAGGTCGAGATCGAGAACGAGCGCCTGCCCAAGGAACTGTTCTTCATCCCCGCCCTGATCCTGCTGGCGGGCATCGTCCTGATCCAGAGGCCCCGCGCCACCCAACCCGCGTTCTGAGGAGGAACATCATGTTCAACAAGCTTCTCCTGGCCATCGACATCAACGCGATGGAAGGCGCCCACCGGCTGGCACAGGCCGCCAAGCTGCTGGCTGCCGGCGACGGCGCCGAGATCCACGTGATCAACGTTGTCCCCGGCAGCGGCATGAACATGGTCGGTGCCGCCTTCGAGGGGGATTACAACCGCACCGCGAAGAGCGCTGCCGAAAAGGCGCTGCAAGACTGGACGGATGGTGCCTTCGACGGCAAGGCGCAGGTGCACGTGACCGAAGGTACGATCTATGACAGCGTGCTGCGCATGGCCGACAGGATCGGCGCAGACGTGATCGTCGTCGGCGCGCACCGGCCCGAATTGCGGGATTACCTCGTCGGCCCGAACGCGGCGCGGATCACCCGCCACGCCAACCAGTCCGTGATCGTCATCCGCTAGGGCTTGCTCGACGCCACCCGCGCCAGCAACGCCTTGGCGGCAGTTTGCTCCGCCTGCCGCTTGGCCCCGGCAGTGGCTTCTTCGGCCTCGCCGTTTTCCAGCCGGGCCTCGATGGTGAATTGCGGAGCATGGTCGGGCCCGCTGCGCGCCGTCTCCCTGTAGACCGGCGGGGCCAGGCCCTGCGCCTGCGCCCATTCCTGAAGCGCGGTCTTGGCATCGCGGGCATCGGCCTTGACGGACGTCACCCGGTCCCCCCACAGCCGCAGGATCACCTCCTGCGCAGCGTCGAACCCGGCATCGCGGTAGACGGCCGCAATCACCGCCTCCATCGCGTCACCCAGCAGCGCCTGCTTGCGCCGCCCGCCCGACATCATCTCGGACCGCCCCAGCTTCAGCACCTGACCGAGGTCGATCTGCCGCGCCACCTCGGCGCAGGTTTCCTTGCGCACCAGCGCGTTGTAACGCGGCGCAAGCTGCCCTTCGGCGGCGCCCTTGTCGCTTTCCAGAAGCGCCTCGGCAATGACCAGCCCCAGAACCCTGTCGCCCAAGAACTCCAGCCTCTGGTTGTCGTCGCGGTTGGCTGTGGTCATCGACCCGTGCGTCACGGCCCGCACCAGCAACTCGGGCCGCTCGAATTCATGTCCCAAACGGGTCTCGAACGCTTTGAGATCGCCCGAAAGCTTCATCGCTGGATCAATCCAGCTTCTCGAAAAAACGGTCGCCGCGCCACGTCCAGAAGAACAGCATCGACCGGCCCGCCGACGAAAAGATCACCCGGTCCGCCCGGCCGATCAGGTTCTCGAACGGAACATAGCCCACCCCGCCCGGCGCGGTGAGCGGCGCGCGGCTGTCGGTGGAATTGTCCCGGTTGTCACCCATGAAGAAGTAATGCCCCTCGGGCACCTCGTAGACGCCGGTGTTGTCATACCGTTGCGGCCCCACGTTCAGGATGCTGTGCGACACGCCGTTGGGCAGGGTCTCGATCTGCCGCTCTTTCTCGCAGATGCCTCCCACTCCCACGGCCCCGTTGGCACAGCGCGGCGTCTTGCCCAGCGGGCCCTGGGGTTCCAGCACTTCCTCGAAGGTTCCCGCATCTTCCAGTTCGACCGGCTCGCCGTTGATGTTCAGCACGCCATCCTGCATCTGGATCCGGTCACCCGGCAGGCCCACGACCCGCTTGATGTAATCCGTGCCGTTGCTGGGATGGCGGAACACGATGATGTCGCCACGTTCAGGCTCGGACCCGAGAAGGCGCGTGTTGTCGCCATCGAGAAAGCCACAGATGTTCTTTGCGTCGATATCCAGCCCGATCCGCTCGATCTTGATGTTCGGGCAGGAGGCGTAGGAGTAGCCATAGGCGAACTTGTTGACGAACAGGAAATCCCCGATCAACAGCGTGTCCTTCATCGACCCGGACGGGATCCAGAAGGGCTGGAACAGGATCGTGCGGAAAATACCGGCGATCAGCAGTGCCCAGAAGACCGTCTTGACGGTTTCCCAGATCGCGCTCGATGTCTTGGATTCTTCGGCCATGCCTGTCTCCGATTGCTCTTCTGCGCTACATGCGGGGCGGCGGCACAGGTGTCAAGCCGCGCCGGCAAAGGCGACCCGGCGTCCTCACGTCGCCAGCCGCGCCTCGATCACGACAAAGGCCTGCGCCCAGGGGTGATCGTCGGTCAGGGTGACGTGAATAATGGCCTCGTGCCCCTCCGGCGTCATTTCGGCCAGCCGTTCGGCGGCCCAGCCGGTGACCGCCATCACCGGCTGCCCGGTGGCGAGGTTGCTCACCGCCATGTCCTTCCAGGCGATCCCCATCCGAAGTCCCGTCCCCAACGCCTTGGAACAGGCCTCTTTCGCGGCCCAGCGCTTGGCATAGGTGCCCGCCACGTCCTTGCGGCGTTCGGACTTGCGTTGCTCCACTTCCGTGAAGACCCGGTTGCGAAAGCGGTCGCCGAACCGCTCCAGCGTACCGGCGATCCGATCTATATTGGCCAGGTCCGTTCCGACGCCCAGGATCATGAATGCACCCTTTATCCGGCTGAAAACAGAGGGAAACTTACACCCAAAGCCCAGGCAAGCGCCAGCCCCAGCCCAACGCCCGGCCCGATGGCGCCAAAGCGGCGCGCCGCCACACGTCCGATCCAGCCGAAACTGAGGAAGAACAGCACGATCACCGGCGCGATCAGAAGCAGAAAGAAAAGCCCCTCGAAATCCATCGCCACCGCAATGGCCAGCGAGACAAGAAACCCGATTCGGGCCACCACGCGGCGGGCGGGTCCCGCACCGTGCACCGACCACGCGTCGGCCAGCATGAACGGCACCGCGCCAAGGGCCAGCGCGGCGATGATCCCCCACCGCTCCGGCACGGGCCAGAAATTGGCCCCGTACCGATCCAGCGCGAACCCGAAAAGGCCCACGGTCCATATCAGCACGAGGACCCCTCCCGTGACACTGAACGCGCCGGGTCGCGCGCTCGTGACCCACAGAACGGCTAGCTGGATCACGCCATAGATCAACAGGTGCAGCGCCAGGTAATCCGCCACCAGAACGGGCAAAACCTGCGTTTCCACCGGCGCCGCCACCACCGGGGTGACAAGCATCGGCGCACAGACCACGCCGGCGAACCGCCGCCATGACAGGGCGCGCATCGGCACGTCTCGTGCCGGAAACAGCTGCGCCACGGGCGCGAACAGCATCGTGATTGCCGCCAGCATTCCGATCAGCGCCCAGCCTGTCTGCGGCACGGGCACCTCGGCGTGCCGCCCGTAATATGTGTTCAGCCAGTCGAGCGTTGCTTTTCGCCCCGCACGCGAGTGCAGGATCGCCACGTGCTCCACCGCCGGGGCAATCATGGCCTCGCGTCGCACGCCCGCCGCGGCCTCCGCCACCGCATCAGCCGCGAACCCCTGCAAGCGCGGCTCCCACGCGCCGGTGATCATCAGCACGTCATCGGGCGCCTCGGCCGTAATCGCGCCGGAAAAGGTGGCCAGCAACACCAGCGGCCCGATACCCTCGACCTCGCGCGCCGCCCGCACCAGCACATCCGTGGCCATGGAATGCCCGACCAGCGCGATGTCGCCGTCGTTCGCGCGCGCGGCGTCGATCACTTCCAGTGTCTGGTTCACCAACAGCCGCGTGGTGCCGTCCACCGCCGTCACATCCCCCGACATCGGCTGCGGATGCCGCCCGTGGCCCAGGAAATCGAAGGCATAGACCCGGTACCCGGCCTGCGCCAGCACCAGGCCATAGCCCTGCATCATCTGCCGCGATCCGGCAAAGCCGTGGGCCATGACGACCGCCGGACCGGTATTCTCCGCGCCCCAGATCGTCACCGGGGTCGGCCCCACCCGCATCTCGTCGATTTCGACCCCGCCCCGCGCGGCCTCCAGCGTCCACAACGCCCACGCCCCCAAGAGCAGAGCGGCAAGCGTGCGCCAACGCAACCACCGCACCGTCACTGCAGGCTGGCGCCAATCCCGCCGGTCGCCTGGTTCAGGGTAAATCGCAATGTCCGGTCCTCAGGGCCAATGGCGGGTGGTAAGGCCGTCGCCAGGGCCACAGCCGCACATACTTGCCTCATTGCTCCGCTTTCCAGACCAACAGCCGCGCTCCGGCCAGGCCGAAGAACCCGGCGAAAAAAGCGTCGAGACCGCGCCGAAACCTCCGGTAGGCCGCCCGGACCGCCGCCCTGGAAAAGATCGTCGCGTAGAAAAGGTAAAGCGCCAGGCCTACACCGGCGCAGACCGCGATCGTCACCGGCCCCGCGCTTCCCAACGCAAGTGCTGCAACCCAGGCCAGCACGGCCTTGGGGTTCAAAAGGTTCAGCAACAGCCCACGACGGAACATGCCGGCACCTGCCCTCGCCGAAGCCTGTCCGCCCGCATCCAGTTCCGCGACCGGCTGCATCGCCGAACGCGCGGACATCGCCGCGAGGTAAAAAAGATACGCCGCGCCGGCAAGTTTCAGCAACAGCAGCGCCGGCGCGAAATGCGCGATTAGCAATCCCAGGCCCAGCCCGGCCAGCACGCCCCATACTGTCAGCCCGAGCGCGAGCCCAAGCGCCATCGCAACACCGGCCCGGCGCCCCTTTGCCATCGCCGTTCCTGCGACCGCCAGCGTCGCGGGTCCTGGTGATCCGGCGGCAAAGGCGAAGCTCGCCACCGAGGTCCATAGTGCCACATCGCCACCGCCGGTCATTTCAAACCCCGTTCTTCACGGGCCTTGTCGCGGCTCACCGTGTTGCCCGCACCGATGCCGAAGAAAAAGCGGTTGGCCAGCAGGTAACCGCCCGCATACATCAACAGCAGCGTCACGAATTGCTGCGAGCCCGGCACGGCGATGGCCAGTTTGGCGAACTCGGGCGCGAGGCCGGGTCCCGCATAGGCCAGCGCCACGTTCAGAGACGTGGCGACGAGCGTTCCGATGAAGGCAAAGCTCCAGGCCCGGCGCGCGCCGGGCAAAGCCCCGTGCCGGCGCACATATTGCTGCCCTTCGATCAGCGCGGCGATCATCGCCGGCACGATGATCTGCGCCGCCGAGCCCAGCATCTCGTCCTTGGTGATCCCCAACAAGCGCACCGCCTGGGACACGCCGATAGCCACGGCCAGAAAGACGGCGCTGTAACGCAGCCAGATCATCCGGCGATGCGCTGCGGATCTGCCCGCGCCTCGTCCATCAGGCGCCGCATTTCCCCGATCGCCGGCTCCAGCCCGCGAAAGATCGACTCGCCAATCAGGAAATGCCCGATATTGAGTTCCATGACCTCCGGAAACGCCGCCACCGGCTGCACCGTCTCATAGGTCAGCCCGTGACCCGCGTGCACTTCCAGCCCCAGCGAATCGGCAAAGGCCGACATGTCCCTCAGGGCGGCCAGTTCCCTGTCCCGCGCCTGAAAATTTCCCTCGGCATGGGCATCGCAATAGGCCCCGGTATGCAGCTCGATCACCTCGGCCCCGATCCGGTGCGCCGCCTCGATCTGGCGGCGGTCCGCGGCGATGAAGATCGACACGCGGCACCCCGCCTCGCGCAGCGGCGCGATGAAATGCGCCAGCCGGTTTTCCTCGCGCGCCACCTCCAGCCCGCCCTCGGTCGTGCGCTCCTCGCGTTTTTCGGGCACCAGGCAAACCGCGTGCGGCTTGTGGCGCAGGGCGATTTTCTGCATTTCCTCGGTCGCGGCCATCTCGAAGTTCAAGGGTCCCTTCAGCGCCGCCATCAGCCCGTCGATATCCGCGTCCGAAATATGCCTGCGGTCCTCGCGCAGGTGTGCGGTGATCCCGTCCGCCCCGGCCTCCTCGGCCAATTTGGCGGCGCGTACCGGATCGGGGGTGGCGCCGCCGCGGGCATTTCTCACCGTCGCCACATGGTCGATATTCACGCCAAGGCGCAGTTTTCCGGCATCACTCATGACATCCTCCAGAGCAAGGGTAACGACTCGTTCCTGACCCTAGTGCTTCTCGGGCTCCGCGTCAGCCTTGTCATTGGCGCCATCCCTGGCCTTCTTTGCCGCGGCCTTCTCGGCCGCCTTCTCCGCCGCCTTTTCGCGGATCGCGGCCAGCTTGGCCTTGAGCATTCCCTTGCGCCGGTTCTGATAGGCCTGGATCAATGGCAGGCTGACATAATAGCAGGTCAGGCCGGCGATGGTTCCGGGGATCAATCCGCCGACCATGTAGGGAAAAAACACCTCGTCGTAAAAGACGGTCAGCCGGCTCCAGTCGGCGCTTTGCTCGTTGAAGATCGCCCAAAGGTTGTCTTTCAGGTCCCGCCCCGCATCGACGAACTTGCTGCCGAGCGTGCCATGCGCCTCCAGGTCGGGATTGTTGCGCAGCCCGAGCATGAAATATCCGGTCTGCAGCGAAGACGCGCCGATGAAGACAAAGGTCAGCGGGTTGCCGAAGAAGGTCGACAGGAGCGCAGCCACGATGTTGCCGCGCAAGATCGACGCCACCACGGCGGCCAGCAGAAAGTGCAGCCCGAAGAACGGCGAAAAGCTGACGAAGACCCCGGCGAAAACCCCCCGGGCGATTCGGTGCGGCGGGTCGGGCAGACGCCTGACGCGGTGCCGCACGTAATGAAACGCCCGCGTCCAGCCGGATCTCGGCCAGAGAAACCGTAACGTGGCCTTCCACCAAGGCAGTCTGTCACGGCGTTTGAAAACCACGGGGCGCGGCTCCTCTGGGTCAGCTCTGTTCCGTTCCGCCACTGGCCGCCAGCCGACCGGGGTCGCGGAACCGTTCCACCGTGGCTACATCGCTTTCCGCATCCAGCACCGAGATGACGCCATGCAGATGTTCCGCGTCGCGCAGCTCGACATCTATCAGCAGCCGGTAAAAGTCCGGTTTGCGATCCACGAATGTCAGGTCCGAGATATTGGCCTTCTGCTCTCCGATCAACGTGCAAATACGTCCCAGTACCCCCGCATCGTTGCCGATCGTCACATTCAGCGTCGCCTCGTAGACGGCAGCATGCGTGCCGCCGTGCCATTGCAGGTCCATCCAGCGCTCAGGCTGTTCCTCGTAGCGCTGCAGATTCTCGCAGTCGATCGAATGGACCACCACGCCCTTGCCGCGATAGGTGATCCCCACGATCCGCTCCCCCGGCAGCGGCTGGCAACAGGGGGCACGGTCAAACCGCTGGTCCGGCTCAAGCCCGACAACGGCACGGTCCAGCCCCACCTCGTTGCCGGTGTCCGGCGCAAGGTCCGGGTAGACCGCGTTCAGAACGCGGCTGGTGGTCAACTCGGCACTTCCCAGCCGGGCCAGAACCTCGTCACGCCCCTTCAGGCGCAGGGTCTTGGCGGCACGTTCCAGCGCCTTGTCGGTGGGCTTCTTGCCCACATGCTCGAACGCCGCGCGCGCCAGTTCCCGGCCCAACCGGATGTAACGGTCTCGGTCGACCTCGCGCAGGGCCCGGCGAATGGCGGCGCGCGCCTTGCCCGTCGTGGCGATATCCAGCCACGTCGCCTGCGGCGTCTGCCCGTCGGCGGTGATCACCTCCACGGACTGGCCGTTCTTGATCCGGGTCCACAGCGGCACGCGCATCCCGTCGACCTTGGCGCCGACACAGCCATTGCCGATTCGCGTGTGGATGGCATATGCGAAATCGATCGGCGTCGCCCCCCGTGGCAGCTTCACCACGTCCCCCTTCGGCGTGAAGCAGAACACTTGGTCGGCGTACATTTCCAGCTTCACCGCCTCGAGGAACTCGTCGTGGTCCTCCTCGCTGTCGAACTGCTCGGTAAGGCTGGAAATCCACTTGGCCGGGTCGACGGCAAACGGGTTCTCCGCCGGCACGCCGTCGCGGTAGGACCAGTGCGCCGCCACGCCCGTCTCGGCCACCTCGTGCATCTGGCGGGTGCGCAACTGCACCTCGACCAGCTTGCCGTCGCGGCCCGACACAGTGGTGTGAATCGAGCGATAGCCGTTCGACTTGGGCTGGCTGATATAGTCCTTGAACCGCCCCGGCACCGCCCGCCAGCGGCGATGGATCACCCCCAACGTGCGGTAACAGTCATCCTCGGACGCGGTGATGATGCGAAACCCGTAGATGTCGCTCAGCCGGGAAAAGCCCATCTCCTTTTCCTGCATCTTGCGCCAGATCGAATAGGGTTTCTTGGCGCGGCCAAGGATCTCGGCCTTGATCCCGGCCTCCTGCAATTCCAGCCGCATGTCGCCGGTGATCCGCTCTATCACGTCGCCCGCCTCGCGCTGCAAGGTGATGAAGCGCCGCATGATCGACGCGCGTGCCTCGGGGTTGATCACGCGGAACGCCAGGTCCTCCAGCTCTTCGCGCATCCACTGCATCCCCATCCGGCCGGCCAGCGGCGCGAAGATATCCATCGTCTCGCGCGCTTTCTTCAGCTGCTTTTCGGGCCGCATCGCGCGGATCGTGCGCATGTTGTGCAGCCGGTCGGCCAGCTTCACCAGGATCACGCGCATGTCCTTCGACATCGCCATGAACAGCTTGCGGAAGTTCTCGGCCTGCTGGGTCTCGGTGCTGGACAGCTGCAGGTTGGTCAGCTTGGTCACGCCGTCCACGAGGTCGGCGATCTCTCCGCCGAACCGCTCGGCCACGGCGTTGTAGGACGCGCGCGTATCCTCGATCGTGTCGTGAAGCAGAGCCGTGATGATGGTCGCATCATCCAGCCGCTGTTCCGTCAGAATAGCGGCGACCGCCACCGGATGACTGAAATAGGGCTCCCCGGAGTGCCGCGTCTGGCCCTCGTGCATCTCCATTCCGAACGCATAGGCGTCACGGATCAGATCGCTATGGCTTTTCGGATTATAGGCGCGGACAAGATCGACAAGCGTATCAGCACCAATCATCTGGTCCGCTTTCCATCACCCGTCCGCGCGCAGGGGTTCAGCCCTGGCCCTGCGCCTCCATAAGCGCACGCAGCAGTTTTTCTTCCGACATGTCGTCGTCGGCCGGCTTCTCGGCTTCCTCGCCCATCAGCAGCGCCATGGAATCGTCTTCCGGCTCGTCGACCTCGATCTGGCTCTGGTTCGATTCGATCAGCCGTTCGCGCAGGTCGTCGGCACCTTGCGTTTCCTCGGCGATCTCGCGCAGCGCCACGACCGGGTTCTTGTCGTTGTCGCGGTCCACGGTGATCGGCGACCCCGACGAGATCTCGCGCGCGCGGTGTGCCGCCAGCATCACCAGGTCGAAGCGGTTCGGAACTTTATCAACGCAGTCTTCTGTGGTTACGCGCGCCATGGGGCCTCCGGATAGGGCAAAGTCTCAAGAAGCCCTTCATTTAAAGCCTCGGGCAGGTGTTTACAAGCACAGAATCAGTCCAGCGCCCGCACCTCTGCCCGGGCGTCAGCGGGCAGGTCCGCCAGCATCGCCGCCACGCTGCGTTCCAGCACCGGATGAACCCAATCGGACGCGACGTCATTCAGCGGCACCAGGACGAAAGCCCGCTCATGCATCCGCGGATGCGGCAGGATCAGGTTGTCGGGGGTCCGCCGCATCTGCTGCTCCAGCGGCAGCGCGCGCCAGGCCTCGTACGTGGCCCGGTCCGGCAAGACCTGCGCACCTGCCGCCAGCAGGTCCAGGTCCAGCGTGCGCTGGCCCCAGCGCTGCTGCCGTGCCCGTCCGAACGCGGATTCGATTTCGTGTAAAAGTTGCAACATTTCCGCAGGATCGCCGTCGAAGGCCAGAACGGCGGCGGCGTTCACGTAATCCGGCCCCGCCCCCGCGGGAAAACAGGGCGTTTCATACAGGCGACTGACTGCCACAACGCGCGCGCCCGCCCTCGGCAACTGGGCCAGCGCCGCGCGCAGGGTCGTCTCCGGCGCCCCCGTATCGGACGGCAAATTCCCGCCCAATGCTATCAGGAATAGTTGCTCAGGCATGTGACCGACTTATCCTCTATACAATCTAAACGCTTGCGTAGCGCAAACTAAACTCCTAGGTACACCGACTAGTCCTGTCCGGTTTCAAATCCACTCCATTAGTACACCGTTGCGGCAGGGCAAACACACTCGGAAGGACATTTTATGTTTTACAAGGACGAGCGGCTCGCGCTGTTCATCGACGGTTCGAACTTGTACGCTGCGGCCAAGGCGCTCGGGTTCGATATCGACTACAAGCTGCTGCGAACGGAATTCATGCGTCGTGGCAAGCTTTTGCGAGCCTTCTACTACACGGCGCTGCTGGAAAACGACGACTACTCTCCGATCCGCCCGCTTGTCGACTGGCTCAACTACAACGGTTTCACCATGGTCACCAAGCCGGCCAAGGAATACACCGACAGCCAGGGTCGCCGTAAGGTGAAGGGCAACATGGACATCGAATTGACGGTGGACGCCATGGAGCTTGCCCCGCGGATCGACCACATCGTTCTGTTCTCCGGCGACGGCGATTTCCGCCCGCTGGTCGAAAGCCTTCAACGCCAGGGCGTTCGCGTATCCGTGGTCTCCACCATCCGCAGCCAACCGCCGATGATCTCCGACGACCTGCGCCGCCAGGCCGACAACTTCATCGAACTCGAAGACCTCAAGGAGGTCATCGGACGCCCGCCGCGCGAAGATTCGCAAGAGCGTCAGCAAGCCTCGGCCTGAACGAGCCGCCGGGAAACGGGGCCGGGGGCAGCCGAAAGCGGCCGCACCTCGCGCCCCGATTTGCCACCCACCACTGGACGCCGC
Source organism: Roseovarius sp. THAF27 (assembly GCF_009363655.1). Lineage (NCBI taxonomy): Bacteria > Pseudomonadati > Pseudomonadota > Alphaproteobacteria > Rhodobacterales > Roseobacteraceae > Roseovarius > Roseovarius sp. THAF27. The sequence goes on from NZ_CP045393.1 coordinate 3,544,756, forward strand.
ACGCCGCAACCCTTACGTCTTGAGGGAACAGGAGTGTCCATGACCAAACCGCCCCTCACCCTCTATCTCGCAGCCCCGCGCGGCTTTTGCGCCGGGGTCGACCGCGCCATCAAGATCGTCGAGATGGCACTCGGGAAATGGGGCGCGCCGGTCTATGTCCGGCACGAGATCGTGCATAACAAGTACGTGGTGGACGACCTGCGCGCCAAGGGCGCGGTCTTCGTCGAAGAGCTCGACGAATGCCCCGACGACCGCCCGGTGATCTTTTCGGCGCATGGCGTGCCCAAGGCGGTCCCGGCCGAGGCCGCGTCGCGCGAAATGGTCTATGTCGATGCGACCTGCCCGCTTGTCTCCAAGGTCCATATCGAGGCCGAGCGCCATGCCGCGAACGGGCTGCAGATCATCATGATCGGCCATGCCGGCCACCCCGAGACCATCGGCACGATGGGCCAGCTGCCCACCGGCGACGTGTTGCTCGTCGAAACGCCCGAAGACGTGGGCCGGGTCGAGGTGCGCGATCCCGCGCGTCTCGCCTTCGTGACGCAGACCACGCTGTCGGTCGACGACACCGCCGATATCGTCCAGGCGCTCCAGGCCCGCTTCCCCGACATCGTCGGCCCCCACAAGGAAGACATCTGCTATGCCACCACCAACCGGCAGGAGGCGGTAAAGGCGATGGCCGAAAAGGCCGAGGCGATGCTGGTCGTGGGCGCGCCCAACTCCTCCAACTCCAAACGCCTGGTCGAGGTCGGCGCCCGCGCGGGCTGTTCCTACGCGCAGCTGGTGCAGCGCGCCGCGGATATCGACTGGCGCGCGCTGGACGGCATCACCACCATGGGCATCACGGCAGGCGCTTCGGCACCCGAAGTGCTGATCAACGAGGTCATCGACGCCTTTCGCGACCGTTTCGACGTGACCATCGAACAGGTCGAAACCGCGCAGGAAAACGTCGAATTCAAGGTCCCACGGGTCCTGCGCGAACCCGCCTGAAGGCCTTGCCCGCTTCGGCATTCTGTCGGCGGAACCCGCTGGTCCCCCAGCCTTCTGCCCGCGCCACACCGCCGGGCAATGGCACGACGCGGCAACCCGCGCAGCCCGTCCCGGGCCTGACCCGGGACCTCTTCGCCGGGGTCAGGATTTCCTGTCTTCCCAATTCACCCTGTAACTGTAGGCTGCCCCGAAAGACGGGACCCATCACGTGACACGCAGCTTCCTTGCCTGGTTGACCGGCAGCGCCATCACCACCTTCGCGCGGCTTATCACGGCCGTTCGCGCCGTATGGGACGGCTCCGAGCCCGAACCCGTCCAGCGGGTCTATTTCGCGAACCACACATCCAACGGCGATTTCATACTGATCTGGACGGTCCTGCCCCCGAACCTGCGCCGCGGGACACGCCCTGTTGCCGGCGCGGATTACTGGCTCAAATCCCCGCTCAAGACCTTCATCGGCCGCGATGTCTTCAACGCGGTCCTGATCGACCGCAACAACGAGACCCGGAACGAGGACCCGATGAAGCTCATCCTCGAAGGGCTCGACACCGGCGCCTCGCTCATCATCTTCCCCGAGGGCACGCGCAACACCACCGACAAACCCCTCCTGCCGTTCAAGAGCGGGCTCTACAACATCTCCGACGCCCGCCCAGAGGTGGACCTGGTCCCGGTCTGGATCGACAACCTCAACGACGTCATGCCCAAGGGCAAGCTGGTGCCGATCCCGCTTCTGTGCACCGTCACCTTCGGTGCGCCAATCCGCGTCGCGCCAGGCGAGGAGCGCAAGGATTTCCTCAAGCGGGCCGAAACCGCCCTCTTGGCGCTCGCCCCGGCCGATGACACACAGGCAGAGGAGGCCCGGGCATGAACGAAACGCACGCGGATTTCCTGACCCTGCTGGCGGGCATAATCGGCATCCTCATCGTCGCCAGCGGGATCGGCTACGTGCTCAAGCAGCGCATCGCGCCGGATGGCTCCAACGCCACCATCGAGAACCTCAACGCCCGCATCCTTGCCTGGTGGGGCATGACGGCGTTTCTCGCCGTTGCCTTCCTCGCCGGGCGAGGCGGCGTGATCGCGCTTTTCGCCTTCACCTCCTTCGCCGCCCTGCGCGAATTCGTGACGCTGACCACCCGCCGCGCGTCCGACCACTGGGCCATCGCCTGCGCCTTCTTCGTGATCCTGCCGGCGCAATACTGGCTCATCTGGGACGAATGGTACGGCATGTGGTCGCTCTTGATCCCGGTCTACGCCTTCCTCATCCTGCCCATCATCGCGGTGTTGCAGGGCGACAGCCGCAATTTCCTGGTCCGCATCAGCCAGATGCAATGGGCGCTGATGATCTGCGTCTTCTGCGCCAGCCACGTGCCCGCGCTCCTCTTCCTCGACATCCCCGGTTTCGAGGCGCGCAACGTCCTGCTCATCGCCTTCCTCATCGTGGTGGTCCAGCTGTCGGACGTCCTGCAATACACCTGGGGCAAGCTCTTCGGCCGCCATCCCGTCGCGCCCTCGCTTTCGCCCTCCAAGACCTGGGAAGGGCTCATCGGCGGCGTCGCCTCGGCCACGCTGATCGGCACCGCGCTTTTCTGGATCACGCCGTTCACACCCTTGCAGGCGGCGGGCATGTCGCTCGTCATCACGCTCGCCGGGTTCTTCGGCGGGCTGGTCATGTCGGCCATCAAGCGTGATCGGGGCGTCAAGGACTGGGGCCACATGATCGCCGGTCACGGCGGCTTCATCGACCGCCTCGATTCCGTCGTCTTCTCGGCCCCGCTCTTCTTTCACCTGACCCGGTACTACTGGTCGCTGACGTGAGCCTCGAACGCTCGAACCTCGCGCACATGGCAGGCGGTTTCGTTCTGATGGGCGGCTGGGCGGTCTTTGCCAACGCGGCGCACCCGATGCCCACGCCCTTGGTCTCCGGCGTCGTGCAGGGCGTTCTCTCGGCCACGATCACTCTTGCCCTGAAAGCGGTGATCGAACACCTGCTGCCGCGCATCTCGGGGCTGCCCGGCCTGATCCTGTCGCCCCTTGCCTGCGCGGCCATATCGGTCACGCTGCTGTCGCTCGTGCACCGCGCCGTCGGCACGCCGGAAATCGCCACGACACTCGCCTTGCCCGTCACCGTCGCCACCAGTTACGCCGCGCTTTACAACCACCGCCTGAGGCACGCCCCATGACCGACACCCGCCGCCCCCTGAACAGCCGCGACACCGGCTGGGCGCGCCGCACCGCCCGCTGGCTCAGCCGCACGTCGCTGACCCCCAACCGCATCAGCCAGGGCTCCATCCTCTTCGCGGCGCTGGCCTGCCTCGCCTTCTGGGCCTCCGCCCACACGGGTACGACCGCCGCCATCGTCCTGCTGCTTCTCGCCGCGCTCGGCTGTCAGCTGCGCCTGCTCTGCAATCTTTTCGACGGGATGGTCGCCGTCGAGGGCGGCAAGTCCGAACCCGACGGCCCCTTCTGGAACGAGGCCCCGGACCGCGCCGACGACCTGCTGATCCTGACCGGCGCGGGGCTGGCCACCGGGCAACTCGCGCTCGGCCTGCTGGGCGGCGCGTTGGCCATCGCCACCGCCTATATCCGCGAACTCGGCCGGGCCGAGGGGCTGGGCTCGGATTTCTCGGGCCCCTTCGCCAAGCCGCAGCGCATGGCCGCGATCACCGCCGGTGCGGTCCTGTCGGCCATCGAACTGGGACTTTTTGAGACGCGCCACGCCCTGCTTGTCGCGCTGATCGTGACCGCGCTTGGCACCGGATTCACGGCTCTCGCCCGCTCCGTCCGTCTAATCCGCACGCTGAAACACCGGGCGCGCGACATGTCTGACACTTGATCCCGCCGGGGCGGCCTTCTAAACCAACTCCGACGCTTGCAGCCAAGGACCGCCCCGCCCCGTGAACGAGATCCCCCGCACACCCCTGATCCTGGCACTGGCCGGCCTGCTGCCGTTCCTGTGGAGCGCGCTGACCGTGCTCTGGCCCGATCTGGCGATCTGGACCCAGCGCGTGGTCGGTCCCCGCTTCGTCGGTCCTTACGTGGGGCTGTTCTACGGCGCGGTGATCCTCAGCTTCATGTCCGGGGTGCTCTGGGGGTTTGCCACGCGCATGACCGGCCCCTCGGCCACCACCGGCTATGTGCTTTCGGTCATTCCCGCGCTCTGGGTGTTCTTCACCCAAGGCGGCGGCGCCTACAAGGCCGGGATCATGCTGATCGTCGGCTTCGCCGGCATCCTCGCGCTGGACTGGCTGTTCTGGCGCGACGGGGTGGCGCCGAACTGGTGGATGCGCCTGCGCCTGGTCATCACCGCCGTGGTCGTGCTCTGCCTCGTGATCGGCCTCACGCAATGAGCCACGACGACCAGACCATCCGGGTCTACGGGTCCGAGGCCGCGCGTTATGCCGACGTGACGAAGGACGCGGGCAAGGACCCGGTGCTGCGCCTCTTTCTCGACAACCTCGCCCCCGGCAGCAGCATCCTCGACCTCGGCTGCGGCCCCGGCATCGCTTCGGGCATCATGGCCGCCGAGGGTCACGCGGTCACGGCCACCGACGCCACGCCGGAAATGGTCGCCCTCGCAGAGGCGCAACCGGGCGTGACCGCCCGTCTCGCGAAATTCGACGATATCGATGAAGTCGCGGCCTATGACGCGATCTGGGCGAATTTCTCGCTCCTGCACGCGCCCCGCGCCGACCTGCCCCGCCATCTGGCCGCCCTCGTGACCGCGCTGAGACCCGGCGGACTTTTTCACATCGGCATGAAAACCGGCACCGGCGAACACCGCGACACGCTCGGGCGGCTCTATACCTATGTCACCGAAACCGAGCTTGCCGGCCTTCTGCGCGCGGCGGGCCTGCACCCGGTCGAGACGCGCACCGGCGCCGATACCGGCCTTGACGGGTCGGTGGCGGAATGGGTCACGATCCTTGCAAGAAAGCCCGCCGATGACTGAGCTCTTCGCCTATACCGA